>NZ_CP050192.1:790447-1017549 GCF_011694515.1 Mycobacterium sp. DL592 | reverse complement strand
CGTTCCCGGGCGGTTCGGGCGGTTGTGTCATGACATCCTCGGCTTTCGTGGGTGAGTAGAGATATTGACCGGCTTTATAACTGCACGCAGACGGTGGACATGATCTTGTCGGCCAGCGTCTGGCGCTTGGTGTCCCACAGCGGAAGAAGATAACCGATGTAGCAGACGATCTGGTCGACGAAATGGGCAAACTGCCGGATCACTGACAAACCGAAACCGATCGGCTGACCCGTTTTCTCGCCGATCACTTTGAATTTCATGATCGTTTTGCCCACGCTGGATCCCGTGTTGCCCTGGCGGAAGCCCAGATTCCACAGCGCGAACCCGAGCGAGAACACGGTCGCCATGGCCAGTGCGGCCCAGCCGAGCACGGTCGGGCCGATGAAGCCCTCTTTGCAGAATTCACCGAGTTCGTACTCCGAGGAGTCGGTGACGCAGACGGTGCCCTGGGCGCTGGCGAGCCAGATCCACGAGCCGATGCCGATCACGAGGTACACCGGGAGCTGGTCGATCAGCCACGCGACGACCCGGGTGAGCCACGGCGTGTAGGCCTCGGGCGGCAGCGGTTGGTCACCGTAGGGTTGCCCCGGTGGTTGGTCGGTCATCGCGCCTTCCAGCAGACATCGGCCCAGCTCAAGCCGGACACAATCTACCGGAGAAGAGACTTCGTATCGCGCCAAAGTGCAATGTTCACCTGCGGGTTACGCGGCAGGTCAGCGGCGGCGCGGGCCCTCCGAGAGGAAACCCAGAAGGTCGTGGCGGGTGATGACGCCGACGGGTTTGCCCTCCTCGACGACCATCAGTGCGTCCCATTCCCGCAGCGACTTGGCGGCCGCGCTGACCAGCTCGCCGCCGCCGATCAGCGGCAGCGGCGGGCCCATGTGCAACGCCACCGCGTCGGCGAGCTTGGCCCGGCCCTCGAATACCGCCGAGAGCAGCTCCCGCTCGGACACGCTGCCGGCGACCTCGCCGGCCATCACCGGCGGTTCGGCGCCGACGACGGGCATCTGGGAGACCCCGTATTCGCGCAGGATGCCGATGGCGTCGCGCACCGTCTCCGAGGGGTGGGTGTGCACCAGGTCCGGCAGCTCCCCGGACTTCCCGCGCAACACGTCGGCGACGACGGGTTCGGGCACCGACTCGTCGAGCGGTGTGCGCAGGAACCCGTAGGACGACATCCAGGCGTCGTTGAAGATCTTCGACAGGTAGCCGCGGCCGCCGTCGGGCAGCAGGACGACCACGAGCGAATCGGGGCCGGCTTCCTTGGCCACCTTGAGCGCGGCGACCACCGCCATGCCGCACGAGCCGCCGACCAGTAGCGCCTCCTCGCGGGCGAGCCGGCGCGTCATGTCGAACGAGTCGGCGTCAGAGACGGCGATGATCTCGTCGGGTACTGCCGGGTCATACGCCGACGGCCAGAAGTCTTCGCCCACGCCTTCAACGAGGTAAGGCCGGCCGGTGCCGCCGGAGTACACCGATCCCTCGGGGTCGGCGCCGATGATCTTGACCTTCCCGCCGGACACCTCCTTGAGGTAGCGGCCGGTACCGGTGATGGTGCCGCCGGTGCCCACGCCTGCGACGAAGTGGGTAATCTTGCCGTCGGTGTCCGCCCAGATCTCCGGGCCGGTCGTTTCGTAGTGGCTGGCCGGCCCGTTGGGGTTGGAGTACTGGTCGGGTTTCCATGCGCCGTCGATCTCGGTGACCAGCCGGTTGGAGACGCTGTAGTAGCTGTCCGGGTGGTCCGGTGGCACGGCGGTGGGGCAGACGACGACGTCGGCGCCGTAGGCGCGCAGGACGTTGCGCTTGTCTTCACTGACCTTGTCCGGGCACACGAACACGCACTTGTAGCCGCGGCGCTGGGCGACCAGTGCCAGGCCGACGCCGGTGTTGCCGGAGGTGGGTTCGACGATGGTGCCGCCGGGCTTGAGCTCGCCGCTGGCTTCGGCGGCGTCGATCATCTTGACCGCGATGCGGTCCTTGGAACTGGACCCGGGGTTGAGGTATTCGATCTTGGCCGCGACGAGGCCGGACCCCTCTGGCACAACCGAGTTGAGTCGAACCAGCGGAGTGTTCCCGATGAGCTCGCTGATGTGCGGCGCGATACGCATGCCTACATGGTGTCAGGCCCGCACCGCTGTGCGCTCAGCCGGTGGCCTCGCGGATGTATTCGCCGATCTGGCGCAGCGAGCGCGTCGCCTCCGGAATGAGCGGGGCGGCGAGTTGGAAGTCGTGGATCTGGCCGGGCCACACCCGTACCTCGGTCGGCACGCCCGCGGCAGCCAACTTGCGGGCGGCGAGCCGGGCGTCGTGCAGCAGTACCTCCGAGCCCGACACGTGGATGAGGGTGCGGGGCAGCCCGGGCTCGATGTGATCCAGCGGTTCGTAGGCGCCCTCGGGTTCGCCGTCGACGATGTTCTTGGCGGCCGCGCGGGCCACCAGCGCGACCAGTGCGTCAAATGCCTTGGGCGGGAACATCGCATCGGTGTGGATGTTCGGATGGTTGAGCTTGGGGCCGTGGTCGAGTTGAAGCAGCGGCGAGATCGCGACGAGCGCGGCGGGCTCCTCCCCCTCGGCCTGCAGTCGCTGAGCCAGCGCCAGCGACAGGTATCCGCCTGCCGAGTCGCCGGCGAGCACGATCTGGTCGGGCTCGTAGCCGCGCAGCCGCAGCCACTTGTAGGCGTCGTAGCAGTCGTCGAGGGCGTTGCCGATGGAGTGCTTGGGGATGAGCCGGTAGTCGACCACGAGTACCGGCGAATCGGCGAACTTGGACAGCGCAGTTGAAATCCGGCTGTGCGAATTGACACCGCATGTCAGGAACGCCCCGCCGTGCATGTAGAGCACGATGCGGCGACGGCCGTCGGCGGGCAGCACGCCGGGGGCACGAACCAGTTGGGCCGAGGCGTTGGGCAGGCCGACGGTGGCGCGCACCGTTCCCGGTGTGGGCAGGACCGCGCGGGCGACGAAGTCCACCAGGCCGAACGGCCACGGCCAGTGCGGCACATGGCTCAGCACGGCGAGGGTGGGCCACATCGTGGCGCGGGTGCCCATGGATACCAGCCGCGCAGCGATGCTGGGGCCGTCCTCGACGACCTCGACGGGTGCGCCGTCGGAAACCGGATAGCGGCGCGGGCCGTGGGCTTTGCCAAGGCCGTTGCCGGCCTGTGTTCGATGGGGCGAAGAAGCCCGGACCTTACTGGGTGCGGTCATCGTCAACACTCCCTACGCCGTTGTAGATACGTGTCCCCGGGACCCACCAGCGAACCCCGGTAACTTAGCTTGACAGCTGCGATAGATACAACAACTAACGATTTGTTTTCTTACCGGAAGTGATACCTGTCCGTAATCCCGGGGCCACTGTCGGGACCGGTTTCCGGGGGTATCGCGACATAAACTGGCCCGGTGGACATGCGCGGGCCGCGTCGGTCGACGGTGGTGTTGGGGGTGGCGGGAGTACTCGCCTCCACCGGAACAGCCGTGTTGGGTGCCCGGACTCTGCTCAATGAACAGGCAGCCCAGGCTCGAACGGTGATCCCGAAGGCTTGGGACGTGCCCCCGCGCGCCGACGGCGTCTACGCCCCCGGCGGTGGACCGGTGCGCAAGTGGGAGCGCGGTGTCCCCTACGACCTGCACATGATGGTGTTCGGCGACTCGACAGCCACCGGCTACGGCTGCCGCGACGCCGACGAGGTGCCCGGCGTGGTGATCGCGCGTGGGCTGGCCGAGGAGTCCGGCAAGCTGATCCGGCTGTCGACCAAGGCGATCGTCGGCGCGACGTCCAAGGGGTTGTCGGGTCAGGTGGACGCCATGTTCGTGGCCGGTCCCCCACCGGACGCCGCGGTGATCATGATCGGCGCCAACGACATCACCGCGCTCAACGGCATCGGGCCGTCGGCCAACCGGCTCGGTGCCGCGGTCAAGCGGCTGCGTGCCAGCGGCGCGGTCGTCGTCGTCGGCACCTGCCCGGATTTCGGTGTCATCACGGCCATTCCGCAGCCGCTGCGCTATGCCACGCGGTCCCGCGGACTGCACCTGGCGCGGGTGCAGGCCGCTGCGGTGCGGGCCGCGGGCGGGGTTCCGGTGCCGCTGGCGGATCTGCTGACGCCGAACTTCCTGGAGACTCCGGAGCTGATGTTCTCCGACGACAAGTTCCACCCCTCGGCGGCCGGGTATGCGTTGGCGGCCAACCAGTTGCTGCCCGCGCTGTGCCACGAACTCGGCGAGTGGACCGGTGCCACCGTGCCGGACCTGCCGTGGATCACGCCGTCGCAGAGCTGGAACGTCTCTACCCGCCTGGCGCCGATCACGCGGCTGTTCCGCAGGCGTACCACCGGGGTGCCCGCACCGATCGTGGTGCCCGCGAGTTAGGTTCGTGTGCAATTGCCGCACATCTCCTAAGGAGCCCTGTTCATGCCTGAAGCCGTCATCGTCTCTACCGCCCGCTCGCCGATCGGCCGGGCCTACAAGGGTTCGCTGGTCGACATCCGCCCGGACGACCTTGCCGCGCAGATGGTGCGCGCCGCGCTGGACAAGGTGCCGTCGCTGGATCCCCGCGACATCGACGACCTGATCATGGGTTGTGGGCAGCCCGGCGGCGAGTCCGGTTTCAACATCGGCCGCGCCGTGGCGGTGGAGCTGGGCTACGACTTCCTGCCGGGTACCACGGTGAACCGGTACTGCTCGTCGTCGCTGCAGACCACGCGGATGGCGTTCCACGCGATCAAGGCCGGCGAGGGACATGCGTTCATCTCGGCGGGCGTCGAGACGGTGTCGCGGTTCGGCAAGGGCAACGCCGACGGCTGGCCGGACACCAAGAATGCGCTGTTTGAAGCCGCACAGCAGCGCTCCGAGGCCGCCGCGGCCGGTGCCGAGGAGTGGCACGACCCGCGTGCGGACGGCCTGATTCCCGACGTCTACATCGCGATGGGCCAGACCGCCGAGAACGTGGCGCTGTTCACCGGCATCAGCCGCGAGGACCAGGACCACTGGGGTGTTCGGTCGCAGAACAAAGCCGAAGAGGCAATCAAGAACGGCTTCTTCGAGCGCGAGATCGTGCCCGTCACCCTGCCTGACGGCACGGTCGTCAGCACTGACGACGGCCCCCGTGCGGGCACCACCTACGAGAAGATCAGCCAGCTCAAGCCGGTGTTCCGCCCCAACGGCACGATCACCGCAGGCAACGCGTGCCCTCTCAATGACGGCGCGGCCGCGCTGGTGATCGTCTCCGACACCAAGGCCAAGGAGCTGGGCCTGACCCCGCTGGCGCGTGTGGTGTCGACCGGTGTGTCGGGGCTGTCGCCGGAGATCATGGGCCTGGGCCCGATCGAGGCCGTCAAGAAGGCGCTGGCGAATGCCAAGCTGTCGATCTCCGATATCGATCTGTACGAGATCAACGAGGCGTTCGCGGTTCAGGTGCTCGGCTCGGCGCGGGCGCTGGGGATGGACGAGGAGAAGCTCAACGTCTCCGGCGGCGCGATCGCGCTGGGGCATCCGTTCGGTATGACGGGCGCCCGGATCACCGCCACGCTGCTGAACAACCTGCAGACCTACGACAAGACCTTCGGCATCGAGACGATGTGCGTCGGCGGCGGCCAGGGTATGGCCATGGTGATCGAGCGGCTCTCCTAGAGTCCGCCCGCCGATTCTGCGGTGAGAGCGTCCGTCCGCGAGGATTGCGCGCTCTCACCGCAGAATCGATGCACGCCGAGCCAGAGCAGCGCGCACCCGCCGCACGATGTCGGCTGCCGTGTCGCCGACGAGTACCCGGATCACGATCCAGCCCAGCAGCTCCAACTCCTCCCGTCGGCGCGCATCCTTTGCGTATTGCAGGCGGTCGGTGCGGTGGTGTTCGCCGTCGTATTCGACCGCGACTTTGACGTCCTCCCAGCCCATGTCGAGGTAATAGTTCGACCAGCCATCTGAGCGCCGAACCGGGATCTGCGTACGAGGACGAGGCAGCCCTGCTTCGACCAGAATCATTCGGAGCCAGCTTTCCTTCGGCGACTGCGCGCCGGCGTCGACCCATCTCAAGACTGTCTCGAGCTGCCGTAGGCCTGGTGTGCCCCGGTGATCGACAGCGACGGCTGCCACCTCCTCGACAGTGATACCGGTCGCCCTGAACAGGGCGTCCATCCGCGCGACGGCTGAGCGTGCGGGACGACGGCGCCCGATGTCGAAGGCCGTCCGTGCGGGAGTTGTGATGCGGAGGTTGTCCATCTCGACGAACTCGTGGCGGTACATGCGGAGGTAATGCGTTGTTATGCCTTGGGGTGCACGGGCATTTAGCCACATCAGCTCGATGGGCAGATCGTCGTCAACCCACCTGCTGCCATGCAGTGCCGCCGCCGTCAGCCCCATGACAATCCCTTGCCGGTGCGACCACAGCCATGCCGCCCGCGCACGCTCGCGCGACGTCAGCTCAACGTCCTTGGGCGCATACACGTCGGGAAATACGGCGGTGTACCGGGTTCGCGGCAGATGCTTGCCGACCAGCCCGGCATCGACGGCCTCACTTCCGATGAAAGGCGCAGTGCTCGTCATCGGCCCACCATCGCGCAGACCTGCCATCAGTTCTGCTCACAGAGCGACCTTGTGGGGACAAAACCCGATCTGTGAGCAGAACCGATGACACTCGCCATACGACAAAGCCCCGGCCGCTTGGAAGGGGCCGGGGCTTTGTGCGAGGTAAAGCTAGCGCTGCTGGAAGTAGCTGAGCAGACGCAGGATCTCCAGGTACAGCCACACCAGCGTGACGGTCAAGCCGAGGGCCACACCCCAGGCCGCCTTCTCCGGTGCGCCGGCGCGGATCATCTGATCAGCGGCATCGAAGTCGAGCAGGAAGCTGAACGCCGCCAGGGCGATGCACACCAGGGAGAAGATGATCGCGATCGAGCCACCGCTGCGCAGGCCCATGCCCTCGCCGCCGCCCACGCCGAACATCGACAGGACGAAGTTGCCGAGCATGAGCACCAGCACGCCGACCATGCCCGCAACCAGCATGCGGGTGAACTTCGGCGTCACCCGGATGGCGCCGGTCTTGTAGACGACGAGCATGCCGAAGAACACGCCGATGGTGCCCAGGATGGCCTGGCCGATCAGCATGCCGGCATTGGCGCCCGACACCACGACATTGGCCAGCACGAACGAGATCGCGCCGAGGAACAGGCCCTCGAGGGCGGCGTAGCTCAGCACGATGGCCGGGTTGTCTTGCTTGCGGCCGAACGTGGCCACCAGCACCAGTGCCAGGCCGCCGAGCGCGCCCACCAGGGTGAACGGCATCGCCAGCGCGAGGTTGGCCGAGACCAGGAAGTAGGAGATGACGGCGACGATCGACAGCACACCGAGGGTGATGCCGGTCTTGGTGACGACGTCATCGATCGTCATGGGCCGCGAGACACCGGTCTGCGGCGGGTACTGCGTGGTGTAGGGGTCGGCCTGGTAAGCCACCTGCTGGGCACCGGCTACGCCGCTGCCGAACTGTGCATATCCGCCCTGCTGCTTGGGCAGCGAGCGAAATATCGGGTTGCTGGTCTCCCGCACCGTCGGATCCTCTCCTGGAGATCGAGTGAACACACCGTCAACGAACGGCGCCACAGCCGGGTTCCCAGAAAATTCACAAACTTCCCGGTGATTCCCGACCGTACAAAGCCCGACCTTACCGGTGGGACGACTGTGGTGGGGTCTCGATCTGGATCTGGCTGAGCCGGGTGGTAAAACTAGGACATCCAACCTTTCGACGAACAAGGACCGCGCTGCCGTGACGGCTGACTCCGACGAAATCCTCACCAGGGTCGACGGCCGTGTCGGCCGCGTGACGCTCAATCGGCCCAAGGCCATCAACTCGCTGACCCACCACATGGTGAGCGTGCTCGACCAAGTGCTCACCGACTGGGCGGACGATCCGGCAATCACCGCCGTGGTGCTCGACGGCGCCGGCGAGCGGGGGCTGTGCGCGGGCGGCGACGTGGTCGCGGTCTATGAGAGCGCCAAGGCCGGCGGCGCCGACGTGCGGCAGTTCTGGTGGGACGAGTACCGGCTCAACGCCAAGATCGGCAGCTACCCCAAGCCGTACGTCGCGATCATGGACGGCATCGTGATGGGCGGCGGCGTCGGGATCTCGGCTCACGGCAACGTCCGCGTGGTCACCGACCGGTCCAAGATCGCGATGCCCGAGGTGGGTATCGGCCTGATCCCCGACGTCGGCGGCACCTACATCTTGTCGCGGGCGCCTGGCCTGCTGGGCCTGCATGCCGCCCTCAGCGGCGCACCCTTCACCGGCTCCGACGCCATCGCGATCGGCTTCGCCGACCACTACGTCACGCATGACAAGCTCGAGGCCTTCACCGCCGCCGTGGCCGGTGACGGAGTGGAGGCCGCCGTCGAGGCCTTCGCCACCGAGCCGCCCCCGAGTCAGCTTCTGGCGCAACAGGAGTGGATCGACGAGTGCTACGCGGCCCCCACCCTCACCGAGATTCTCGCCGCGCTGCGCGGCCACGCCGACCCCGCCGCCCACGAAGCGGCCGAGCTGATCGCCGGCCGCTCCCCCATCGCCGCATCGGTCGCCTTGGAGGCCATCCGGCGCGCCGCACACCTGCCGACGCTGGAGGACGTCCTGGTCCAGGAGTACCGGGTGTCGTGCGCGTCGAGCCGGTCCCACGACCTCGTCGAGGGCATCCGGGCCCAGATCATCGACAAGGATCGCAACCCGAAGTGGTCCCCCTCGTCGCTGGCCGCGGTGACCGAGGAGGATGTGCAGGGCTACTTCGCCCCGGCCGACCCCGACCTGACCTTCGAGAGAGGACAAATTGAGCCCTAAATCGAGCTTTGAGACCATCCTGGTGGACCGCGACGATCGCGTCGGCACCATCACACTGAACCGCCCGAAGGCGCTCAACGCGCTCAACACCCAGGTCATGCTCGAAGTGACAACGGCCGCAGCCGAATTCGACGCCGACCAGGGTATCGGGGCGATCATCCTCACCGGCAACGAGAAGGCCTTCGCCGCCGGCGCCGACATCAAGGAGATGGCGACGCTGTCGTTCTCCGAGGTGTTCGACGCCGACTTCTTCGCCGCCTGGTCCAAGCTGGCCGCGGTGCGTACCCCGACCATCGCCGCGGTCGCCGGCTACGCGCTGGGCGGTGGCTGCGAGCTGGCCATGATGTGCGACGTCCTGATCGCCGCCGACACCGCGAAGTTCGGCCAGCCCGAGATCAAGCTCGGCGTGCTGCCCGGTATGGGCGGCTCGCAGCGGCTGACCCGCGCGATCGGCAAGGCCAAGGCGATGGACCTCATCCTGACCGGCCGCACCATCGACGCGGCCGAGGCCGAACGCAGCGGCCTGGTCTCCCGGGTGGTTCCGGCCGCCGACCTGCTCACCGAGGCCAAGGCCGTGGCGACGACGATCTCGCAGATGTCGCGGTCGGCCGCCCGGATGGCCAAGGAGGCCGTCAACCGCGCCTTCGAGTCCACGCTCACCGAGGGGCTGCTTTACGAACGGCGGCTGTTCCACTCGGCGTTCGCCACCGACGACCAGACCGAGGGCATGGCCGCCTTCACCGAGAAGCGCCCTGCCAACTTCACGCACCGATAAAGTGCTGTAGGTGAGCGAAGCCGAGGTCAAGACCGCCGAACCTGCCCCGCCCACCGCAGCAGAACCGAAACCGGATTGGTGGCAGCGCCGCTACACCTTCACCGGGACCGCAGTCGGCATGGTGTTCCTCTGGCTGTCGCTGACACCGTCGCTGCTGCCCCGCGGGCCGCTGTTCCAGGGACTGGTCAGCGGTGCGGCCGGCGCCATCGGTTACGGGCTGGGCGTCTTCGGCGTCTGGCTGGTGCGCTTCATGCTCTCGCGCCCCGACAGCCCGCGTGCACCCCGCTGGGCCTGGCCGATCCTGCTGATCGCGGCGGTGATCGGGCTGGCGTTCTCCATCTTCTCGTTCCACCTGTGGCAGGACGAGGTTCGCGATCTGATGGGCGTGCCGCGGCTGAAGTGGTTCAACTACCCGCAGGCCGCGATCATCTCGGTGATCGTCCTGTTCGCGTTCGTCGAGCTGGGCCAGCTGATCGGCAAACTGATCCGGTTTCTGGTCGGCCGGCTCAATCGCTTTGCCCCGCCGCGTGTTTCATTCATCGTCGTGGTCGCCCTGCTGCTCAGTCTGTCGATCTCGCTGCTCAACGGCGTGGTGGTCAAAGGCGGGATGGCCTTCCTCAACAAGACATTCGCCGCGGTCAACGACGAGATGGGCCCGGGCAACCCGGCGCCGACCACCCCGCTGCGCTCCGGTGGTCCCGGGTCGCTGGTCGCCTGGAACACGCTGGGCAATCAGGGCCGAATCTTCGTCGCGGGCGGCCCCTCGGTGGAGCAACTGACCACGTTCAACGCCGCCCCGGCCGTCGAACCGATCCGGGCCTACGCGGGCAAGAACTCCGCACCTGACATCCGGGCCGCCGCCGACCTCGCCGCCCGTGAACTCGAGCGTGCGGGTGGCTTCAAACGCAAGGTGATCGCGGTCGCGACGACCACCGGGACGGGCTGGATCAACGAGGCCGAGGCCTCGGCACTGGAGTACATGTTCAACGGCGACACCGCGATCGTGTCGATGCAGTACTCGTTCCTACCGAGCTGGCTGTCCTTCCTGGTGGACAAGGAGAACGCCCGCCAGGCCGGCCAGGCATTGTTCGAGGCGGTCGACGAACGACTGCGGGCCATCCCGGAGGCGCAGCGGCCCAAGATCGTGGTGTTCGGTGAGAGCCTGGGCTCCTTCGGCGGTGAGGCGCCGTTCCTGAGCCCCAACAACATCATCGCCCGCACCAACGGCGCTCTGTTCAGCGGCCCGACGTTCAACAACACCATGTGGGAGGACGTCACCAGGAACCGCGACGCGGGCACACCGATGTGGCTGCCGACCTTCGACGACGGCGCCAACATCCGATTCGCCGCGCGCCCGGACAACCTCGGCCGTCCGGACAAGCCCTGGGGCAACCCGCGGATCGTCTACCTGCAGCACGCCTCGGACCCCATCACGTGGTGGAATCCGGATCTGCTGTTCGCCGAACCGGATTGGCTGCGCGAGCCGCGCGGCTACGACGTCTCCCCCGACATGAACTGGATTCCGATCGTCACCTTCCTGCAGGTGTCGGCGGACATGGCCGTCGCCATCGACGTGCCCGACGGTCACGGCCACCGCTACGTGCGCGACGTGGTCAACGCCTGGGCGGCGATCACGCAGCCGCCGGGGTGGACGCCGGAGAAGACCGAAAGGTTGCGCGGGATCGTCAACGCGCCGGAGTAGCCAGCCCTACTTCGGCCAGCGCCTCGAACCCGCCGACGACGTCGGTGGCGCGGTGCAGTCCGAGATCCTGCAGGGCCGCCGCGGCCAGGCTCGAGGTGTAGCCCTGCGAGCACAGCACCACCCATTCGACGTCGTCGTCGACCGCTTGGGGCAGCCGCGCGTCGCTGGTCGGGTCGCAGCGCCACTCCAGCACATTGCGTTCGATCACCAGCGCGCCGGGCACCTCGCCTTCGGCAGCGCGCTGGGCCGCGGGCCGGATGTCGACAAGGATCGCGCCCCGGCTCAGCGCAGCGGGAACCTCGTCGGCCTCAAGCCGGCGCAGCCGTGCCCTGGCGGCGGTCAGCGCATCGTCGATTCGGCTCACGAGCCTTCTGGACCGTCGGTCAGTTCGGTGCGGGTCCGCCGAAGCGTATTGCGCTCTGTCACTTCGTAATACGACATCGCGGTCAGCGGCGGCGAGTAGGCGTGCACGCTCAGCGTCGCCGAATCCGGGTCGGCCAGGGCCGGTGCCCCCACCACGTCGTGCACCCAGCCCAGCGGGAAGGCCGCCTGGTCGCCGGCGTCGAGGCGGCGCCGGCGCAGATCTTGGCCGTCCCAACGGTATTCGTGCAGGGCACCCGATAGCACGGTGAGTGCGCCGAGGGACCCGCCGTGGTCGTGCAGTTCGGTGGTGTGACCGGGCACCCAGCTGATCAGCCAGACGTCGAGTTCGTCGTCGGCGTGCAGCCGGGTGTACCAGCGCCCGTCGGACGGCGGGCCGCCCGCGGGCATCAGCGTGTCGTACTCGCCGCGCAGCACGCCGTCGGCGAACAGGTCGGTGGTGTGCAGAAGGTCGGGCAGCCGCAGCCGGGTCGGCGCGGATACTGCGGGAAGCACGGGCGGGAAGTTGGTGACGGCACGAGCTGAGCTCGACAACGACATGGGGAGAAACTCCGGATTGCAGGGACGGATCGGGGCCGGGCTAGACCCGACAACACTCCCGAGAACCGGCACGCTCCGTCATGGCAGACAGTGTTGCATAGATTGGCATCATGCGCCGCGACCGATGTCGTTCACTGACTGCTGCCGCTACGGTCGTGGTGGTCCTCAACACCGCCCTGATGGCGTGTTCGTCGGGGGGCGGCGGCAATGCCACCTCCAAGGCTCCGGCGCCCGCGAGCCCGGCCGAGGAGCAGAGCACACCGGCCGAGCCCATCGGGGTGTCATCGAACGGGGTGACCACCCGCATCGACGTGCCCGCCGAATCCACCGAGGAGCAGTACGCGCAGGCCTGCATGTCCACCAAGAGCTGGATGGAAGCCCACGGCGGTGATCCCACCACGCTGGTGGAGACGAAGCTCAAGGAACTGCAGGCCAGCACCGAGCCGAGCCCGCAGACGTTCAACAGCACCTGGGCCCAGTTGTCCACCGCACAGCAGGCCGCGGTGATCATCGCGGTGCGGGCCGCTGCGGACGGCGGGTGTTGACGGTCACACCCGGTTCTAATCACGGGTAGCAAAAGTCGTCCCGAACACCTGATTGCTGCCAACGGGCGATCACTTACTGCCACTGGAATTAATAGTCTGACCTGGTGGTTTTCACCTCCGTAAAGGAGGCACGAAAGATGACGAGATTCGGATTGACGGCACTGGTCGGTAGCGCCCTGAGCGCTGCCCTGATCGGACTGGCCGCGCCGGCGGTCGCCGCACCGAGCGCCGACCACCAGCACAGCACCACCGTCGACTCGCTGGGCTACACCGTGGGCGGCGACAACGGAACAGTCGACGCGATCCAGCGCGACTGATACCGGCGAGCAGAATGGGGTGATGGCGACTGGACGGGTTGCGCTGGCGCTGGGCAGCGGGGGTGCGCGGGGTTACGCGCACATCGGCGTCATCGACGAACTGCGGGACCGCGGCTACGACGTCGTCGGGGTCGCAGGTTCGTCGATGGGCGCCCTGGTCGGCGGATTGCATGCCGCCGGCTCGCTCGACGAATTCGCCGACTGGGCAAAGACTTTGACCCAGCGGGCGGTTCTGCGCCTGCTCGACCCGTCCATCACCGCCGCCGGCGTGTTGCGGGCGGAGAAGATCCTCGACGCAGTGCGCGACATCCTCGGCGAGGCGACCATCGAGAGCCTGCCGATCCCGTACACGGCGGTGGCGACCGATTTGATCACCGGTAAGTCGGTCTGGCTGCAGCGCGGCCCGGTCGACGCCGCGATTCGGGCGTCGATCGCCATCCCCGGCCTCATCGCGCCGCATGTGCTCGACGGCCGGCTGCTGGCCGACGGCGGCATCCTCGATCCGGTGCCGATGGCGCCGATCGCCGCCGTCAACGCCGACCTGACCATCGCGGTCAGCCTCAACGGCGGCCAGTCCGACGCGCCCGCCGACCAGAGCGCCAGTCCGGAGACCCGCACCACCGAGTGGCTCAACAAACTGTTGCGCAGCACGTCGTCGCTGCTGGACACCGCACCGGCGAAGTCGGTGCGCAACCGGTTCGGCAGTAGCGAGGACACCGGGGACGAGGAGCCTGTCGCACCGGAAGCCGACCTGCCCAAGCTGGGCAGCTTCTCCGTGATGAACCGCACCATCGACATCGCGCAGTCCGCGCTGGCCCGGCACCAGCTGGCGGCCTACCCGCCCGACCTGCTGATCGACGTGCCCCGCACCGCGTGCCGAAGCCTGGATTTCCACCGCGCCGCCGAGATCATCGACCTCGGCCGTGAGCTCACCGCGCGGGCGCTGGACCAACAAAGTCACTGACGGCCTCAGCCACCCGCCGGCCTTGCTCGCGACCGGCGCGCGCCGAGGGGACCCGGCAGACCGGGTCCAGGGGGTTGGGCCCGAACGCGGCCAGCGAGGCCTCGTCGGCGTACACGGTGAAACTGCGGGCCCCGAACGCGGCGATCTCGGCGGCGGTGCCGTCGCTGAACGGCGAGGGCGCGAATTCCGCCGCCGGGACCAGCAGCACCGCGGTATCGCAGTCGGCGGCCACCCCGGTGTGCACCGAGCTACTGACCCCGCCGTCCATGTAGCGCCGCCCGCCGATGGTGACCGGCGGCCAGGTCGCAGGCACCGCACAGCTTGCGGCGACCGCGTCCACCAGCGACACCCCCGAGGCGGAGTCGAACACCACCAGCTCGCCGGTGGCGATGTCGATGGCGGTGATGCGTAGGTCGGCGTCGGGCCAGTCGTGGCTGGGCAGGCGCGCTTCGATGACCCGGCGCCGGACGGGTTCGGCGACGGTGGTGGCGCCGGCTGCGACGGCGCCGATGCGTCGCAGCTTCTCGGTCAGCTCACCGGGTCCGGCCATCGCGCCCAGGAACAGCTCGGCGATGGTGTCGATGTCGACACCGGGATCCAATTCGCTTGATGTGGCTGCGATTTGGCGTTCGTAGAGCTCGTCGAGCGGCATGGGGCTGCTGATCTGGGCGGCCACGGTTGACCCAGCCGAGGTGCCGACGAGGACGTCGGAGGCCAGCAGTGCGCGGGCGGTGGCAGGCGATTCGTCGGCGATGCCGCGCAGCACGCCGGTCTCCCAGGCGATGCCGGCCAGGCCGCCGCCGGCCAGGATCAAGGCTCTTTTCGTCACAGCCTGGCAGTGTGCCAGGCCGGGCTCAGCGGCTGCCGGTGTAGGCCCGCGCAACCCGGGTGACGAACTGGTAGACGCCGTCTTCGTCGGGGGCCAGCGGGCCCGGCCGGGAGTGCGGGGAGCTGAGTCCGCGTTGCACCGATTCGCAGGCACCCCAGTCCTGGCGGTTGGTCAGGTCCCAGAAGTCCACCGCGTAGGACGGGTCGAAATCGGGTGCCTCGAGCGCCTCCCGGGGGAACGCCCACGCGCATTCGACGTGGGTGCGGTCGACGCCCAGCGGCGTCATGATGTGGGTCATCACGTAGTCGGGGTGCAGGCTGACAAGCAGGTTGGGGAAGCCCACCAGGTACATGACGGTGCGCAGTTCCTGTTCGGAGAGGCCCTTGATCGCCACCCCGCCGCTCGCACCGGACAGCGACATCGTCTGTGCACCATCGATGATCGACATCCAGCCGCCCATCCAGTCACCGGGCAGGTCGATGTTCTCACCGCTGGTCGGCGGGGAGATCCGGGACAGCTCGGGGTGGATGGTCTGGCAGTGGTAGCACTCCTGGTAGTTCTCGACGATGACCTTCCAGTTGGTGTCCAGCACGTAGGAGTGCCGGTCCACCACGGTCAGGTCCTCGGGCCGGTATGGGCCGATGATGTCTTCCAGGCCCGCGACGTGCTGGCCGAAGTCGACGTCCGCGCCGCTGGGGTCGACGAACAGGTAGCCGTGCCAGTTCACCAGCCGCAGTTCGGTGAGCCCTAATTGGCTTGTCTCGAACTGGAATCCGTCGGCGTCGTCGAAGCCGGGGGCATTGCGCAGTTCGCCGTTGAGTTTGTAGGACCACGAGTGGTAGGGGCATACGATGCCGCGGCGTTTGGCGGTGGCCCCGCACGCCAGCATCTCGTGGCCTCGGTGGCGGCACACGTTGGCGAAGGCCCGCACCTGGCCGTCGTCGCCGCGGACCAGCAGGATGCTGTTCTTGCCCGAGCCGACAGCCTTCTGGGCGCCGACGCCGTCGAGGTCGCTGGCGTGGCCGACGCAGTGCCAGCCGGAGAAGATGTTCTCCTTCTCCCATTCGAAGACCTGGGGGTCGACGTAGGCCTCGCGCGGCAGCATCCGCGACTGCCCGAAGGGGGCGAGTGCGGCGGCCAGATCGTCGGCGGGAACCGGAGCGGGCTGTTGTTTGAACATACAGTCAGACTAGTCGGTCGGGCGGTCCCGGTCCAGAGATGGACGAAGACTCAGGCCTCGCCGGCGAAGGCCGCGATCCCCTTGCCGGTGGTCGCATCCCCGCGAGTCATCCTCCGGTACAGCAGATATCCGACGGTGACCGCGATCAGCGCCGCCGCCAGCAGCATGGTGGCCAGCGCGTTGAGCGCCGGCGTCGGCGCGGCACGCGCGGTGTTGTAGATCTTCACCGACACCGGTTCGGTCGAGGAGTTCCCGGACAGGTAACGCACCAACACGAAGTCGTCGATGACGTCGGCGAACACCAGAACCGTGCTGGCGAAGATGGCAGGCATCAGCATGGGCAGGGTGACGCGCCGCAGCGCCTCCAGCGGCGAGGCGCCCAAATCCATTGCCGCTTCCTCATATTGGTTGCCGATGGTGGCCAGCCGGGCTCGCACCAACACAGCTGGGTAGGCGATCTGGAAGGTCACCAATCCAATCACCTGAGCCGAGGTGCCCAACCCGATGGGCAGGGCCAGTGAGGTGATCACGAACAGCAGGGCGACGGCCAGCAAGACCTCGGGAAGCACGAAGGACACCAGCATCAGCAGGTTGGCGCCCGCGGGCAGCCTGCCGCGCCAACGGTCGATGCCGATGGCGAGCATCACGCCGAGTGGAACGGTGATCACCGTGGTGAGCACGCCCAGTTTCAGGGTCTGCAGCAGCGCGGTGTGCAGCGAGGCGTCATGCCACACCGATCGGGTGGGGTCACCCCAGTACCAGCGGAACGAGAAGCCCTGCCAGTTGGTGCGCGACTTGCCGTCGTTGAACGAGAACATCACCGCGATCAGCACCGGCAGCAGTGACCACAGCAGATAACCGAGGGTGACCGCGATCAGAATCCGCGGCGGCCGCCAGGGATCCTTCCACCATGCGATGGGACCCCTCATGTGGACACCTCGTCGGCCCGCGCGGTGACCCGCACGTAGTAGAACATCGGCAGCACCGTCACGATGAGCACCAGCATGACGAAGGCCCCGGCCTGCCCGGTCTGCCCGGGCGACTGCACGCTGTCATTGATCAGGTTGCCCACCATCGCGGTCTTCGGCGACGCCGACAGCATGTCGGAGGTGAAGTAGTCGCCGAGCATCGGCAGGCAGGTCAGCAGGACCGCGGCCACGATGGTGGGCCTGCACATCGGCAGCGTCACCCGCCAGAACGACGCGACGCGGTTGGCGCCCAGGTCGCGCGCGGCCTCCAGCGTCGCCTGCGGCAGACGGTCCAGGCCCGCATACAGCGGCAGGATCATGTAGGGGATGTATCCGTACACCAAGCCCAACACCACCACTGCCGGTTGACCGGTCAGCCAATGCGTGTGGACGTGAAACACTCCACCCAGGCTCAGCACCTTGTTGACCAGGCCGTCATCCTGAAGCAGGTTGACCCAGGCCAACATTCGCATCATGTAGCTGATCCAGAACGGCGCGATCAGAGCGGCCAGCAGGATGCCCGCCCACCGCCCGGACAGCCGCGCCACGTAGTAGGCCACCGGGAACGCGATCGCCAGGCACAGCACGCTGGCCAGCAGGACGTACACCCCGGTGCGCAGCAGTGCGGGGCCGAACACACCGTTCTCGCCGACGATGTGGGTCAACACGTAATTGAACTGAGAAGGGTTCCAGTCCAACGGGTTCCACACCGGTATGGGCGTGCGGAAGATGGGGTCTACCTGGCCGAAGACGATCGCCAGGACGACGTAGAGCGGCGCCAGGAAGAACAGCAGCAGCCAGGCGATGCCCGGCATGGCCAACGCAGGCCACAACACGCTGTTGCGCGTGCGCTGGACCACCGTGATCAGGATCCTCCGGCTTTGAAGCTACGCCAGACATTGTGCCAGGCAGCATCGTTGGCGGGATCGAGTTCGAGCAACCGATAGCCGACGTCGAAGTACTCCGGGCGAACGATCGCGCTCTTGAGGTTCTCCGGCACCAGGCCGTCGGCCACAAGCGAATCCGGGTTCAGCGAGACCTGCGGGGGCTGGTAGCCGATCTGCTGGAAGTTCTGCTTGGCGACCTCGGTCTCGAGCATGTGGTTGAGGAACAGGTGGGCCAGCACCGGGTTCTTACCGCCGCGCAGCAGCACGATCAGGTCGTTGTCGACCATGCCCTTGCCGTCGGCGGGGAACCAGTACCGCAAGATGTCGGGCTTGACGTCCTGGGGCAGGTAGTTGATCGCGTTGATGATGTCGCCCGACCACATCTGCGACAGTCCGATCTGCCCGGCGGGCAGGTCGCTGTACATCGTCACGGTCACCTTCGGCGACGTCGCCTTCACCAGCGCTGTCAGCTCATCGCCGAGTTTCTTCAGATCGTCGGCCGAGGAGGTGTTGATGTCGGTGATGCCCAGCTTCAACAGCACCATGGCCATGGCGGTGTGCCAGTCGTCGATGACGGCGGTCTTGTTCTTGTAGGCCGGATCCCACAGTGCCTCATAGGGATTCTTCAGCGCGCCGATGTCGGCGGGCACCTGGTCGTTACGCCAGCCGATGCCGGTGGTGTAGACGGTGTAGGGCACCGTGTAACGCCATTCCTGGTCGTACCAGGGGTTGGAGAAGAACGGCCAGACATTCTTGATGTTCGGGATGTAGCTGTGGTTCAGCGAGCGCACGAGGTTGCCCTTGACCAGCCGGCTGATCTGGTCGTAGCTCGGGAAGTAGATGTCGTAGTCGACGTTGCCGCCGCGGATCTTGGTGATCGCCTCGTCGGTGTCGTTAAAGGTCGACACCTGGATCTTCGTCGCGTACTTCTCCTCGAAGGACTTGATCGCATCCGGAGCGATGTAGTCGGCGTAGCTGTAGAGCTGCAGCGTCGCGCCCTTCT
This sequence comes from Mycobacterium sp. DL592, assembly GCF_011694515.1. NCBI lineage: Bacteria > Bacillati > Actinomycetota > Actinomycetes > Mycobacteriales > Mycobacteriaceae > Mycobacterium > Mycobacterium sp. DL592. The sequence goes on along the minus strand of NZ_CP050192.1, from coordinate 998,646 downwards.
CCGGCGAGAGTCCGTCTGCGATGGGTTTGTTGTCGTCGGCGATGTCCCACTTGACCGGACTGCTGGGTGAGGCGATGGTCAGGCTGGGTGCCGAACTGGTTTGTGCGCCTTTGGAACACGCATCGAGGAATGCCACCAGCGCTGGAGTTCCGGCGGCCAGCAGCGCAGCCCGGGTCAGGAACTGGCGGCGGTTCGGACCGGGTCGATTGGGGACAGGCATCCGCACCTCCGTGAGTTTTTCGGGCTTGTAGCTCATTGGACTCTGACATAGACTGAACGCTCAGTCAATAGCTGGCGCGGTGCTTTTACGCAGGTCCGCACAGCATTCGAGCGGAGGTTTTCCCGTGGCTTCGTCGATTATCGAGAGCCCGGTTGCAGACGCGGTCGACCAACTGATCGCCGACGAGGAGAGGGTGTTCCTGGCGCGCCAGCCGCGCAGCACCGAAATGATCGCTCTCGCACGCGAACACCTCGCCGGCGGCGCCACGTCCAACTGGCAGATCGCCCAGCCGCAGGCAGTCTGGATGAGCCACGGCGCGGGGTCCAAGGTCTACGACGTCGACGGCACCGAGTACGTCGACATGCACGGCGGCTACGGGGCGTCCATCGCCGGCCACGCGCATCCGGCCATCGTCGAGGCGGTCAGCAGGCAGGTCCGTCGCGGCACCCACTTCGCCCAGCCCACCGAAGACGCCATCTGGATCGCCGGCGAGCTGGCCCGCCGCTTCGACCTGCCGCTGTGGCGCTTCGCGAACTCCGGCACCGAGGCCACCATGGACGCCGTCCACCTGGCCCGGTCGGTCACCGGCCGCGACCTGATCATCAAGGTCGAGGGCTGCTATCACGGCCACCACGACTCGGTGGAGGTCTCGGTGCTGCCCGAGGCCGACGAGGTCGGGCCGCGCGACCACCCGATCGGGGTCCCGGGTAACAGCGGTATCCCGGCCGCCATTCGCGACCTGGTGGTCGTCGTGCCGTTCAACGACCCCGCGGCAGTGGCCCGCGCGCTCGCCGAACATCCCGGCCAGGTCGCCGCGATGATCGTGGAGCCGGTGATGATGAACGCCGGCATCATTCCGCCCGCCGACGGGTATCTGGCCGCGATCCGCGATCTGCTGCACAGCCACGGCGCACTGCTGATCTACGACGAGGTCAAGACCGGCTTCACCACCGGCCCGGGCGGCGTCACCGCCATCTCCGGTGTGGTACCCGATTTGGTCTGTCTGGCAAAGGCTTTGGGCGGCGGCATCTCGGTGGCCGCGATCGGCGGCACCGCGCAGGTGATGTCGGCGATCGCCGACGGACGCTACGAGCAGGTCGGCACGTTCAACGGCAACCCGCTGGCGATGGCCGCCACCAGAGCCACCCTGTCCGAGGTGCTGACCGCTGACGCCTACCGGCGGATGGATCGCCTGGCGGCGCGGTTGCGCGACGCTTTGGACGCGACGATCACCGAATACGGTTACGGTTGGCACGTGGTCAGCGTCGGGGCCAAGGGCTGTGTGACGTTCAAGAGTGAACCGGTGCGCGAGTTCCGGGACTTCCTCACGATCGACGACCGCCTGGGCCATCTGCACTGGCTCATGCAACACAACGGCGGTGTGTTCCTGCCGCCCTGGGGCAAGGTGGAGCAATGGTTGCTGTCCGTCCAGCACGACGAGGCCGATGTCGACCGCTTCGCCGCGAACTTCGCCCGGCTGGCCAGGGCGGTGGCGGGCTGAGCGGCTGCTGTCGGGACGGCCGCCGGTGACCGGCGGCGCGATCCGGCTGCACCAGCTGGCCAAGGCATTCGACGGCGTTCCCGCCGTCACCGGCATCGACCTGGACATCCCGGCCGGCCAGTTCTATTCCCTGCTCGGCGCATCCGGCTGCGGCAAGACCACCACGCTGCGGATGATCGCCGGCTTCGAGAAGCCCGACTCCGGCCGCATCGAACTCGACGGCCGTGACGTGGTCGCCGATCCCCCGCACAAGCGGCCGGTCAACACCGTGTTCCAGACCTACGCACTGTTCCCGTTCATGACGGTGGCCGAGAACGTCGCGTTCGGGCTGCGCTACCAGAAGGTGTCCAAGGACGAGACGCGCCGCCGGGTCGGCGAGGCACTCGAGATGGTCCGGATGAACGAGTTCGCCAAACGCAGGCCCACTCAGCTCTCCGGCGGCCAGCAGCAGCGTGTCGCGCTGGCCCGGGCGCTTGTGCTGGCCCCGCGGGTGCTGCTACTCGACGAGCCGCTGGGCGCGCTGGATGCCAAGCTGCGCAGGCAACTTCAGCTCGAGCTGCGCTCGGTGCAGCGCGAGGTCGAGATCACCTTCGTCTACGTCACCCATGACCAGGACGAGGCGCTGACGATGAGCGACCAGATCGCTGTGCTCGCCGAGGGCCGGGTCGAGCAGGTCGGTCCGCCACAGCAGATCTACTCCGCCCCGGCGACCACGTATGTGGCCGGATTCCTCGGTGCGGCAAACATTTTCGATGCCGACGTGGTGGAATGCGGCAACGGTTCAGCTGTCTGTTCGGCGCTTGGTACCCGTCTCGGCGCGGCCGTCGACAGCGCCTGCACGCCGGGCCCGGCCGCGATCGTCATCCGGCCCGAGCGGATCACCCTGGCCGATCCGGGCGATCTGGTGCCTGCCGGGCACAACGCCGTCAACGGCACGGTGGCCCAGGTCGTGTACCACGGCGCGACCACCCAGGTACACGTCAACGTCGGAGCACCAACAGCGTTGATCGTCGACGTGCCAAACCAGTTCGGGCCGCAGTCGGTCGGCTATGCGCCGGGCATGGCGGTCAGCTGCGTGTGCACGTCGGATGCCGTGCGGGTGCTCACCCGCAGCACGGCCACCCTGGTGGTCGACCCGGCCGCGGAGTTGGTGGCCAGTCCGGTGGATTCGCTGAGCGTGTGACTCAGCGGCGGCGCTTACCCGCTGCCACCGGACGCTTGGTCTCGGCGGGCAGGTTCAGTTCACGCTCGGCGAAGCGCATCGCGATGTCGTAGGCCACGTTCGAGTCGACTTCCGGGTCTTCGAGGGCCACCTGGATCGACAGCCCGTCGAGCAGAGCCGAGAATTCCAGGGCGAACATCCGCGGGTCGACATCCGACCCCAGTTCGGCGGACTCGACGGCCTCGACGATCATGCGGCGCCAGCGCGCGTCGAGCTCGACGCGGCCGGCCTTGACTTCGTCGTGCCGGAACGCCTGGGCCCACAGGTCGAACCACAGTCCCCAGGCGCCGGGGATCTCCTTGTGCGCGCCCGGAGCCGCCGGGCCGGCGACATCAGGCCCAGGGACGCAAGTCCACTGGGTCAGCAGCGAAAGCCGTTCGCGCAGTGAGGGGATCTCGGCCAGCATCCGTTCAGCGGCTTCGTAGAACGACTCCTCCGAATAGCGCAGCGCGTCGACGAGCAGCCGGTCGCGGGTGCCGAAGTAGTAGATGACCAGAGCCGAGCTCACGCCGGCACGCTTGGCCACGTCGGAGATCCGGGTTTCGGCGAACCCGCGTTCACAGATGAGCTCCGCTGCGGCACGCAGCATCTGGATGCGGCGGCCCTCGTTGTTCTCAGTGGCGGGCGCAGGTTCGGCCATTCGTAAACTCCCATCGGCAGTACCGGCATTGGCACTTGTCCAAAGCCTAACACTTGGTTAGATTGAACAGTCAGTCAAAGATGCCCATCGGGCGAACGAAAGTGGGGCGCCATGTCGAACTCCTACGACGCCATCGTCATCGGCGGCGGACACAACGGGCTGGTTTCGGCCGCCTACCTCGCACGGTCAGGCGCCAAGACCGTCGTCCTGGAGGCCCGCAGCTCCCTCGGCGGCGCGGCGACCACGGAGGCACCGTGGGAGGACGCGCCGCACCTGCGGGTGACCCGGCTGTCCTACGTCATGAGCCTGATGCCGCCCACGATCGTCAATGACCTGTCCCTGGAGCGGCACGGCTACAAGGTGCATCCGATGGGCCCCTACTACCAGGCGTTTCCCGAGGGCGGCTCGCTGACCATCTACGAGGACGACCCGGCGCGCACCTACGAGCAGATAGCCAAGTGGTCCAAAAAGGACGCCGACGCGTGGCCGAAGTGGAACGCCTGGCTCGAGGGCATCGCCGACGTGATGGGCCCACTGCTCACCCAGGTGCCACCGAGCATCGGATCCCGCCGCCCGTCGGATCTGCTGGAGCTGGCCAAGCTGGCCTGGAGTCAGCGCGGCCTGACCGTCCGCAAGACCGGCGACATCACCCGGCTGCTCACCATGAGCATCTCCGATCTGCTCGACGACTGGTTCGAATCACCCCAAATCAAAGGCGCGCTGGCCGTCAACGGCGTGATCGGAACCTGGGCCGGTCCCTGCGAGCCGGGCACCGCATACGTCATGGCGCACCACTCGATCGGTGACGTCGGCGACGGGCAGCTGGGCAGCTGGGGCTATCCCGAGGGCGGCATGGGCGCGGTGTCGGAGGCCATCGCCCGCTCCGCGCGCAGCTTCGGCGCGGAGATCCGCACCAATGCCCGGATCTCGAAGATGCTGGTGCGCAACGGCCGCATCGAGGGTGTGGCGCTGGAGAACGGCGAGGAACTGCGGGCCCCGCTGGTGGTGACGACGCTGCACCCGCGCACCGCGTTCCTGGACCAGACCCCGCGCAGCGAGCTGCCCTCGGACTTCGTCTCCGACATCGAGCACTGGAAGACCCGCAGCGGCGTGGTGAAGATCAACCTCGCGCTGGCCGAGCTGCCGAACTTCACCGCCGACCCGAGCAGTGGTCTCGCCGAGCATCACACCGGCTCGGTAGAGATGGCCCCGACCATCGACTACATCGAGGCCGCCTTCCAGGACGCCCGCGCGGGCCGCCCGGCGCTGGCACCGTTCAGCGACGGCGTCATCCCGACCACGCTGGACAAGACCCTGAATCCCGATGGCACACATATCATGTCGCTGTTCACCCAGTGGGTACCCGCCGAGTGGGCCAACGAGCCGCACACCGAGGAACTCGAGGCCTACACCGACCGGCTCATCGACCTCTACGACCAGGTGGCCCCCGGCTTCAAGGGCTCGATCATGTACCGCGACATCGTCGGCCCGCACGAGATGGAGGTCGAGTACGGGTTGATCGGCGGCAACATCTTCCACGGCGAGCTGTCGCTGGAGCAGCTGTTCCACATGCGTCCCTCCCCCGGCTTCGCCGACTACCGCACCCCGATCGCCGGGCTTTACAACGGCAGTTCGGCCACCCACGCCGGCGGTGGTGTCTGCGGCATTCCGGGCTGGCAGGCGGTCCGTGCGGCGCTGGCCGACAAGAAGAAGGCCGAGCGGCGGTTCCCGAGGGTGGGTAGGGCCTCCTGAGCGAGACCATGCCTGCACGGGCCATGCTGGAGGCCCGGTCGGTGGCGCTGGTGGGTGCCAGCGCCCGGCCCGGCAGTTTCGGCGAGCGGATGATCATCGAGGCGCGGCGCAGTTCGGCGCGGATGAATCTGGTCAACCCGCGCTACGACCGCATCGACGGAATCCCCTGTGCCCCATCGCTGGATGCGCTCGACGAGCCGGTGGACCTGGTGCTGCTCGGCGTGCCCGACTCCGCGCTGCTCGGCGAACTCAAGGCCGCAGCGGCCGTCGGTGCGCGCTCGGCGGTTATCTTCGGCTCCGCGCACGGTGCGCACCTGCGCCAGGCAGTCACCGACACCGCCGCCGAGGCGGGGATGGCGGTGTGCGGCGGTGGCTGCATGGGCTTCGTCAACAACGCCACCGGGCTGCGGGCGCTGGGTTACCTGGAGCCCGATCCGATTGCGGCGGGCGGGGTTTCGCTGATCACCCACTCCGGGTCGGCGTTCTCGACGATCCTGCGTTCGCGCCGCGGGTTCGGGTTCCGGCTGGCGGTGTCCTCCGGCCAGGAGCTGGTGACCAATACCGCCGACTACGTCGAGTACATCCTGGAGGATCCCGGCACGTCGTTGATCGCGCTGCTGTTGGAGACACCGCGGGCGGTGGGCCGGCTGCGGGCCGGTCTGCGGCAGGCAGCCGAGCGGGACATCCCGGTGGTGATCCTGCCGGTCGGCCACTCACCGCGGGGGCGCGCCATGGTCGCCGCCCACTCCGGGGCACTGGCCGGCGACGCCGCGGGCTGGCAGGCGTTCTGCGCCGACACCGGCGCTATCAAGGTCAGCGACATCGCCGAATTCAACGACACCATCGAGCTTTTCGAGGCCAAGCGGCGTCCACGGGCGGGTACCCGCGGCATTGCGACCGTGCACGACTCGGGTGCCGAGCGGGCGCTGTGCGTCGACCTCGCCCACGATCTCGGGGTGACGTTCGCCGACCTGACACCGCCCACTCTGTCGGCCATCGGCGAGCTGCTCGACGAGGGGCTGGAGGCCACCAACCCGCTCGACGTCTGGGGCACCGGCGCCGACACCCGCGAACTGTTCGGCGGCTGCCTGCGCGCGATGGTCGACGACGCGAACGTCGCGGTCGCCGCGCTGGCCATCGATCTGGTCACCGAGTTCGACGGCGACACCGCCTACGCCGACGCCGCCATCGACATCGCCGCGGCCTCCGATGCGCCGCTGGCCGTACTGGCCTCGGTCGGCTCTGCGGTCGATCCGGAGACCGCGCAGCGCCTGCGCGCCAACGGCATACCCGTTCTGGAGAACGCCCGCAGCGGGATCGCCGCGCTGGGCCACCTCGCCACGTGGCCGCGCGCCTTGGTCCCGGCCGACGCGGCCGTCGACCCGCACCGCCAGGAGCGCTGGATCGCCCGCCTGGGGCAGCCGGGCTGGGACGCACCGACCGCGTTCGAGCTGCTGGCCGACTACGGCATCCCGGTGTCCCGGTCCCGCGCCGCCGCCGACCTGGCCGGTGCGCTGGCCGCCGCCGACGCCGTCGGCTACCCGGTGGCGCTGAAAACCCTTGGCGCCGCGCACAAGAGCGATGTCGGCGGAGTCATCCTGAACGTTCCGGATGCGGCCGCGCTGCAGGCGTCCTATCTGCGGATGGCCGAAGCGCTCGGGCCTGCGGTCAGTGTCGACGCGATGGCACCGGCCGGGGTGGAGATCTCCGTCGGTGTGGTCCGTGACGCCAACTTCGGTCCGCTGGTGATCGTCGCGGCGGGCGGCACCGTGGTCGAACTGCTGGCCGACCGGGCGGTCGCCTGCCCGCCGGTCACCCGTGAGTCGGCCACCGTTCTGCTGCGCTCACTGCGCACGGCGCCGCTGCTGGCCGGCTGGCGCGGCGCGGCATCGGTCGACCTCGACGCACTCGCGGATGTCGTGGTCGGATTCTCGCAGCTGGCAATCGAATTGGGTGAGCACATCGACGCCGTGGAGGCCAACCCGGTGATCGCCTCACCCGGCGGCGCCGTGGCCGTCGACGCGCTGGTCATCCCCTCGCCGCTCCGTCGAGACTGAACTCACGCACAGTGCCTCTCGCTTGGATTCAGGCGTGAGTTCAGTCTCGGCGCAACCGATCAGAAGATGGCGTAGGCCTTACGCAGCGTCTCGTGGATCACCCAGGTGCCGGTCCAGCCGAGCGGGAACACCGCCAGGTCACCGGCGCCGACCTCGCTGGGCTCACCGCCGTCGGGGGTGACGGTCATCCGGCCGGCCACCACGTAGATGACCTCGTTGGTCTCCAGTGTCCAGTGCGACGGCCCCGGGTCGCACTGCCAGATCCCGCCCGACTTGTCGCCGTCGGCCCAGACCTCCAGGCCGTGGGTGGCCATCGGGTGGCCGGTGGCCTCGTCGAGCGGGCCCCAGTCTTCCAGTTCGGCGTCAGCGGCATTGGCGAGCACGGCGGTCAGCACTGCAGCGGTCATGATGGGAAAACCTTTCGTTGTCAGGCGTGTTCGGGGAACGGCAGGGAGATCGGTTCGGGCGCCACGCGGCTGTTGCCGTCGGCGTCGAAGCGGTCCAGTCCGAAATCGGCGAGGTCGAGCCACGTGCATTCGCCGGACAGGGTCAGGTCGGTGGCCACCTCGGCCACCGCCGGGCCCCACATCATGCCGTGGCCGGCCGGGCTGGCCACCACGGTTCCGTCTACCGGGCCGTCGTCGGTCAACAGCGGCCCGACGATCGGCAGATGGTCATTGGTGTAGTCGATCGTGGCCGCCCAGGTGCGGCGCAGACCGAGCCCGCGCACCGGCGGGAACAGTTCCTCGATGCGGGCCTTGGCCTTCTCGTAGTAGGCCCAGTCGAACTCCAGGGCCACCCCGGCCGGCTCCTCGGGGTTGCTCATCCCCCACAGCACGCCGCCGAATTCTCCTGGCCGCCAATAGATTCCTTCACTGACGTCGAAGACCATCGGCAGTTCGTCGATGTTGGCCTGGCGCAGCGGTTCGGTGACGACCACCTGGTGACGGGTGCCGCCGGCCGGAATGCGCCCGCCCGCGCGTACACCGACCTCGCCGAGGTGCGGGCCGCCGGTCAGGACCACGCGCGGGGTGTCGATCGGCCCGGCCGAGGTGTCCACGCCGACCACCCGGCCGCCGGACACCCGCAGCCCGGTGAAGGTGGTCCGTTCCCGGACGTCGACCTGGTGGGCGGTCAGCGCCGCGGTGTAGGCCAGCACGTTGCGCGGTGCGTTGATGTAGCCGTCGCCGGGGGCATACGAGCCGCCCAGGGTGACCCCGGGCGCCATTCCGGTGTCGCGGGCGTCGATGTCCGACGGCGAGAGCCACTCGACATCAAGGCCCAGCTGGTGCTGCAGGGCGATCCGGTCGTGGGCCTGGGTGACCTCGGATTCGGTGAAGCACGGCATCAAGTAGCCCTGGCGGACGAATCCGCAGTCCAGCGGGAAGCGGTCACCGCTGGCGGCATAGAACTCCTGGCTGCGCAGCCCCAGCTTGATGGCAGTTTCGGTACCGCCCTGCGCCCGCACCATGCCGGAGGCGCGGCTGCTCGCGCCGTCACCGAGGGTCTGCATCTCCAGGAGCACGACGTGGCCGGCCCCGCGTTCGGCGAGCTGGACCGCCGTCCACGCCCCGACGGTGCCGCCACCGATCACCACGACGTCCGCACTCTGACTGCTGGTCATACCTCAAGACCGTGACATAGACTGAACGCTCAGTCAATAGGTGGAACGAGCGGAGAGCAGACCGAATGTACGGGTTGTCAGCCGAAGACCTACGGATCCGGGATACCGCCCGCGACTTCGTCGAAACTCTGATCCCCTACGAGGCCGAAGCCGAGGCCGCGGGTGGTCAGCTCCCCAAGGAGATCACCGCCGCGCACCACGCCCGCGCCATCGAGCTGGGGCTGTATGCCACCAACATGCCCACCTCGGTCGGCGGCCCGGGATTCACTGCCCTGCAACAGGTTTTGGTGCAGGAGCAGGTCGGCCGGGTGACCAACGCGATCGCCTGGGTGGCGCACACCCCGCCGCAGTGGTGGGCCGACGTCGCCACCGATTACCAGAAGGAACGCTGGCTGTATCCGGCGGTGCGCGGCGAGAAGCACGAGGCCTACGCCATCACCGAGGAGTTCGCCGGGTCCGACGTCTCGGCCCTGGAGACCACCGCCCGCCGCGACGGCGACGAGTACGTGATCAACGGCGTCAAGTGGCATGTGACGTCGTTCAACCTGGCCGAGTACTGCTTCGTGCAGGCGGTACTCACCGACGGCCCGCACCAGGGCGACCATGTGCTGCTCGTCGTCGATCTGCCCTGGCCGGGGGTGGAAGTGATTCGCACACCGCACTATTCGCACAACATTCCCGACGAGCACCCGATCGTGTCGTTCACCGACGTCCGGGTTCCGGTCAGCCACGTGGTCGGCGCCGAGGGCGAGGGCATGCTGTTCACCCAGGACTGGTTCCGGTTCGAGCGCATCATGGTCGCCTCCCGCTGCGTCGGCGCGGCCCAGCGACTGGTCGACGAGGTCACGGCATTCGCCAAAGACCGCATCGTCGACGGCAAACCGCTCGGTGAGCATCAGCTGGTCGCGGGCATGCTCGCCGACAGCGCCACCGAACTGTTCGCCGCCCGCAGCCTGCTCTACGAGGTGGCCCGCGGGATCGACGCCGGCCTGGATCGCAAAGCCCTGCACGGGCAGGCGTCGATGGCCAAGCTGTACTGCTCGGAGATGGCCGGGCGGGTCGCCGACCGGGCCGTGCAGATCTTCGGCGGGCGCGGCTACATGCGCGAGAACGTCGCCGAGCGGATGTTCCGCGAGTTGCGGGTCGAGCGAATCTGGGAGGGCGCCAGCGAGATTCAGCGCATCATCATCGGCCGCCAGCTGATGCTGCGCGGCCCGCAGGCGATACTCGAACCGCACTGAAGGGCCTCGGGATCACGCCTGCTGCAGGAGATGGCGCGGCGGATCGGGGAACACCACCTGCCCGCTGATGTTCAGGTCGGCGTCGACGTGCACCAGCTCACCCGGGTCGAGCAGCCGCCAGCCCGGGTTGTCGTCCATCTGTTCAGTGGCGAAGACCACCGACGGGCGGGCGCTCAGATGGTCGGATCGGGCCCGAATCCGGTTGGTGCGCAGTTCGAAGGCACCGGCAGGCCCGCGCCGGTCGAGCATGTACAGCTCGTGGGAGTCCGGATAGCGCAGCGCCCACATGTCGATCGCAGTGCACAGCAGGATGTTGACCGCATACAGCGGCAGGTTGTCGGCCACCCACCCGATCGCGTCGGTCACGCCCGCGGCCACGTCTCCCGCACGTGCGCGGATGCCCGCGGTGATGAGCGCGAACACCCGCTCGGAGTCGGTCTGACCCTTGACCAGGTCCGCCGCGCCAAGCACCGAGAGCCGCTCGTCGAGTAGGTCGAGACCGCCCACCACACCGTTGTGTGCGAACAGCCGGCCGTCCTGCAGGAAGGGGTGGGTGTTGAGCACGTCGAGGGCGCCGGTGGTCGCGTATCGCACGTGCGCAAGGAAGGTGGTACCCGTCATTTCGTGTGCCTCACAGGCAAATTCACGATCGTGCCAGGCCGCCATCGGCTGCTTCTTGAGCTCGGGGCGGCCGTCGGGGTCGAACACCCCCAGCCCTGTGCCGTCCGGGTTGCGCCGGCTCTGGGTGGCCAGGTTGTCGGGCGCGTCGAGCAGCCAGAACGTCGCGGTGGCCGCGGTGCGACCGACGTGCAGGCCGAACAATCGACACATCGCGGTCAGCTCAGCAGCTGATCCGACAGCGTCTCCAGGGCCTGCTTGGCATAGCCGCGCCAGATCAGCGCGAACACCGGCAGCGCCCGCGCGCTCAGCGCCGACTTCGGGTGCAGTGTCCAGCGCCAGGTGACCTTGGTGCCGGTGCCGTGCGGGGTGAAGATCCACTCCCCCTCGACGTGGTCGATCAGCGGCGCCATCGCGCCGCGCACGTCGGCCAGGGTGTAGCCGAACGAGTTCGGCGGGTCGACGTTCGTCAGCGTCTCGCGCATGCCGCCGCCGCCCACCAGGGTGACGTCGCGGGTCTGTCCGGCGGTGGCCCACTCACCGACCTGACCGTGCACGGCCTTGATCGGCGGGATCGGCCCGTACCAGTGCGCGAACAGCGTGGGCAGCGGGATCGGCAGCGTCTTCGCAAACGCGTCCTGCGGCGTGACGGGGATGGCCCGAGACTGTTCGACGACGACGGGATGAGCCATGTGTCGATGCTAGTGAAGTTTCAGCGGCTCAGATAGGGAGCAGCGCGCCCGGTGATCGGCGGCAGGTCGAAGAACCCGGCGATACCGGGCTCGGCTGCGCAAGTCGCCGGGATGGAGTTGACGCAGTGCGCGGCGGTGGCCACCACGCCCGGGTTGCTCTTCAGGCCTTCCTCGACGCTCTCGGGCTGCCAGCCCTTGATGGTGACGAAGGTGTTGGGATTGCCTCGTACCTCGATCTCGTAGCGTTCTCCGGCGGGGCCGAAAGTCCATGCGGGGTCGAGGTTTTCCTCACCCATGTACCAGTTGACGGTGATCCGCACGACCAGTTTCTGGGTTACCACGGCATCCCAGTGGAACCGCCGGCCGGCCACCTGGCCCGGTTCGATGACGCCCAGCGGGCTGTCGATCGGGGCGGTCGCGACGGCGATCTCCTGATGGGTGCGGATCATCGGCTCGGCGGCGAAACCGAGCCGGTCGACGATCAGGCGCACCGATTGGAAAAAGCCGCCGTTGAGCAGTTTCTGCATGGGGCCGCTCAGCGCGCTCTCGGGGGTGCCGCCGAATCCCATCACATGGCGCAGCACATCGGGGGCGCCGTAGGTGCGCAGATCGGAGAACTCCTCGGCGCGCACGAACGTCACCCCGGTGGACATCACCGACAGCAGCAGCGGGAACAGTTCGGTGGCCGCGCCCGGTCCGATCCCGGCGCCGTGCAGGGTGACGTTGCCGTCGCGGGCCGCGGCCTCCAGCGGCCCGGCCTCCGACTCGCTGGGATAGAACCAGCCCAGCGGGCTGACGACGTTCTTGCCGGAGCGCAGCAGGGCGGTGACCTCGTCGACGTTGGGCAGCAGCGGGGCGTAGATCACCGCGTCGGCGTCCAGCGCGAGGATGTCGTCGATGCTGCCGGTGGCGGTGACGCCGAGGGGTGCGGTGCCGATGATATCGCCGACGTCCTTGCCGGCTTTGTCTTCGGAGTGCACCCAGCAGCCGACGAGTTCGAGGTCGGGGTGCTCGAGCACGCCCTTGATGGCGGCCACCCCGACCGACCCGGTTGCCCACTGGATGACTCGCAACGCCATTGGTGTCCCTCCGCGGCAAACTAGAACGTGTTACAACTACATGTACACGACCTGCTCGCGAGCAGGCGCAAACTCGCACAATTCCGGCCTCCGGTATGCGATTTTGCGCCTGCTCGGCGTGGGGTGGGTCCAGGAGAAGGTAAGGAATCACGCATGCCGGACAAGGTGTATGTCGTCGGGGTCGGAATGACCAAGTTCGAGAAGCCGGGCAGCCGGCAGGGCTGGGACTACCCGGACATGGCCCGCGAGTCGGGCACCAAGGCGCTGGCCGACGCCGGGATCGATTACAGCCTGATCGAGCAGGGCTTCGTCGGCTACTGCTCCGGTGACTCCACCTCCGGTCAGCGCGCGCTCTACGAGCTCGGCATGACGGGCATCCCGATCGTCAACGTCAACAACAACTGTTCGACGGGTTCGACCGCCCTGTTCCTGGGTGCCCAGTCCATCCGCGGCGGGTTGTCGGACTGCGTGCTGGCGCTGGGCTTCGAGAAGATGAAGCCGGGCTCCCTCGGCGGCGGCTCGGATGACCGCGAGACCCCGCTGGGCCGCCACGTCAAGGCGCTCGCCGAGATCGACGAGTTCGCCTTTCCCGTCGCACCGTGGATGTTCGGCGCGGCCGGCCGCGAGTACATGCGCGAATACGGCGCCACCGCAGAGCATTTCGCCAAGATCGGCTACAAGAACCACAAGCACTCGGTGAACAACCCCTACGCCCAGTTCCAGGACGAGTACAGCCTCGAGGACATCCTGGCGGCCAAGATGATCTCCGATCCGCTGACCAAGCTGCAGTGCTCGCCGACCTCGGACGGCTCGGGTGCGGTGGTGCTGGCCTCGGAGCGCTTCGTCGACGAGCACGGGCTGGCCGGCCAGGCCGTGGAGATCGTCGGCCAGGCGATGACCACCGACTTCGCCTCCACCTTCGACGGCTCGGCAAAGAACATCATCGGCTACGACATGAACGTTCAAGCCGCCCACAAGGTTTACGACCAGAGCGGGCTCGGCCCGGAGGACTTCCAGGTCATCGAGTTGCACGACTGCTTCTCGGCCAACGAGCTGCTGCTGTATGAAGCCCTGGGCCTGTGCGGCGAGGGCGAGGCGCCCAAGCTGATCGACGCCGGCGACACCACCTACGGCGGTCGCTGGGTGGTCAACCCGTCGGGCGGGCTGATCTCCAAAGGTCATCCGCTGGGCGCGACGGGCCTGGCCCAGTGCAGCGAGCTGACCTGGCAACTGCGCGGCACCGCCGACAAGCGGCAGGTCGACAACGTCACCGCCGCGCTGCAGCACAACATCGGCCTCGGCGGAGCGGCCGTCGTCACCGCCTACCAGCGCGCCGAGCGCTAGAGGGTGACGACCTCGTAAGCGTTCTCGGCGTGCCGCGAGCGAATGGTCTTCTTGTCGTACTTGCCCACGCTAGTGCGCGGGATCTCGTCGACGAACGTCCACCGTTCCGGCAGCCACCACCGAACGACCTTGTCCGCCAGGTAGTCCCGCAGCTCCGCAGGACTGACCTTGGCGTCCTCCTGTAGCACGACGGCAGCCAGCGGCCGCTCCTGCCAGCGGTCGTCGGGAACCCCGACCACCGCCGCCTCCCGGACGGCCGGATGCCCGATGAGGTGGTTCTCCAGCTCCACTGAGGAGATCCACTCACCGCCGGACTTGATGACGTCCTTGGCGCGATCGGTCAACGTGATGTAGCCCTGCGTGTCGATGCGCCCGACGTCGCCGGTGCGCAGCCAGCCCGACTCGAACTTCGACTCGTCGGTGTTGCGGTAGTACGACCCGGTGATCCACGGCCCGCGGACTTCCAGTTCACCGACGGATTCGCCGTCGTTCGGCAGTGCGCCACCCTCGTCGTCGACGATGCGGGCTTCCACACCGCACATCGGCCTGCCCTGGGTGCCGCGGATCTCCCACACCTTGTCCTCGGGGGTACCCGGCGCCGGCCAGGCCAGGGTGGCCATCGGCGAGGTCTCGGTCATCCCCCACAGCTGCCGGATCTGCACACCGTACTTCTCCTCGAAGGTCTTCATCAGCGACACCGGAACCGCCGACCCGCCGCAAGCCACCAGCCGCAGCGACGAAATATCATGTCCGGGTTCGCGATCCAGGTAGTTCATCACGTCGTTCCAGATCGTCGGAACGGCTCCGGCGACAGTGGGCCGCTGCGTCTCGATGAGGTTCACCAGCGATTTGGCGTCCATGAACCGGTCCGGCAGCACGATGTCGGCACCGGCCATCAGTGCCGCGTACGGCAAGCCCCAGGCGTTGGCATGGAACATCGGCACGATCGGGAACGCCTTGTCCGAGAAGCTCAGTGCCATCCCGTTGCCACTGCACACCGCCATCGAGTGCAGATAGCTCGACCGGTGGCCGTACACCACCCCTTTGGGATGCCCGGTGGTGCCGCTGGTGTAACACATTGCCGCAGCGGAGTTCTCGTCGATTTCGGGCCAGTCGAACTCCTCGGACTCGGCGGCGGTGACGTCCTCATAGCGAACGACCTTCTTACCTGAGCGTTCGAACGGCTCGAGATCGCCCTCGCCGACCGCGATCACGGTGTGCACCGTCTCCATCTTCGGCAGCACCGGGGCCAGGATGGGTGCCAGCGACAGGTCGGCGATGACGACCTTGTCCTCGGCCTCGTAGGCCACGAATTCGATCTGCTCGGGGAACAACCGGATGTTGAGGGTGTGTAGCACCGCCCCCATCGACGGCACCGCGACGTAGGCCTCCAGGTGTTCCTGGTTGTTCCACATGAAGGTCGCGACCCGGTCGTCACCCTCGACGCCCAGCCGGCGCAGCGCATTGGCCAGCTGCGCGGCCCGGCTGCCGACCTCGCGGTAGGTGGCGTGGCGGTAGCCGCCGCCGGTGGCCGTCGTGACGGTCCGGTCCCCGTGGACGTTGACGGCGTAACGCAGGATGGCCGAGACGGTCAACGAGAACTGCTGCATGGTGCTGTCCATGGCGCCTAGGTTAGTGGCGCCGTTCGGCCGGCAGGCCGGGATCCTGCGAGATGCGATGCTGACGTCATGACTGTCGCCAAGTCGATCCTGTTGTTCGTCGCCGCCGCCCTGCTCGAGATCGGGGGCGCCTGGCTGGTGTGGCAGGGGGTCCGCGAGCACCGCGGCTGGCTGTGGGTGGGCTTCGGTGTGATCGCGTTGGGTGCCTACGGGTTTGTCGCGACGCTGCAGCCGGACGCGAACTTCGGCCGGATCCTGGCCGCCTACGGCGGGGTGTTCGTGGCCGGCTCGCTGCTGTGGGGCATGGCCGCCGACGGCTTCCGCCCGGACCGCTGGGATGTGGCGGGTTCGGCGGTGTGCCTGCTCGGGGTCGGCCTGATCATGTACGCGCCTCGGCGATGACAACGAGCCCGGCCGCACAATCGGCCGGGCCCGCTACCACCACAGGGTCTACTGGTGGGATTTCTGGCGCTGCTCTTCGGCTTTGGCTTCGGCGCGGGCCTTCTCCGCTTCGGCCTCTTTCGCCGCTGCGTCGCGCTGGGCTTCGGCCTTGTCCTGCTGGGCCTTGCCCTCTTCGGTCAGGTCGTCGCGGCCGGTGACCGTGCCGACCGCTTCCTTGGCCTTGCCCTTGACGTCCTCGACGACGCCCTTGATGCCCTCTGCGGGTCCACTGTTGTTGTCTGCCATGGGGCCTCCTCGATGTGAACGATGTGCTGGATGGGGCGCCTGTGTCGCCGTTGACCGTCAACCGCCCCACTCCGTGTCTTCCCGGCAGGCAGTGCCCTAAACGCGCTGCAACATTTCGGTCGGCGCGAGCGATACAGGAAGAGGATCATTGGGGGTCGTCAGAAGGAGGACGCGCGAATGCGCACTACATGGATGCTGGCCGCTGTCGCGGCAGCAGGCGCAATCATCGCCGGACCCGCGGCGACCGCGTGGGCGGACGACACCTCGGCGCAGCAGACCATCAGTCAGCTGCAGCAGCAGGGCTACACCGTCAACATCGACCGGATTGGCACGGGGCCGATGTCACAGTGTGTGGTCACCAGTGTGCGCAATCCGCAGACGGTGACGCAGTGGGTTCCCTACGTCGGGCCCACGATCGGCAGGGGCAACTCCAACGTTTTGGTGCCGGTGGTGACCAGCCAGACGATCTCGGTGTCGCTGGACTGCACCGGCCGCGGCTGACGCCTCCCGGTCAGGAGGCGAGCAGCGCCGCGTCGGTGGTCGAGCCGACCTGAAGCGCGGTGATCGCACCGGCGTAGTCGGCTGCGTACAGCCGGCCATCGGAGCCGGCGGCCAGGCAGGCCAGCGCCCCGCCGACCGCGATGTGGTCGACGATCTCGTGGGTGACGGTGCACATCACGGCGATGTCGTCGCGGTCGACGAAGTAGGCCAGGTCACCGTTGTGGGCGAGCACCAGCGAGGTGGCGATTCCGCGCACCGCGACGGTGTCGACAACACGGCCGGCGGCCACGTCGATCACGTTGATGACACTGCCCAGCTCGACGTCCCACCCGGTGGCGAAAACCTTGCGCCCGTTGGGATGTGCGGCGATCTCACCGATGGAGCCGCCGAGCGCGACGGTGCGCAGCACCGAGCAGCGCTTGGTGTCGACGACGACAAGGCTGCCGCCGGACACGGTGGTCAGGGCGACGAACAGGCGGGTGCCGTCGGCGCTGAGGTGCAGAGCCTCGACGGACGCCCCTGCAACGGCCGAGACCGCGACGGTGCGAAGGGCACCGGTCTCGACGTCGACGACGGCGACGTCGGCACGATCATCACCGATGCGGGCGACGTAGAGGACGTCACCGGCCGGGCTGACGGCCAGGCCGCGTGCGGCCATCTCGAGGTTCTTGGCGGCGAACGGGACGGCCGTCGCGGTGTCGATCGCCACAATCGCATCGTCCTCGGTGGAGGCCGAGGTGACGTAGGCGCGGTCGGCCACCACCACCGAGTACGGCTCGGTGACGCCGTGGACGGTGGCGGTCACCGACATGCTGGCGGTGTCGATGATCGACACCACGTCGGCGCCGTAGTGCGCGACGACCAGGCGCCGGCCGTCGGGGCTGACCGCCATGTCACTTACCGGGCCGTTGGCGGCGGCCACGGTTCCGGCGGCGGTGACCATCGGGGCGGTGACGGGCTCGAGCTGGGCTTCCTCGAACAACACGGGAAGCAGCTCGCCACTGGGTGCACGCCGGATCGTGGGCAGCGTCGACAGCCAGAGGGAATGTGCTGCGGCGACCCGTTCTGCGACTGCTGACGTGTTTGCCATGATCTCGTTCCTCCGACAGCCCCGATGGGGCTGAATTTCGTAGTGAGCGTGCGTGTGACGCCAGGCGGCGTCGGCTTGCGTTGAGTCTACCGAGGTAGTTAACCCAGAATTTCCGTTATTTCGTCCCGAATTCACATCCGTCGCGATGGTCTCAGGTGCCGTTAAGCCAGCGATCGTTATCAATTTGTTGTAGAACATGAATTCATGCCAGAAAACGCATCTGAACTGGGTTGATAGGTACTGCATTTCATTCAACAGTGGGCGCCGGATAACGCGCTAGCTAAGAAATTCTCACCGGTCTTCAGGCGAAAGTTGCCAACATCACAATGCCTCAGTGATGTCTAAATTCTTAAGAGAATCCCTTAATAAGGGCGTTCGATTGAGGGTGTGCTACGCCACAATGGCCGGCGATGCGCCTGCGAACAAGCCGGATGTTCGCTGCTCGCGGCGCTTAGTGAGCGCGTCTCGATACTTCGCCAGTGGCGTAGGTCACAGTGCCTGCTGGTGCAGGTGCGGCTCAGCTCTTCGCCGGGCTGATCACCGCGCACGCCACCCGCTTGCCGGCGTCACCGGTGGCCATCGTCTGCTCGTCGGGCCCGGGCTTGCCGTCGACGGTATAGCGCGGCGGGATGTTGGCGAAGTTGTCCGCACCCTCGTGGATCATCAGGGCGGTGCCCTGCGGCCCGGTCAGATCCGCCTTGGTGAAGGCCGCGGTGGTGGTGATCAGCTTGGCCGAGCCGTCCGGACGGACCTGAAGTGAGGTCAGGTCGCCGCTGGCGGGATGACTGGTGTGGCCACTGACCTGGAAGTGCCCGCCCGCGGAGTTGAAGTTGCCCGGCGCGCCGCCGCTGGGTGCCACCGAGTTCGGCTCACACTTGCCCACCGCGTGGATGTGCAGCCCGTGGAAGCCGGGTGTCAGAATGCCGCCCGCGATGGTCTCGACCGTGATCGTGGCATAGCCGTTCGAGAAGTCGAAGGTGGCGTTGGCCACCGGGGTGCCATCCGGCGTCTTCAGTTGCGTCACAATGCTTTCCGCGCCTGCCGCGGCCGTACCGGAGGTGGTCGACGAAGTCGCCTGGTTGGTGGACCCATTCGACGAGCAGGCCGTGACGAACGCGATGGGCAGGAGGAACGCGGCAGCGCCGACGCGTACAGGTGTCAACATCTGGCGAGCCTACCCGCGGCAGCTGGGACGCAAACTGTGAAAGCGCCGTCAACCGCGTCCCGACGGCGCGACGACGACCGCCGCCACCCCGGCGCCGACATTGAGCACCAGGAGAGTGAGGATCGGTCCGACCACCGCGGCATTCTGGGCGACGGCCCCAAGCGCGGCACCCAGGATCGAGGACTCCACCGCGATCAGCAGGGAGCCGAATCCGATCAGCGTCGCCCGGTTGTGGTCGGCGGCGTACGCACCGACCCAGGCCAGGCCCGCACTGAAGATCGCCTGGTTGGCCATGGTCGCCAGGATGAACACGATGCCGTAGATCCAGATGTGGTTCAGGTCGTCGCGGTACTCCATCACCACGCAGATCGCCGCCGCCGCGGTGCCCAGCAGTGCACTGTTGATGAGCATCCCCCGTACGCCCAGGGTCCGGCTGACGAAGCGCCAGAAGAGCGACCCCACGACCATGCCGACGCTGGAGGAGATGACCAGCACGTGCAGACTCCCCGCGGTATCGCTGTGGTTAACCGAGGCATGGATGCTGTAGAAGGACGTGCCCAGGCTGACCGGGACGAATACCAGCTGAATCAGCGCGTAACGGCGGAACCAGGATTCGGACTTCGCGGCCCGCATGCCGTCGCGGTAGGTGTCGGCGAAGGTCACCCGCTGGTCGGCGGACGCCTGGACCGGGCCGATGAACAGCGCCGCGATCGCGGCGGCCACCAGACCCGAAGCACCCAGCCACAGCACGTCCAGGCGGCTGTGGTCGGGATCGCGTTGGGCCAGGAACGGCAGCAGCATCAATGTGGTGGCGATGGCGCCGATCGCACCGATCGCACCCTGGGTGAGCACCAGGTCGCTGCGCCGGTGATCCTCGAGCTTGCTCGAAACGACCTCGGAGTAGGCCACTTTCGAGATACCCGCCACCACGCCGGTGGCCAGCGACACCGACAGGAAGATGCCGGCGATGAACAACCGGGTCCACGCCGAGACGGCACTGATCGCCACCAGGGTGGCCATCAGTCCGGTGGTGGTGGCGATGACGAGATGCTTGAGGTGCCGTGCGCGCTGCAGAACATAGGGTGACAGCGAGTTCCCGATGACGATGCCGATGCTATAGGCCGGGTAGAGCAGCCCGGCCGCCCAGAAGTAACCCTGCTGGGCACAGATGAACGGCAGCACCACCGAGACGTTGGCCAGCTGGGTGCCGGTGGTGTAGAGCGTGCCCTGGGTCAGCAGCGTCCGATAGGCACGACCGGGAGTGCGGTCCGCGGTCACCTCAGCCATGTGACCCCCACGACTAGGGAAACTTCCGACAGGGAAGATACCTGTTCGGCGGCGCAGCCGGGCGGAGTGCGGGCGCCTTCGTTGCTCAGCGCAGACAAGGCAACACCACGACGGCTGCACCGCCTGCGTCGGGACCGCGGTCGGGCGTCGCCCAGGTATGACCAACCTGTCGCCGACACGCGGTGGTGGCAATTCACCGATCGTTTGCGGTCTTGGTCTCGAAACGGTAAACACTCACCATGGCCTCACCGGCGTCCTCTACTGCCGCGGTGCCTCATTGGCGAGATCGCAAGCGCTATCTGTGGTTGTTCAGCACGATCATGCCGGGGATGGTCGGGCTGTCATGGCTGTGCGTGTTCTTCATCGGAAGCCCCGCCTTCTGGTGGCTGGGGCTGGTGCTGGTCTTCGGGATCGGCCCGCTGCTGGACTACCTCGGCGGCGCCGACAGCAAGGGGCCCTCCGACGGTGCGCTGCTGTCGCTGGAGAAAGACCGGTTCTACCGCTGGGCGACATACCTCTATCTGCCATGCCAGTATCTGTCGCTGGCGTTCGCGTGCTGGCTGTGGGCGGGCGGCGGCTGGCTGTCGATGAGCTGGCTGGACAAGCTGGGGCTGATGCTGGCGGTCGGCATCGTCGGCGGGTGCGCCATCAACGTCGCCCACGAGATCGGGCACACCAGCGAGCGCACCGAGAAGCGGCTGAGCAAGATCGCGCTCGCCCAATGCTGGTACGGCCACTTCCCCGTCGAGCACAACCACGGCCACCACGTGCGGGTCGCGACTCCCGAGGATCCGACCAGTTCCTGGTTCGGCGAAAGCTTCTATCGGTTCCTACCGCGCTCGGTGGCCGGCCGAGTGCAGACGGCGTGGCGGCTGGAGGCCAGACGCCTGGCCCGGCATGGCGAGTCACCGTGGTCCTGGCACAACGAGGTGCTGCGCGCCTGGCCGATGAGCGTGGTGCTCTACGCGGGCTTGGCCGTCTGGTTCGGCCCCGTCGTGCTGCCGTGGCTGTTCGGTCAGGCATTGGTGGGTATCTGCCTGCTCGAGATGGTCAACTACATGGAGCATTACGGCCTGCGCAGGCAGAAGCTGCCCGACGGCCGCTACGAACGGGTGCGGCCCGCGCACAGCTGGAACAGCAACAGCGTGCTGTCCAACCTGTTCCTGTTCCACCTGCCGCGGCACTCCGACCACCACGCCAACCCGATGCGGCCCTATCAGGCGCTGCGGCACTTCGACGAAGCGCCGGAGCTGCCCGCCGGTTACGCGGCGATGCTTCCGCTGACGCTGGTGCCGCCGCTGTGGCGCCGGGTGATGGACCACCGTGTGATCGCGCACTACGGCGGTGACGTCCGGCTGGCGGCTTTGCCGCCGAATCATCCACTGATGGCTCACAATGAGGCTTCAGTGGAGCGGCAGCTGGCCGCTCACGCGCTCGACAGTTGAGGCCATGAACCCCGAAGACGATCCCGAGAAGCGGATTCAGGAACTCGAGCGCCCGTTGACCGGCGGGGCGGGCCCGGTGGAACTGGGCACCACGCCGATGGGTCAGCAGCCCCCCGCGTGGGCGCCCCCGCCGATGCCGCCGCCTCCGCCGCCGGGGTATTACGGCCCGCCGATCCCGACTCCTCCCGTGCAGCCGCCGTCGTCGGCCGGGATGAAGGTCGGCTGGATTGTGTTGGGGCTCTTGGTGGTTGGCCTTGTGATCGGTGGCGGCGTCATCGCAATGACCTCGATGTTCGCGACCAAGACGGTCACGTCGACGCCGACGACGCCGCGCATCTCCGGGGGTGGGGGGCCGTTCAGCCCGACCACCCGGCCGGAAAACCCCAGTCCGACCGCCGAACCCGAAAAGCCTGGAGCCCCCACCACGGCCGGCACCGTCGAGACCGCGGCACCCGGGGCGACCGTCAATGTCTCGGGCATCCAGGAGAACAAGACCATCGCGTGCAGTGACAACCCGGTGTCGATCAGCGGGGTGGAGAACACCGTGGTGATCACCGGGCACTGCACCCGGGTGGAGGTCTCCGGGATGAACAACACCGTGACCGTCGAATCCACCGATGTCATCAACGCGTCCGGAATCGAGAACAAGGTCACCTATCGCTCCGGCTCGCCCACCGTGGACAAGTCCGGCTTCGACAACGTCGTCGGTCAAGGCTGACCCCAGTTATTGACGCTCCCGTAGATCGGGTGAGTGTCGCAGTTGCACAGCAGGAGCACCGCCAGGCCACTAGCGTGAACTGCGCCTAAACACGCACACGCAGGGAGGCCAACACATGGGAGCCGCAAGGTTACGGCGCAGCCTGAGTCGATGTCGAGCGAGCCGGGCCCGCGCTCTCATCGCGCTGGCGGCAGCCCTGTTCGTCACCGTGGCCGGTACCGCACTGCTCACGCCCGGAAGGGCAGCGGCCGACGGCGAGACGTATCTGATCGCCACCGACACCACCTTCGCGCCCTTCGAATTCCAGGACAAGCAGGGCAATTTCGTCGGCATCGACATGGACCTCATCCGCGCCATCGCCGAGGATCAGAAGTTCAAGGTCGACATCAAGCCTCTGGGCTTCGACGCCGCACTGCAAGCCGTCCAAGCCAATCAGGTCGACGGCGTTATCGCCGGCATGTCCATCACCGACAAGCGCAAGCAGGTGTTCGACTTCTCCGAGCCCTACTTCGAGTCCGGCATCCAGATGGCGGTGCTGAAGACCAACGACGACATCAAGTCCTATGACGATCTGCGCGGCAAGAAGGTGGCGGTCAAGAACGGCACCCAGGGTGCGACGTTCGCCAATTCCATCAAGGACAAGTACGGCTTCCAGGTCGTCTCGTTCGCGGACTCGTCCTCGATGTTCGACGAGGTGAAGACCGGCAACTCGCAGGCCGTATTCGAGGACTATCCGGTGCTGCTGTACAACATCGCGCAGGGCAGCGGGTTCAAGACCGTGGGGCCCAAGCAGGACCCCACCGGTTACGGGTTCGCCGTGAACAAGGGGCGCAACGCTGACCTGCTCAAAAAGTTCAACGCCGGGCTGGACAACCTCAAGAAGTCCGGCCGCTACGACCAGATCGTCAACACCTACCTCAGCGAGAAGGCCAACACCGACGACACCTCGTACCTCGGCCTGATCAAGAGCACCTACCCCTTGCTGCTGCAGGGGCTGAAGATGACCGTCATCCTGACGGTCGTCTCGATCGCGATCGCCCTGGTGCTCGGGATCATCTTCGGCCTGTTCCGAGTGTCGCGGGCGATCTGGCTGCGGGCGATCGGCACCACGTTCGTCGACGTCTTCCGCGGCACACCTCTGCTGGTGCAGGCGTTCTTCATCTACTTCGGCATTCCCTCGGCGCTCGGGTTCCAGATGAGTGCGCTGACGGCGGGCATCATTACGCTGTCGCTCAACGCCGGTGCCTACATGACCGAGATCGTGCGTGGCGGTATCCAATCGGTGGACAAAGGCCAGATGGAGGCCGCTCGCAGTCTCGGCATCGGCTATCTGCCGACGATGCGGAAAGTGATTCTGCCGCAGGCGATCCGGACCATGATTCCGTCCTACATCAACCAGTTCGTGATCACGCTGAAGGACACCTCGATCCTGTCGGTGATCGGCATCGCGGAGTTGACCCAGACCGGGCGGATCATCATCGCGGGCAACTACAAGTCGTTCGAGATGTGGCTGATCATCGGCATCATCTACTTCATCGTCATCATGGCGTTGACCAAACTCTCGGATCGCCTCGAGAAAAGGATCGTGAAATGACCGAGCTCGTTCCCGAGGCCGCCGCCGCCGAACCGGCAGGCACCGTGAAGATTCAGATCGAAAACCTCAAGAAGTCGTTCGGTGAGTTGGTGGTGCTCGACGGCATCACCACCGACATCAAACAGGGCGAGGTGGTGTGCGTCATCGGGCCGTCGGGCTCAGGTAAGTCGACGTTCCTGCGCTGCCTCAACAAGCTGGAGGACATCACCGCGGGCAAGGTGGTGGTCGACCACTTCGACCTCACTGATCCCAAGGTCGACCTGGACAAGGTGCGTCAGCACATCGGCATGGTGTTCCAGCACTTCAACCTGTTCCCGCACATGACGGTGCTGCAGAACGTCACCCTGGCACCGCTGGTGACCAAGAAGATGGACAAGGCCGCCGCGGAGAAGAAGGCGATGCAGCTGCTCGGTCAGGTCGGCCTGGCCGAGAAGGCCAACGTCAAACCGGCCACACTGTCCGGCGGGCAGAAGCAGCGGGTGGCGATCGCCCGGGCGCTGGCGATGGACCCCTCGATCATGTTGTTCGACGAGGCGACCAGCGCGCTCGACCCGGAGATGGTCGGTGACGTGCTGGAGGTGTTGCGCCAGCTCGCCCTCGGTGGCATGACGATGGTGGTAGTCACCCACGAGATGGGCTTCGCCCGCGAGGTGGCCTCCCGGGTCATCTTCATGGCCGACGGCAACATCGTCGAGGACGACACCCCCGAACAGGTGTTTGACAGCCCGAAAAGCCCACGGCTGCAAGAGTTCCTGTCGAAGGTGCTCTAGACGCTGCGGGCCCCGGAACCGAGGCTCAGCACGTAAGCCGGTGACATCGGCATACGTTCGGGTAGTCGCACTGCCAGCATGCCGTCGGTCGTGGAGGCCTCGATCGGCTCCTCGAGGCCCAGCATCCGCACCTCGGTGGCCGCGACGCCGCGGATGCCGAACTCGCGCGCGGACACGTCCAGCAGGATCGCGTACACGGCCCCGTCGCGCTGGGTGAACCGCACCGCGCCGCCCTCGGTGGTGGTGGTCTGCGCGAGATGACACGGCCGGGTGCCGAAGACAGCCTCGCAGTTGACGGCCAGCCACTGCCCCAGCCCGCGCAGCGGTGCGAGCTGCTCGGCAGGGAACCTGCCGTACTGGTCGGGCCCGATGCCGATCAGCAGGTTGCCGTTCTTCGCGACGATGTCGACGAAGGAGCGGACCAGCTCGGTGGCCGTGACGATGTCCTCAGGACGCTCATTGCGGTTGGCCCCGAAGGAATGTCCGACGCCGCGGGTGGACTCCCACTTCTTGTCCTGGACCGTGTCGAACTGCGCATACTCGGGGGTACGGATGTCGTAGTGGTGGCTCGCCGGGAAGGTCAGCGACTTGCGCTGCTCCGGGATGACCGACCAGAACCGTTGCACCAGAGTGCCGCCGATGCGGGCAATCGTGTCGGTGACGGCGCCACGGTGGGCGGGCGGCTCGATCCAGCGGTCGTTGATCACCCCGTCGGGCACCGCGTTGTAGTACTCGGCGAACAGCGCGGCGAGGTCGCCCCCGGCGGGCCAGCCGATGTCGTTCCACAGCACCGACGGCTGGTAGCGGTCGATGAGGTCACGGACGTGTGCCGTGGCGTAGCGGACGTAGTCGGGACTGTGCGGGACGGCCAGGAAGCTATCGGCGGGGTTGGTCAGCAGTGCGTCGTTGTAGGGCCAGTCGTAGCCGCCCGAGTAGTACAGACCCATCCGCAGGCCGGCGTCGAGCACGGCCGCACGTAGGTCGCCGACGATGTCGCGCTTGGCGTGGTAGTGGCCCTTGCGGGGATGCACCAACTCGGTGGGCCACAGGCAGAAGCCGTCGTGGTGTTTGGTGGTGAGCACCACATAGCGCGCGCCGGCGTCGCGGCACGTCGCAGCGATGGCCGCCATGTCTGCGGTCGCGGTGCCCTCGTCGAACGCCTCGACGAAATCGTCGTAGGTGGCCCCGGGTCCGTAGGTGGCGCGCTGGTGAAACCAGGTCGGGCTGCCCTCGATCCGGCTGGTGTTGAGATACCACTCGGCATAGGGGTTGTCCCGCAACATCTCTGCGGGCCCTCGTTCCTTGAGCAGCTGCTGGATGTCAGGGACCTGAGGCGCCCACCCGGGGACCGAGTACAGGCCCCAGTGCAGGAAGACACCGAGTTTGGCGTCGTCATACCAGTCCGGGAGCGGATGTGAGCCGACGGACTCCCAGGTCGGTAAGTACATAGGCCCAAGGCTACGCCGCGTCCGGGACCTGCGGCGACGATTCCCGCACCCTATAGGTTGTGCACAACTTAATTGTGTCCTATAGTTGTCGCCGTGACCGCTCCACGCCTCGACGATCAACTGTGCTTCGCGCTGTACTCGGCGTCTCGCGCAGTGACAGCGGCATATCGGCCGCTGCTGGCTGAGCTCAACCTCACCTATCCGCAGTACCTGGTTCTGCTGGTGCTGTGGGAGGAGGGCCATGCCAACGTCGGCCGGCTCTGCGAGCGGCTACACCTCGATTCGGGCACTCTGTCGCCGTTGCTCAAACGGCTGGAGTCCATCGGATACCTCACCCGGCAACGGTCCGCCGATGACGAGCGTCGTGTCGACGTCGTGCTGACGCCGGCCGGAAAGCGGCTGCGGCACAAGGCAGCCTGCATACCCGAGCGGCTGATGACGGTCTCCGAGATGAGCCCCGACGAGATTGTCGCGCTCCGCGACGCAGTGCTGCGCCTGTCCGAGGCAGTGCTATCCACTGAATCAGAAGGGTAATGACATGAACGTTCTCTACACCGCTGAAGCTCTGGCCACCGGCGAGGGCCGCGACGGGCACGGCCGCACCTCCGACGGCAAGGTCGACGTCGCCCTGAGCATCCCCAAGGAGATGGGCGGTTCCGGGGTGGGCACCAACCCCGAGCAGCTGTTCGCCGTCGGGTACGCCGCCTGCTACCACTCCGCGCTGCGGCTGGTCGCCCGCCAGGAGAAGGCCGATGTGTCGGATTCCTCAGTCGGCGCTCGTGTTTCGCTCGGCAACAACGACGCCGGCGGGTTCACCCTCGCCGTCGAACTCGAGATCACCCTGCCGAACGTCGACCACGAGACCGCGGTGGCACTCGCCGAGAAGGCTCACCAGGTGTGCCCGTACTCCAACGCCACCCGCGGCAACATCGACGTCACGCTGACCGTCAGCGACGACTGAGGCGCCTACTGCCCGTAGTAGTCGTTGCCCCTGGAGAATTCGATGAAGGTGCACGCCTGATTGCCGACGCTCCAGGCGTCATGCCCCGGCGGTAGCAGCATGACATCCCCGGCGGCGAAGACGTCCTCGGAGCCGTCGGCCATCCGGATCGCAAGGGCGCCGCTGGTCACCACGGCGACGTGGGGCAGCTCGCACAGTTCTGTGCCGGCATAGTCCTTGAGGTCGTTGGACCAGCGGGCGCCCTCGTGGAAGGTCACCTCGGTGACCGAGACGCCGTCGAGCTCGGCGGTCCGCTTGGAGATGAGCCCGTGCACGTCGGATTCGATATCGGCCAACCGAGCCTTCTGCATGACGGGGTTGTAGCCGGACATCACGGGTCTCCTCTGAGGATCGGGGTCGACCAGTAGACCCCGGACCGGCCGGCGGCACCAGAATTCGGATCAGCGTGATCCGACGCGGCCGGCCGGTTCAGCGCCGGACGTCCACCTGGGTCGTGACCGGGGTGCCCGCGGCGATCACCGCCCGATTACGTTCGGCGACAACCGGTATCGGCATCTTGATCACCCAGCGGTCGTAGCTCAGGAGCCCATTGACCTCGTTCTCGACGTCGGTGGTCTGGGTGTAGATGGCACCGGAGAGCCCGCCGCGGCGGACCTCCGCTTCCAGTGCCAGGCTGAGTGCGACGTAGCGGTCGGTCAGCTTCTCGGGGTGGCGGGCCATCTCGTAGGCCTGCGCCCGGCCCGGCCACCGGTTGCGCTCGAGGGTCAGACCCAGCCCGCCGTATTCGCCGTCGACGCGCACCCGGGGATCCCCGGGCACCGCCGTGCGTCCGGGTCCGACGTAGGTGTGGTCGTCGTAGATGTCACCGGCGCGGCTGTCGCGGCGGGACTTGCAGCAGTTGACCCCACTGTTGGCGTCGACCATGCGGGTCGGGTCGGCGGCCTTGACCAGGTTGGCGATCCTGGCGGTATCGAACTCACCCCAGCCCTCGTTGAACGGCACCCAGCCGACGATCGAGGTGACGCTGCGCAACTGGTTGATCATCGCCAGCAGTTCCCGCTCGAAGTTCGCCTTCGCAGCGGGTGCCGGGGCCGGTGCCGGACCGACCGGGATGTCCAGCGAGACGTCCAGCGACGGCATGTCCTGCCAGACCAGCAACCCCAGCGTGTCGGCCCAGTAATACCAGCGCGCCGGCTCGACCTTGGCGTGCTTGCGCACGAAGTTCATCCCGAAGTCCTTGATGCGCTGCAGGTCTGATTTCAGTGCGTCGTCGGTGGGTGCGGTGTAGATGCCGTCGGGCCAGTAACCCTGGTCCAGCGGGCCGTGCAGGAAGGTGATCGCCCCGTTGAGGGCGATGCGCGGCCGGCCCTTGGCGTCGCGCACGGTTCCGATGGTCCGCAGGCCGGCATAGCTGGACACCGCGTCGAGCACCTTGCCCGCCGGACTGACCAGTGCCACCGTCAGGTTGTAGAGGTACGGGTCGCCGGGGGTCCACAGGCGCGGCGCCGGCACCGCCAGGCGCAGCGGCGCCGTCGCTGCCCCGGATGCGATCGCCACCACCCGTCCCCCGCGTTCGGACACCATCGCCACCGCTCGTTGGTCGGTGGTGCCCGACGTCCGGGAGGTGACGGTCAGGCCGGTGAGGTCGGTGGTGATGTCGAGCTTGTCGATGTGGGCGGCGCCCACAGGCTCCAGCCACACCGTCTGCCAGATACCCGAGGCGCCGGTGTAGAACAGGCCTTTGGGCGTGGTGCGCTGCTTGCCGACCGGAAACGGGTTGGCTTCGTTGCGATCCTGGGCGCGCACCACGATCTCGTGCGAACCCGCCCGCTGCAGTGCGCGGGTGATGTCGGCGCTGAACTCGGTGAAGCCGCCTTCGTGGTGGGCCACCTGCTGACCGTTGACCCACACGGTGGCGATCTGGTCGACGGCACCGAAGTGCAGCAGCACGTGGCGGCCCCGCCAGCTGCTGGGCACCGTGAACACCTTGCGGTACCACATCTCGTCGTCGTGGCGGGCGATGCCGGACAGCCCCGACTCCGGCGGATAGGGCACCAGGATCTGCTCGCGGTACGCGCCCGGGGACGGTGGCGCCGGCAGCGCGTCCCGAACGGACCGCCCGGTGTAGCCCCACACTCCGTTGAGGTTGAGCCACGCGCTTCGCATCATCTGCGGCCGCGGGTAGTCGGGCAGGGCGTTGTCGGGCCCGACGAGTTTCGTCCACGGAGTGGGCAGCAGAACGGGCTTGGGGTGGAACATCACCGCGGCGTTCGCCGGCGTGTACCCCGTCACGGCGACCGCGAGCACCGTCACTGCCACGGCCGTGACGCGGCCGATCCAGGACAGCACGAAACCACCGGACATGACTGCATCCCCCACCCTGAAGAACCGTGCGGTGCACCCCCGCCGCGACAGGCTCGGATTGTCGTTGGGACTGTAGCGCCCTGGCGAGCCGATTACCACAGTTTGCGAAATGTGCCTTCGCACAGTGGCTTTTCGCCGCCTACGGCCCGCGCGTTACTCTCGCGGGCATGGCGATTCCGGTCATCGCACTCACCGGCTATCTCGGCGCCGGCAAGACGACACTGCTCAACCACGTGCTGTGCACCCCACGGGCCCGGGTCGGTGTCGTGATCAACGACTTCGGCGAAATCAATGTCGACGCCTCGTTGATCAGCGGTCAGATCGACGAGCCCGCATCGATCGCCGGCGGCTGCATCTGTTGCCTGCCCGAAGACGGTCAGCTCGACGCCGCACTGGCCCGGCTCGCCGACCCGCGGCTGCGGCTCGACGCGATCATCGTCGAGGCGAGCGGGCTGGCCGACCCGGCGGCGCTGGCCCGCATCATCGGGTTCAGCGAGATCGGCGGCGTGCGCGACGGCGGTGTCGTCGACGTCGTCGACGCCGCGCGGCACTTCGAGACCGTCGACTGCGGCGGCGCCGCCCCGGCGCGCTACGGCGCGGCGACATTGGTGGTGGTCAACAAGCTCGACCAGATTCCCGAGAGTGAGCGCGCCGCGACCCTGCAGCGCATCGAAGACCGCGTGCGGGAACGCAACTCGCGGGTCCACGTCGTCGGGGTCACCGAGGGCCGCATCGACCCCGCGCTGCTCTACGACGTCGCCGCTGCCACCGACGAGAGCGGCCAGCTGTCGTTCCGGGACGCATTCGTCGACGAACCGGTCCATCACCACGTGCACGCCGATGCGGTGACGGTGACCGCCGAGGCTGCCGTCGACATCGAGCGACTGCTCGATCTGCTGGAGAACCCGCCCGCCGGGGTGTACCGGATCAAAGGCACGGTCGCGGTGCGGCAGCGTTCGGCGGTGCGCACCGTCGTGGTCAACGTCGTCGGCCCGTCGGTGCACATCGCCCGCGGCGCCTCGTCGGACACCCGCACCGAGCTGGTCGCGATCGGCATGCACCTCGACGTCGACGCCGTGCGCGCCCGGCTCGTCGACGCGCTGGCGCCCGCCGCCGCGCCGCCGTCGAGCACCGCGGCGCGCCGCCTGCAACGGCACCTGAGCATGGGCTGATGCGCTAAGCCGTGCGGCGTTGGCACGCAGGTGAAATCATCCGGTCGTGGACACAGACAAACCGCAGATCGCCTACCCCTCCCCCGGCTCCCGGCCCCGCCGCCGTGAGCAGGAGCCGCTGGCTCCGCATGTGATCGTGCTGTTCGGAGCCACCGGCGACCTCGCCAAGCGCAAGCTGCTGCCCGGTATGGCGTACCTGGTGAAGTCGGCGCTGGCACCGTCCATCCAGGTGGTCGGAACGTCGTTGGAGGACTACACCGTCGAGGAGTTCCGCGCGATCGCCCACGAGGCCATCGACGACTTCGGCAGCCACAAGCTCAGCGACGAGGAGTGGGCGGAGTTCGCCAGCCGGGTGACCTACGTGCCGCAGAGCGCCGGGCCTGAGGCGCTGGCCGCCGCGGTGGCCAAGGCCGAAGAGTCGCTGGGCCCCACCGTCCGGCGGCTGCACTATCTGTCGGTGCCGCCCAAGGCCGCCCAGGCCGTCATCACGATGCTCAAGGAGGCCGACCTCGTCGCCCGCTCCCGGGTGGTGATGGAGAAGCCGTTCGGCACCGACCTGGCGAGCGCGATCGAACTCAACGACTTCGTCCACCGGACGTTCCGCGAATCGCAGATCTTCCGCATCGACCACTTCCTGGGCAAGGAGGCCGCCCAGAACATCCTGGCGTTCCGGTTCGCCAACGGCCTGTTCGAGCCGATCTGGAACCGCAACTTCATTGACCACATCCAGATCGACATCCCCGAGAAGCTCGGCCTGGATCATCGGGCGAACTTCTACGAGAGCACCGGCGCCTACAAGGACATGGTGGTCACCCACCTGTTCCAGGTGATGGCGTTCGTGGTGATGGAGCCGCCGACCGCGCTGGAGCCACGCGCGATCAGCGAGGAGAAGAACAAGGTGTTCCGCTCCATGCTGCCCATCGACACCGCCAACGTGGTGCGCGGCCAGTACACCGGCTACCGCGACGAGGACGGGGTGGCCCGTGACTCCGACACCGAGACGTTCATCGCGCTCAAGGTCGGGATCGACAACTGGCGCTGGGCTGGGGTGCCGATCTATCTGCGCACCGGCAAGCGGATGGCCGAGGGGCAGCGGATCATCTCGATCGCCTTCCGGGAGGCGCCGCGCACGATGTTCCCGCCCGGCTCGGGGGTCGGCTCGCAGGGCCCGGACCATCTGACGTTCGATCTGGCCGACGCGTCGAAGGTGTCGCTGTCGTTCTACGGCAAGCGCCCCGGGCCGGGGATGAAGCTGGAGAAGCTGTCGATGCAGTTCTCCACCCAGGAGACCGACTACTCCGACGACGTGCTGGAGGCCTACGAGCGGTTGATCCTGGATGCGATGCGCGGCGACCACACGCTGTTCACCACCGCCGAGGGCATCGAATCACTGTGGGAGCGTTCGGCGGACCTGCTGGAGGATCCGCCCGCGGTCAAGATGTACGCCCAGGACACCTGGGGCCCCAATGCCATTCACCAGCTGATCGCCCCGAACAGTTGGCGATTGCCGTTCGAACGGGTGTGGCGGGAGAAGAAGTAGTAACACCGTCTGGCAGCATTTCGCCGGTGACGCGATCGTCCTATCCTGCGGTGCTGGCCGCGTTGTCGCTTCACCGCGTGGATGCGACATCCTTCGTCGGTGCCCAACTGCCCGCCCCGCTCGACCACATCCTGGGTGGGCACCTCGCGGCGCAGGCGTTGATCGCGGCGGCGCGCACCGCCCCGGCACGCATCCCGCACAGCATGCACACCTACTTCCTGCGGGCAGGCGATGCGCGCCGGCCGGTGGACTTCAAGGTGGCCGACTTGCAGGAGGGGCGCACCTTCTCGGCACGCCGCATCAGCGCCCGCCAGGACGGCCGCCTGCTCCTGGAGGCGATGACGTCGTTCACGGTGGCCGTCAATGCACCCGACGGCGTGGAGTACCAGCCGTCGATGCCGGAAGTGCCTGCGCCAGAAGGCCTGCCGGAGCCGGCCCCGCATTTCGCCGAATCCTACGAGGGCGGCTGGGCCAGCCTGAAGTGGTTCGATCGCAAGGTCGTCGACGCCGGCACGGAGGCGCCCGCGAGATCGCGGATCTGGTGGCGGCCCCGCGGTGAGGTGCCCGGCGATCCGGCGCTGGTCGCCGCGATGGTGGTCTACCTGTCGGCGGTGACCCTGGCCGAGCCGGTCAACGTGCCGCGCGGCCAGGTCGGCGAGTCCGCACAGCGGGGCCATTCGGTGCTGTTTCACTGTCCGGCCGATCTTCGCGACTGGCTGCTCTACGACCAGTGGACGCCGAGCAGTACGGGCGCCTTGGCATTGGCCAGCGGGCAGATGTTCAACCGCACCGGCGAGTTGGTCTGCACCGTCGAACAGGAGACGTACTTCCCGCCGTCGAACTGACCCGGGCCTGCGGTGCCATAGTGTTGATCCGATGACTGGCTGGATCGTGAGTCACATCCCGCCCGGGCTGCTTCTCGCCGGGTTGATCGTCCTGATCTCCGGCGGCGCGATGCTCCTCGCCATGCTGGTGCGGCGATGGTTTCCCGCCCTCAATGGCGACGAACACAACGACGTCACCAAGTTCACCTACGGCTTCATCGGGTTCATCTACGCATTCTTCATCGGTTTCGTGGTGTCCTCGATGTGGGGACAGACCAGTACCACCGACGCGAACGCCCGCGCCGAGGGGGCTGCTGCAGTCGAAATGGCAAGGAATGTAGACGTTTTCGCCAAGCCCGACAGCGACCGCATCCGGGAGAGCCTGCTCCGCTACGAGCAGGCCGCGATCGCGGAGTGGGACGACGGCACCGGCACCCGCTCCCCGCAGGCCGACGCCGCACTGGCGCAGGTATCGGCGGCCTATCGCCAGGCCGACGCGTCGACCGACACCCAGAAGAGCGCGCTCGCGGCGTCAATGGCCAACCTGGACTCAGTGAGCCAGGCCCGCACCGTACGGCTGCTCACCGCACGCGACGACACCGGACCACCCTGGCCACTGTGGGCGGTGATTTTTCTGACCAGCGCGATGGTGGTCGGCACGGTGGTCATCTACGGGGTCGAGAAGGCCGGGATGCACTACCCGATGGTGGCGATCGTGGGCCTGATCATCGCGACCAACCTGTTCCTCATCCTCGAGCTCTCCCACCCGTTCCTGGGTGGGATCGCGACGTCATCCGATCCGTTGCACGAGGTGATCGCGGTTCTCGGCCCTGGCCGATAAAGCCTGTTCCAAGGCGCCTGGCAGGACCTTGGCAGCAACCAAGCTAGCGAATTTAATAAAACCGACCCTTAGTACTCTTACTTCGAAGTAACCTTACGCGTCAGTAAGTTACCGACTAGGTTAGGGGATCTGCTGTGCAGGCATTACTACGTTCCAAAGTCACCGAAGGCGCGGCCCTGCTGACGGCGGGCGCCATCGCCCTGTCGCCGATTGTGATCGCACCGGCTGCCGAGCACTTGCCGGCCTTGCGCGTGTCCAGCATCGCAACGACGCTGACCGGGTCGGCCGACCCCATCACCACCTGGGTCGACGTCCTGAACACGACTTTTAACAACATCGCGGCGCTCGGCGGCGTCGTTCAGGCTGACCCGAGCCCGATCCTGAGCCAGCTCGTCACGAACCAGCTCGCCTATGCGCAGACCATCGCCACTGCGCTGTCGCAAGCCGGGGGCAGTCTCGTCGCAGGCATCACCTCGATCCCCCAGGCGTTGCTCACGGCGGGCCAGCAGCTGGCCGCCGGCCAGATCAGCGCCGCCACCCAGACCGTTTGGCAGGCCGGATTGGGCCTGGTCCTGGCTCCGGTGATCAGCCTGCTGCCGGTGTTCAACATCCCCGGGCAAATCGCACAGAACGTCGCCAACGTGCTCACCGCACTGCCGAACGCGCTGCTGCCGATCGGGTTGGCGGCACTCAACCCGATTGCCGGAGTGGTGGCGGCAGTCGGTGACACCGGGCAAGCCATCTACGACGCGCTGTCGGCCGGGAACATCACCGCCGCCCTCGGTGCGATCGTCAATGCGCCGGCTGTTTTCACCAACGCCTTCCTCAACGGGTACGCGCCGCAGGGCACCACCGGGATCTTGAGCGTGGGCACTGACTTCGCGGCCGGCTTGGTCAACGCGCTGCTGAACGTCCGGGACACCATCGCCAAGGCCATCGCAGCACCTGCACCTGTTCCGCTGTCGGCCGCGCCCGCGGCGGCAGTCCCGGCATTGAAGTCCACGGTGACGGTGACGACGGCCGCCCCGGCGGCGGCTGCCGAGACCCAGACCGACGCCGCTGACACACCGGCGACTTCGAGTGGCGGGACGAAGACCCGTGCGGCGACGACGGATCCGGCCGGCGCCGGCGACGATTCACCCACGGTGACAACGCCCAAGAGCGTTGGCGGCGTTAACCGTTCGCGCGGTGAGGCACGTGGCAGCCACGACGCCAGCCGTTCGGCGGAGAAGACCGCGCACGCCGCCGCAGCGGGCGGCAGCGGCCGCAGCACCGGCGAGTAGTCGACACATGCGCATCGGGTGGGGCCTCACGACAGGGTCCCACCCGATGTGCTTTTCGACGGCGGCAGATTTCCACACGCCCCGCCCGAAGCACGCGCCAACCCGCTAGCGTCGCGCTGTGACATCCAACCTTGTCGAACGAGCCCGCGAGATCGCCGACGACGTGCTGTTTCCTGCGGCACTTGAGGTGGATCGGACCGGACGCGTCCCCGAGACGCATTGGGAGACAATCGCCGAAGCCGGCTTGTACGGTGTCGCCGCGCCAGCCGAGTACGGCGGTCCCGGCCTGAGCCTGCCGCACATCATCGAGATCCTGGAGGCGATGGCGGGCGGTTGCCTGACTACCGCGTTCACCTGGGTACAGCACCACGGGATGCTCGCCGCGCTGGCAGCCAGCACGAATCACGTCCTGCGAGACGAGGTTCTTCCCGGTGCGATCAGCGGGCGGATTCGCGGCGGCGTAGCCTACGCCGGGGCTGTGCCGGTGCCACCCAGGATGCGCGCGCAGCAGGTGTCCGATGGGTGGCGGCTGTCGGGGCACGCACCGTTCGTCAGCGGTTGGGGCATCATCGACGTCATTCAAATCTCAGCAGGCGACACCGAAACCGGTGACATTGTGGCCGGTTTGGTCAGCGCCACAGCCCAACCCGGTATCACGGCGGTGACGCCCCAGCCGCTGTTCGTGGCCGACGCGTCACAGACGGTTGCGCTGGAGCTGGAGGGTCTGTTCATCCCGGACGAGCGGATCACGAGCCGGGTATCGCGTGCCGACTTCATGACCAACCAGAACTACGGGTCGCGGCTCAACGCAACGCTTCCGATCGGTCTGGTCGGTCGCTGCGTACGGCTGCTCGACGACGCCGGGGAAGCTGCGGCGGCGAACGCGCTACGCGCGGAGGCTGCAGCGGTGCGGGCTCGGCTCGACGCCGGCCTTGGCGACGCATCGGCCCTTCTGCGAGCCCGTTCCGACGGCTGCGAACTGGCCACCCGCGCCGCGGGCGCTTTGGTCGCGGCGAGGGGCGGGCCGTCGTTGCTTCGATCGGATCCCGCGCAGCTGCTGGCCCGATCGGCATTGTTCACCCTGGTCGCCGCGAGCAGGCCGGAACTCAAGCGATCGCTGATCGACCAGATGTCCCACACTCAGGAATAGGGTCAATCGCTCGTCGCGGCACATCGACGCTCAGGACGCAGCCAGCGAATTGCTCTCGCGCACAGCCGGTTCGACGCTGCGCGGGCGCAGACCGTAGTCGTCCGGGCGCAGCGAGATGTCCGAGTAGTTGGCGGGGTCTTCCTCGGTGCCCAGCGTCAATTCGACGGCGGTCTTGGCCTGGAAGAGGGCGATCACCGCCTGCTGGTGGTGTTCGGTGCCGAACGAGGTCAGCGCAGTCGTGAGCTTGCGGTCCACGTAGGTCATCGAGCGCATCAGGTCGGACTCGGCCGGCTCGGCTGCCTGCCCGCCGGGCGCAGCGGCGCCGAGGCCGTTGTACCAGCGGTATCCGAGGGCACCCAGGATCGCCGCGCAGATCGGGATGACGACGACCGTGCAGATCAGGCCGAGTGTGGTGTGCAGCGCGATCGCGCCGACCACGCCGAGGAGCCCCAGCACGGCCGAGCCGAAGAACAGTTGCAGCGCGGGCGGCACGGCTTGGGCGGCGTGCCAGATCCGCTGGATGACTCGGGCGCCGGCACGGGCGATGCCGGCCGCGGATCGACCTACCGCCGCCACGGCCGCGACCGCGGCGCGGCCGATCTGGTCGGCCTGGGTGCGGGTGACCGGGGACTTGGGCATCGACCAGGCGCGCGGCTGCGGCGGGGCTTGGGCGGGTTGCTGGCCAGGCTCGGCCGCCGACGGCTCAGCCTCAGTCACATTGGTATCAGCAGTCACATCCGTATCATCGCGTCAATCGGCTGGATCGCCGCCCTGGCGCGCCGAAAGACTCCGATTAACCGGCGGCCGCGGCGGCGATGTCCGCGGCACTGATGCCCGAGAGGTCAGGCACGTTCTGCATGAGTTCGATGCGGGTGCCGTCCGGGTCGGTCAGGTAGATGAACCGGCCCGACGTGGGGTCCTCGAGGTCGCCGAGCACGGTGCGCGTCGACTCCACCAGTTGCCCACCGGCGGCCACGATGGCCTCGGTGAGACCGTCGACGTCCTCGACCCGGAACGACAGATGGGTGAAGCCGAGTTCGGTCATCGGCTTGCGCTGACCGGAGCCGGTGGTCTCGACGTCAACCCACTGCAGCAGCTCGACGCGAATGTCATCGCGGATGAGCATCGCCGAGCGGAACGTGCCTTCCTGCTCCATGGTGGCGGCGACCTCGTTGTTCTCGAAGTCGAGTTGGTAGAGCACGACGAAGCCGAACACCCCGGTGTAGAAGCGGATCGACCGGTCGAGGTCGGTGACGCAGATGCCGACGTGCGAGAAGCCCTGGATCATCAGCGCAGTGTGACAGAGCTCAGGCGCCTGGTGGGCCGGTGTATCGATCACCGGGAGTCGACGGCGGGCTACTTCGCCACGGTGAACTGACAGACGTCGATGAGGCCGACGCGGAACAGATGTGGGCAGCCGGTCAGGTACTTCATGTAGCGGTCGTAGACCTCCTGGGACTGGATCGCGATGGCCTCGTCCTCGTGGGCCTTCAACGCCTCGGCCCAGAAGTCGAGTGTCGTCGGGTAGTGCGGCTGAAGAGACTGCACCCGGGTGACGTCGAAGCCGGCCTTGGCGGCGTGCTCCTCGACCATCGGGATCGACGGCAACCGGCCGCCGGGAAAGATCTCGGTGATCATGAACTTGCAGAACCGGGCCAGCTCGAAGGTCAGCTTGATGCCCTTCTCGAAGACGTCCTCGGGACGCAGCCCGAGGATGGTGTGCAGCAACATGACGCCGTCGTCGGGCAACGCGTTGTAGGCGAACGCGAAGAAGTCGTCGTAGCGGTCGAAGCCGAAGTGCTCGAAAGCCCCGATGGACACGATGCGGTCCACGGGCTCGTCGAACTGCTCCCAGCCCTGCAGCAGAATTCGCTTGGAGCGCGGGTTGTCGGACTCGTCGAACAAGCGCTGGACGTGGTCGGCCTGGTTCTTGCTCAGCGTGAGCCCGACGACGTTCACGTCGTACTTGTCCAGAGCGCGCATCATCGTCCCGCCCCAGCCGCAGCCGACGTCCAACAACGTCATGCCGGGCTGCAGACCCAACTTGCCCAGTGCCAGATCCATTTTGGCGATCTGGGCCTCTTCCAATGTCATATCGTCGCGCTCGAAGTACGCACAGCTGTAGGTCTGCGTCGGGTCGAGGAACAACCGGAAGAATTCATCGGACAGGTCGTAGTGGGCCTGAACGTCGTCGAAGTGCGGGGTCAACCGTTTTGCCATAGGGGGCCGGTCCTTTTCAGTTCTATTGCGGCACCATGCGCCAGCAGAGAGCAATAGTGAAATTGACTGCGCGGCAATACAACCCGCGGCTTTGCTCTCTTCGCTGGCGCGAAGTTCGTTGAGCTGCAGTCACACTCGGGTGGCTGCGTCCTAGAGATCTGATGAACATCTGGGCGGTGGTCAACAATCCAGTGCCTCGCCCCCCGGGCAGCGACACCGGCCCCAGGCCGGCTAGTTTCTTAACCAGATCATCAAAGCGCTCCCTGCGCCACCGTGTCAAACCCTACTGAGCAGATGTCAGAAACCACGCCGTTGTTGACGGATGCGTCATTTGAGCGCGGGAATCCGGCCGGATCTTCGCCCTGGATGCGCAATCAACACCACCCATTTATCCGCGCGGCCAGTTGCCAAGCAGGCCGAAGCCGCTGAAAATACTCGTGCGGCAAGAAGTGCCGCTGCACCACCTGGGGGGAGGCGCTGCCGATGGACCGGCCCCGGACTCCGTTGCGAGTGTTGCTGGCGCGGACAAGTCGCGCCGCCGCGGGGCTCGTGCTCGTCGTCGCCGCGCTCAACTGGGCGGGCTGGGCTACCGGAACCGTATTCCTGACGCGGATCAGTCGTACCTGGCCACCGATGACACCCTGGACTTCCCTGTCGCTGGCCGCTCTGGCCGTGGCGGTGCTCCTGCAATCGGGCCGATCGGGACCCAGCCGGGTGTGGGCCGGCCGCGTGATCGCGATTGCGGTGGCGGGTCTGGCGGTCGCGGTCGTGGTGGAGCGCACCACCGGCAGATCGTTGGGCTTCGACCAGATGTGGTTTGCTGACGCGTTGCGGATGACCCGATCACCGTGGCCTGGCCGACCGAGCCTGCAGGCCGCGGGGTCGCTGCTCCCCCTGACGGTGCTTGCCGCATCGATCCGGCTGGACCGCCGCGGAGCCCCCACCCTGTGGGGGGTGTGCGTCATCGGGGGTGGACTCATCCCGATTCTGTCCGTGATGGCCTACCTGTTCGGCGCGACAACGCTGGTGTACGACGGGCCGAAGACCGGCATGGCGATGGCGACCGCCGTGGCCATGCTGCTGCTTCTGGTGTCGCTGTCGACGGCGCGCCCCGACCGACCGCCGCTGGTGTGGCTGCTCTCCCGTCCTGACTGGGTGGCGCTCGCGCGGCTCTTGGGTTTGGGCATCGGCTTTCCGATTGTCGTGGCGCTGCTGCGGCTGACCTTCTTGGCGCTGGGCCGCAGCGAGCGAGCGGCCTTCGCGTTGTCAGTCCTGATCTGTACGGCCATCGCCATGGTCATCGGATTCCGGCTGCGCCGCGGCGAGCAGGACATGTTGATCCGCAGCGAGCAGTTGGCCCGGGAACGCGCCGAGGCCGAGAAGCGCTATCGGATCCTGGCCGACAACGCGGTCGACATCATCGTGCACCTGAAGGGCAACGTGGTGGAGTGGGTGTCCCCGTCGGTGAAGGCCGCTTTGGGATACCGGATGGACGAGTGGATCGGCTCGGAGTTGACCAGTCAGATCCATCCTGACGACCTCCCCGACGTCGTGGCCGTACTGCGTCAGACCACTGTCGGTACTTCCGTCGCCCAGCGGCTGCGGGTGCGTGCGGCCGATGGCGACTACCGCTGGGTCGACGGCCACGCTAAGCCCTACGTCGACGCCAACGGGCAACGCGACGGAATCATCGCGGCGCTGCGCATCGTCGACGACCGCGTCAAAGTCGAGCAGCAGCTCGAACAGCTGGCCCGGTTCGACACC
Organism: Mycobacterium sp. DL592; assembly: GCF_011694515.1. Lineage (NCBI taxonomy): Bacteria > Bacillati > Actinomycetota > Actinomycetes > Mycobacteriales > Mycobacteriaceae > Mycobacterium > Mycobacterium sp. DL592. Next base: position 958,213 of record NZ_CP050192.1, on the reverse strand, counting down.
CTGACCGGTTTGGCCAACCGCCGCGAGGCGATCAGCCGGCTGGAGGCTGCACTGGAACACCCGCCGGCTTTCGGTGTGCACCTGGGCATCCTGTTCTGCGACGTCGATCGCTTCAAGGACATCAACGACACCTGGGGGCATGGCTTCGGCGACACCGTCCTGTCGACTCTGGCGGCCCGAATCCGCGACCGGGTCCGGCCGTGCGACACGGTCGGCCGCACCGGCGGTGACGAGATCCTCGTGGTGCTGCCCGGCCTGAGCAGCATCGAGGAGCTGGCCCAGATCAGCGAGACGATCCGCAGTCACGCCGCCGAGCCGATCACCGAGTACGGCAAGACGATTCGTGCCACGCTGAGTATCGGTGCGACCCTTGCCATTCCGGGTGAAACGGTGTCCGCCGTGATGGCCCGCGCCGACGCCGCGATGTACCGGGCCAAGGCCGGTGACCGAAACACCGTCGTCCTGGAGCAGCCGCAGGAGACCGTCCGGCCTAACTGACGTCGGTCACCAGATGCGGATCCAGTCGACGAGCATCGAGATCGGGAACTTGGTCAGGGCGGGGTCACCGCCACCGGGGCCGCCGATGGCGAGGTTGAACATCGGCGCCAGCCAATAGCCGGGATTGTTGAACGGCCAGCGAAGGTCAGTCGGGTTGCCGTGCACCGGGATCGGCTTGGGCGGCACCGAGAAGTACGGAGCCGCGCCGTCGACGTAGTCCCGCCAGAACTTGAATCCGTCGGCATCCCAGCGCATCCGCCAGGTGTGCCAGCCACCGTCGATCAAGCCGGCGATCGACTTGCTCTCCCACGTCTTGCCGTTCGATGCGGCGTGCACCGTGGTTCCCGGGGGCCAGCTCATGTTGCCGTAGTACTCCATGATGTCGACCTCGCCGTCGGGCAGCGGGTCTTCGTTGACTGCCCAGTACGCCGGCCAGGCTCCCGAGTTGATGCAGTCGAGTTTGACCCGGGCTTCCCAGGTGTGGCCCATGGGGACTCGCCAATTCCCCCGCACCTTGCCGCTGTAGTAGGTGTCGTTGTCTTGCGTCGCGCGGATCACGAGGTTCGAGTTGCCGTCGACGAAGACGTTCTGCCGGTCGTCGCGGTACTGGCTGGCGACAGGTGGCCAGACGTCGTCCTGCCAGTTCTGCACCGTCCAGTTCCCCGGATTGGGGGCCGATCCCGCGGGACCGTCGAATTCGTCGGCGAACAGGTAGCCACCCGCCGGGGCTGTGGGAAGCGGCGATGGCATCGCCTGCGCGCTCGGGAGCGGGACGGCCGCGGCCAACAGGCCCAGCCCCGACATCAGCAACATGTTTCGGCGATCCAACTCAGGCACGGCTAAACCATAAGGTCAGCGGCCGTCTCCGGAGCGCCAACGCACCGAATTTGTCGCACAGCCTGCGCCGCTGCCCTGGTTTCAGGGCATCGTCATCGCGGCTGCCGGGTTCGGCTCGAGGACGGTCATCGGCATCCCGCCGGGCGGCAGGGTGAAGTTGTCGATCAGGCGGGCGTCCTCGGTGCCGAGGTTCACCGCGGCCATCGGGACATCCGGGGGCATGTAGTAGCAGGTGCCCGCAGAGTATGTCCCGGGCGGCTGCCCTTCGACGTAATCGGTGATGACGCCGGTCAGGACGCAGGTGTATCCGCCGTAGTCGTGGACGTGGATGGCAGAGCGGGTTCCGGCCCGACGGGTTCCCTGCATGACCAGGAGCCGGTTGCCGTCCGCCGTGACGGTGTCGATCATCGTCTCGACGTCGTCAAGTGACTGCAGGATCCCGGGCGGCGGGCTGCCGTTGATGGTGGTCACGGGTTCGGCCGCAGCAGTTCCCGGCCACACCACTGCCGGCACGGCGAGGCATGGCAAGACTGCGGTGATGGTCAACTGCAGCCGCTTGCGGTCCACTCTCAAAACACGCTGCGGCTGTCGATGTAGAGGGGAAAGCAGAACTCCCATAGCAGCACGCAGGCGAGGAACCACGCTATCGGCGTACTGAGCTGTACCGAGCCCACCGAGGAGACGACTGGGCGGCCGCGGCCGGCGGATGCCTTGGCATCTCTGTAAACCCATGCCGCGGTGGCCAATACGATGACCACCAACAGCAGGATCGGTACCAGCATGCTGCCCGGGGCGCCTATCGCTGGAAATGCGAACAGCATGGGCAACCTCTCCTCGTTCCAATGACGCGCAGCCGTCCTCACGATCGTCACACTGACGGCGTGACACTAGGGCCGAAAGCCCCGCATCCGCCGGTGCCGGTCAGCATACGTTTTCGTCCGTCAATTCTTTGGTTTCACGCGACGGATTGGTGGGAAGTCCCGGTCGGTAGTACGCCGTTTCGCAAGGAGGCGATCATGGCAGCACCTACCGAGAGTGACGGGGCGATCCGGAGCCTGATTCCGGCGCGGATCGACCGGCTGCCGTGGTCGTCGTTCCACACGCGAATGGTCGTGGCGCTGGGCGTGGCCTGGATTCTCGACGGCCTCGAGATCACGATCGCCAGCGCCGTCGCGGATACGTTGAGCCAGCCCGAAACGCTCGGCCTGTCCTCGGCGGCGGTGGGATTTCTGGCGACCGTGTATCTGGCCGGCGAGGTGGTCGGGGCACTGTTCTTCGGGCGGCTGTCCGATAAGCTCGGTCGGCGCAACCTGTTCATGGTGACCCTCGGGGTCTACCTGGTCGGCAGTGGCCTGACCGCAATGACACTGGGCAACGGCGCGGGCTGGGTGGCGTTCCTCTATGTCACCCGGTTCATCGCCGGGATGGGCATCGGCGGCGAGTACGCGGCCATCAACTCGGCGATCGACGAACTGATTCCGGCCCGCTATCGCGGCCGGGTGGACATCGCAGTAAACGGAACCTATTGGGCCGGTGCGGTACTCGGCACGCTGGGGACGTTCGTGTTCCTCAAGTCGATGGATCTCAGCGTGGGCTGGCGGCTGGCTTTCCTGATCGGCCCGGTGCTCGGCCTGGTGATCCTGGTGGTGCGGCGACACCTCCCGGAAAGCCCGCGCTGGCAGGTGATGAACGGCCGGGAGTCCGCCGCCGAAGAGTCGATCGACTACATCGAACGCGAGGTCAAGGCCACCGGTGTGACGTTGCCCGAAGTCGACAAGAGCAAGGCCATCGAGCTGCGGCCGACCGAGAAGATCGGGTATCTGGCACTGACGCGAGTGCTGTTCCGCGAGTACCCGAGTCGCTCAACCCTGGGTGCTTCGCTGATGATCAGCCAGTCGTTCCTCTACAACGCGATCTTCTTCACCTACACCCTGGTGCTGGGCAAGTTCTACGGCGTGGCATCGGAGACGACGCCGCTGTACCTGATCGCGTTCGCCGTCGGTAACCTGCTGGGCCCGTTGACAATCGGGCACTTCTTCGACACCATCGGCCGCCGGAAGATGATCGCGGGCACCTACGGGCTCTCTGGCGTGCTGCTGGCCGTCAGTGCCGTGCTGTTCAACGCCGGGCTGCTCAACGCCCTGACTCAGACCATCGCGTGGTGTGTCATCTTCTACTTCGCCTCGGCCGGTGCCAGCTCGGCCTACCTCACGGTAAGCGAGATCTTCCCGCTCGAGGTTCGCGCCAAGGCGATCGCCGTCTTCTTCGCGATCGCCCAGTGCTTCGGCGCCCTGGGCCCGGTGATCTACGGTGCGCTGATCGGAGACGGCTCCCAGCCATTCCAACTGTTCCTGGGCTATCTGCTGGGCGCGGCGGTGATGATCGGAGGCGGGCTGGTCGCGTGGTTCCTCGCCGTCGACGCCGAGGGCAGGTCCCTGGAAGACATCGCGACGCCGCTTGCGGCAGGCGAAGCGGCCCGGCGTCGAGGCTCGGTGCGCGCCGAGGGTGCTCAGCTGCCGCGCTCGCCGTGAGCGCCGATCGGCTAGGGGCTGACCAACTCCGGGTGGAAGGTCGCGACCATGCGGCGCATGCCGTCGCGCCAGTCGACGTGGGTGGATCCGATGAGTTCGTGCATCTTGGTGACGTCCAACGGATTACCGCGCAGGGCCTGATCGGTCTCTTCGAAGACCGGTGTCTTCCCGACGAGTGAGCCGAGGTAGGCGCACCACTCCTGGATGCTGACGAACTGGTCGCCGCCCCAGTTGACGGTGGTGACCGGAACCGAGGCCACCTCAAGCAGTTTCGGGATCATGGCGATGATGTCGTCTTCGTGGATCAGGTTGTAGACGGCAGGTCCGCCGGGCGGGACGGGGATGGGGATGCCGGCGAGCAGCATCTCGAACTGGAACAGCGGCCAGCCGCCGTTGTCGCCGTAGGGGACGTTGAGGCGCGCGATGGTGGCCGGGACGTTGAGGGTGCGTGCGATGGTCGCGACAACGACCTCCCCGGCGATCTTGGAGATCGAGTAGGTAGGCAACAGCGGCTTGTGGTTGTCGCCGTGGACGGTGCGTTCGGTGCGGGGCTGGTCGTCGGGCGGGTCGTAGACCGCCCCGGAGGAACAGTGCAGGAAGGCCTTGACGCCGCGACAGTGCGCCATGAGCAGGCCTGCCGATTCGGCGTTGACCGCCAGGTCCTTGTCCCAGCGGCCGCTCTTGGCTACCGCCAGGTTGATGACGTAGTCGAAGTCGGACGGGAGCCCGGTGAAGTCGCCGGCAGCCATGTTGACGGTGTGACAGCGGACGCCGGCCTTCTCGAGGCGCTCACGCACGGCGGGGTCGGTGAAGCGGGCGGCGCCCCACACCTCGTTGTCGGCCGCGAAGGCCAGGGCGACCGGGACGGCCACCTGGCCGGTGACACCGGTGATCAAGATCTTGGATCCGCGCATCGGCTGATGGTAGGCACGCCCGGCGCTGGGGACGGGGCTTTGTCTCAGTGCCCGACCTCACCCGCAGAACCAGCGGTTTCAACTTTCGCGCGGCGGGTAAGTGAGCAACACTTGAACGCGACACTAATTTTTGTTGAACGAGCCTGGTGAACGCGCCCTCGCCGAGTCGAGTCGCGGCGTCATGCACAAGGCCACATGCACGTCGGAACGGAGCCACGAGTTGAACGCCCGCATCTGTTCGTCACTGTCTGCCAGCCTGCTTGCTGCAGGACTGCTGTTCGGGTCCACAGGCTCGGCCCAGGCGCTCCCCGGAGCGTCGGCTTGGGCAGTCCCTGGAGCCGACGACGCCATCGCCAGGGCCGAACGTGCGCTCGGGTCAGACATGTTCGGCCCCTACGGATGCGAGGCATTCGTGGCCTACGCCTATAACGTGTCGCAGGCACAGTACGGGTGGGACGGCGCCGCCGAAACCATGTACCAAACCCTTCTTCAGCAGGGGCGGCTACACACCGACATGAATGCCCCGCGGGGCGCGCTCGTCTTCAGCAAGAGCCCCTTCGGCGCCCACATCGACATTGCCCGTGGCGATGGGACGTACATCTCCGGCGGTGTCCAGGGACTCAAGCGCGGGTACGGCGACGGGCACAACATCCAGATCCTGCCGAGTCCCCATGTGGGCTACGGCTGGACCTACCGGGGCTGGAGTCTGGGCTACCCCGCGGCCTGAACGTCAGATGGTGGTGTAGCCGATCGCGTCGAGCACGGCGACGTCGGCGGCGGTCAACGAGTTGGAGCCCGGGTTCGAGTAGGCGTCGTACGGGTCGGTGAACGTAAGACTGTTGGTCGCCCAGTCGCCGTAGTCCGAGGTGTTGCTGTAATCGGCCAGCGCGGTGGCGCCGCCGTCCACCGAGAAATACTGGGGGCGGGTCGAGGGCGCCAAGGAACCGTCGCACACCAGCAGCCCGAGTGCCGAATACCGGGTGAGATCCAGTGGGGTGACGTCATAACCGTTGACGGCTGATCCCCAGCCGGAGTTGCGGCCCATGGCGTGGGTCAGTTCGTGCAGCGCCGCGGCAAGCAGCTCGGCGGTGGGCCAGTCGGTCGAGAAGCCGACTTCGCCGTCGAGCTGTGGGCTGTTGGCCGGGTCGACGCCGAAGACCTGGAGCTGGGCGCCCGACACGTCATAGCTGAGCGAACCGAACGGGTTGGTCGCGGGCAGGTAGGCGACCACCGACCGCCCGATGGCGGTGGTATCGCAGGCGGTGAGCTGGCTTCTGAGCACTGCGTAGCTCTCCTGTTGATCACCAAGTGTCGCTCCCTCGGCCGAGCCCGAGCCGATGGAGGAGCCACCGATTTCCCCATACCCCACAGCGATATTCAGCGTGACGTTGTTCGTGACCGTCGACTCGAGCATCTGGGCGGCCTGCTCGACGGCGGCCTTGAATGATGCCGGCGCCTTGGCGACGCTGGAATCCCAGATGAGGTGGATGACCAGACCTGATGGGCTGATGACAGCAGAGCTGGCCTGCCCGGGGACTGGGACGGTGACGGATTCGGAGGTGGCGGCCAGCCCGTCGGAGGCGGTCACGGTGAAAGTGTCGGTGGTGGCCAGGCGGATTGCGACGGTCGGGGTGTAGGTGAAGCCCCCGGCCGGGGTGAGGGTGACCGATCCGAGTGCGGGATCGGTGGTAACGCTGTAGTTGAGCGGTTGTCCCGCCGGTTCGGTGAATCCCGTTGTGCCGGTGACTGTTCCGGTTGCGGAATTGGGTGTGCCGATGGTCGGGGTTCCGGCCACCGGGGTCAGGCCGGCGCTGGTCTCGACGGCGCGCAGCACGATCCATGCCACCGCGCCCAGAGGATTAGCGGGCTCGGCGGGACCGTTCAACCCGAACGCCGACAGCACTCCGGTGACCACACCGAGCAATGGGTTCACGGTGACGGTGGGTGTCGCCGGCCGGGTTGGCCGGATGAGCTCAGCGGAGCTGGGGCCGAACCCGGCGGTCGCGGTCGTGGGCCTCGGTGTCGTGGGGCTGGCCGCCTCGGTGGTGATGGGTACCGAGCCGGGGCCGCGGTTGCCGCCGGTGCTGGCGGCCGGGCGCGCGGAAGGTTCGGCTGGTCCGCCGACGGCGACGACGGCTTCGGCCACTTTCGTCGCCTTGCCCGACCGCTTGGCTGAGTCGCTTCCAGTCGACGATGCGGGCTTGCCGGTGTGGCCCGTCGATGCCGTGTTGTCTGCGTGGGCGACTCCGGTGCCGCTGGCCATCGCGGCGCCCAGCCCCAGGGCGAGGGCGCCGGTGCCCAGCCAAGCGAAGGGCACACGGGCGCGGCGGTTGCCCCGTCGGTCAGTACGACGGTGCACTGTGCCGTTTGCTTCGTCCGCTTTCACGGGTCTGCTCGCGACCCGGACCCGCCCGCCATGCCTCATTGTGACCGGGCCTCCCCGTTGAGAGCTGGGAGCCGGCTGGCAGATAGTTGAAGGAGAGACCGCGGGGCGACAGAACAGAGCAGGTGTTGTCGCTGTTCGGAGGCTTGCCGGATCGGCCTCCCGACGCGGGAGCATTGGTGCCCCCAGTCGGACTCGAACCGACACTGTGCGGATTTTAAGAACGGAATTGGGCTTTGCTGCTACCAGCAGAAATTGACTCTGTCGGTGTCCAAAACCTCGTTCAGCCTGGTCTTTTGCAGTCCGTACGGGACTCCCTCGGATCCTCTTAGAACCGTGGGGATTTAGCTGGGAATCGCCCTGGCCGCCGGGGTAACGCCGGGGTGACGGTTGTTTGCTACGAAGGCGCCAGGACACCTCAGTAGATTGTCGCCCGCGTCACATAGAATGCTCACGTGGCCAACCCTGCCGAACTGCTGCTCAACAATCTGGTCCAGTGGAACCCGCCGAACATATCGACGAACACCGTTCCAAAGATAGTTCGGGGCCTTGGTAATAACAGAGACCACGCGCTCCGCATGCACGAAATCGCCCTGGGCTACATCGCTCAAATCCGTGAGCTGCTCGATACCTTGGAGCAGACCACAGGTATGGACGTGGAAGAGTTCCGCCGGGAACTGCCGAACTGGACCGCCATGGTGTTGACGTACCCAAGCGGGTGGTCGCAGGCCGTACAGTTCGACGAAACGTCACTGCGGTTCCTTAAGACGCTTGCTCCGCTCCTAAATGGTTTGGTCCCGAAATACACCGATGAGGACGTCCAACGCGCGAAGGACGGACTCACCGAGCTGCTCGAGCTGTTGTCGAAGGAGACGACAATTCCTCGGTCCCTTTCCATCTACCTACTGAACCTGATCAACCATGTCCGTTGGGTTTTGCACGACTATCACATCCAAGGCGATTTTCAACTCGCCCGCGCAACAACATTACTGCGCGACACAATCACTACCGCGGGCGACGCATCCACGGACAAAGAGCTTAAGCCGTGGTACACGAGGCTCCGGGAGTTGTTCGCACGCAAGGAAGTTGTTGACGGAACCATTGCGCTCGGTACAGCTGCGGCCAAGGCTGTGGCCGCTATCGAAATGGGCGGCGGACTCTAGTCGTTTCGCGCCCGCAACCTAGCCTGGGTCGATCGCTGCACAACGTCAGATACGCATGGCATGAAGACCGAGAGGGGGCGCGTGTCCTGGCAAGAGCACGTCAAGCACGCACTTGAGTGGACGAATCTGTACTTGCAGACCCCCTTAGGTGCGGTGGGGTTCGGCTTTGCGTTCTACCAAATACACCAGGCGAGAACTCAGATCACTCAGGCAGAGAAGCAGATCGACCTGGCCACGACCGCAGCCCAGAACGCCGAGACGGCAGCCGACGCCGCTAAGGACGCTGCCGAAGGTGCCCGAGGCCAATTCAAGGCCATGTCCGTCGCGGTATTGTTACCCCAGCTACGGAGCCTCGAAGAAATGGCGGAGCACGCAATCCGGAATAAGGCTAAGGACCTAGCCATCCACCTTCTGCAAGACTGGCGTTGGCACGCCAGCACCTGCCGCGAGTACCTGGATGAAAATGTGAAGGCCGAAGCCGAGGTCATGGCCAAGATTCAAAAATCGCTGACCGCGGCATCGACATTGAAGGAGAAAGCCTTCAACTTCGATGAGGAAACCGACTGGGGCAAAGAAACCAAGCTGTTCCGTAGGGCCATGATCGACGTGACAACGGACCTGGGGGCTCTGTCGGCTCAGCAGACTGTAAAGGAACCCACGTGAGCTACGAAGACGATTACTACAACCAACGCTTACAAAGTCTGATTGACGGGCTCGTTGAGCGGACGCGGGCCGCGATACAGGCCGACAGGCCAATGTGGGACCAAGTCGAGCCCGACGTGTACGAACTGTCTCTCACACGAAGCTCCATGCGAATCTATTCGAGGGACCGGGATGGCCAGAAGCCCTACTACTTCGAATTGTATGACAACAGCGGTAAACTCGTAGACACGATCGAGGACGACGCTTGGTCCCAACCCGTGAAGCTTCAAGAACTTTATGATCAGGTTTCGAAGGGTGAGAAGCTAAAGGCGCGGGAGGCCACACTTTCAGATGCGCTTAATGAGTTAGACATTGAAGAGCCACCGTTCTAATTCGCTTTGCGGCCAAGCAAACTGACCACGTTGCTCAGCGTCGTCGGTTCGGCGTCCTGAATGGGGCTCGGAGGCTCGGGCAGGTTGTTGGCGGTGCCGCCTTCGTCCTCCGGGATCCAATCGCCGTAGGTGTCCAGGACCAGGGTGCGGGTGGAGTGGCCCATCATGTGCGCAACCTTCATGTACGACTCCCCCGCCATCAACTGCATCACCGCGAACGAATGCCGAAGGTCATGCAGCCGAACACCTCTCACCGCCGGAATCGGCGTGCCGTCCTTAGCTGTGGAAGCTGGCCGGCTCGCAGGCAGCCCCACCGCCTCCAAGGCGGGCTTCATGATCGTGTCGTAGAAGGTGCCCATAGCGAGCGGCTGGGACCAATCCAACGGCACCACGTACCGAGCACCCTTCGGCCGGTAGCTGCCGCCGTTCTTGCGGGACGGCCACAGCGGAGCGGTGGGTTCGTCGGCGCGGGGATGCTCCGCCAGGTAGGCGGCCATATGCTCAGCGAGCCACGGCGGCAACGACACTGACCGGCGGGAGCGCTTCGACTTCGGGGTGCCCGTCACCCACTCACCACTACGCCGTTGCTTGGTGCGGCGAACCTGCACCGAGCACCGTGGCCCCGGCTTAAACACGAGGTCCCGAATCTCCAGGCCTGCGTTCTCGCTGGCGCGCAATCCGCTGTAGGCCAAGAACGTCACCATCAACCCGTACACCGGGTACCCGACGTCCGTAATCGCGCCCGACAGGGCTGCAATCTGCGTCGCGTTCAGGGGGTTGTGCTCGAAGGCCGTCTTATCGCCCACGGCCCGCCGCGCGGCAAAGTCCACCGATTCGCACGGGTTGTGGAGGATGGCCTTGTGCCGCTGCGCATACCGCATCACCGCCCGGAACGTGTTCCAGGCGTGGGTGACTGTGGCCGGGGCGAGGGGCTTGTGGTCGCCTTGGCTGGAGGGCTGCCGCACTAGCGCCGCCACGAACTGTTCCGCGTCCATGGGGCTGATGGAGGCGATGGCTGTCCCGCCGAAGCGATCCAACACGTACCGCCGGAGCTGACGGTGGGAGTCGTCGTAGGTGCGCTGCTTGAGGGTGCCTTGCTGCACGCGGACCTCCAATGACTCCAACCACGCCTGCGCGTAATACCCGAACGGCAACTCACCAGCCTTCTTCTGCTCCGCCAGGGAGCTGGTGCCGGTGGTGTGGCGGGCGACGTTCAGCTCGTCTACGCGCGCCTGCGCGGCTTCACGCGTCGGGTAGGACTCCTGCCGCGAGCGCATCTGCTTCGGGCCGTCGGGGTTGGCCGGGTTCAGCGGCACGGGTAACCCGAAGCCGTCGCGTACCGGCTCCCTCCAGATCACCTCGTACCGCTTGACGGACTTACCGCGTCGCCGGTTGGCGGTCTCGTGGGTGCGGATATACGCCATCAGAAGCCCTCCGGTCCGTAGTACCGCTGGTGGCCGTCGGGCATCACGCCACCTCGGCTGCAGCGCTGGCCGATTGGTAGATCCGCCGCACCGTGGAGGGCTGCCAGGTTGGCCGGCCAGCAGGGCTGAGAACGCCTTCGGCGGTCAGTGCACTGGCGATACGGTCGAAGCTCAGCCCCGCCTCGCGGTCCAAGACGATCCGCCGCACAACACCGGGCTTGGCCAGGCGTGGACGTCCGATGGGTTCGTTGCGGGCCTTCTTGGCGGCGAGTCCAGCCTTAGTGCGCTCAGAGATCAGCTCGCGCTCGTACTGGGCGAAGGACAACATCGTGTGCGCCATCATCCTGCCCGCTGCGGTCGTCAGGTCAACGCCGAGATCCAGTACAACGAGTGCCCACCCTTGCTCGTTAGCCGCCTCAATGATCCTGGAGGCGTTGAGGATTGATCGCGACAGCCGGTCGAGCTTCGAAACCACCAGACCTTCACCTTGTTCAGAGGACAACAGCTGCAACACTTCCTGCAGTTGTGGACCGACAATCTTGCCGGTGACGCCGGGGTCGGTGAAGTACTCCATGTCCCAGTCCCGCCGGGTGGCCTCGGCGGCGATAACCGCTTGCTGGGCTTCCAGCCCGTTACGGGTTTCGGCTTGTTCGTCGGTGCTCACGCGCGTGTAGCCGAACATCAGTGGTGGCATTGCGTCCCCTCTCCTACGGGGCGTAACCGTCCGGTTCCGCCTTACGCCCCGGAACGGTACGCCAGCTAGCCTGAATAACGCTGTCGGACAATTGCATTCGCTTCTTCCAGGGTCATCAGCCCAGTCCCTGGTGGCGTAGGCGGCTGCGCAGGCGTGGCAGGTGCGCTGCCCCGACTCGTGGCCGGCATGTCGGTAGCGTCGGAGCTAGGCGGGTCTACCACCTCAGCGTCCATGATCTCCGAGCCGTCCGACGCCGCCAGGGCACGCTGCGGCGGGAGCGGTGGGGTTACGTCGGGAACGCCCCGCCGGGCGCGCGACTCTGCCCGGCTCATCGGCTCCATGGACGCGACGAGCTTCTCCCAGGGCTTCGGCCCGACGCCAACCTCGACCTGTGTAGGCGGCTTCAGGCCCGCCCGGTCGAGCGCGTCCTTCACGGCGGCCAGCTTCACCGCTTCAGAATCGGCACTGTCCGCAATATTCAACAACTGCTTCGCCATGCGGTCCGCAGCCTCATCAAGACGCTGCCGTGCTTTAGCTTTCACCTGCGGTGCGCGCGCCCCGTGCCAATCGCAAACGGTTGTACCTCGTCGGGCTTGGCGGCGACAGCGTGCGCCGTTTTTCTTGTGGGCTAGGCAGCGCGTCGCCTCGTTGCCCTTCCATGGCGCCTCAGTAGGTTCCGGTGTCGATAGGTCACTCATCACAATGTCCTCTCTTTGCAATACTTCTGGTTCCACACAGACCGGTCATTAGGTTGGTACGTCCCCTAAGAGGGACGGGACGTACGGACCAACCGGAAGTCCGGGACGTACCGGGGATGTACCGGGACCTACGGACCAACCCCCATTACGCTGCGGATTCGTCATTCGCTGTCCTTGTTTGAGTTGGCGTTTTCGTGCGTCCCGAGCTGAATGACGTTTCCGTCCTTGGGGGATGCCGGTCCAGGGCTGTGCGGAATGCCGCCTTGTCCCTTCTCTCCGACCACAACCCAGTGCTTGTCGAGCGCGTACTGACGGGCGGAGTTCGGCTTGGAGGCGCCATTGCCGCTCGAAGACCAACCCAACGTCTTAAACAGCGTGGACTTGTTGGGATGGAGGCCGCGCTTGTCCGCGTCGATCACCGCCGCGTAAAACCTTTTCGCCATCCGCTCCACCTCCGCCAGAGCCCTGCTGCCTCCGTGCGGATCCACCACCAGGGCGCCCGTTCCCGGATTCCAATCGAGTTGGATCTCAGGCTGATCCACACGCCGCCCGAACGCCTTTAGCCACCGCTTAGTGTCCGGTGGTGCTTCACCGTGCGCCCCTCCGTGCCGGTATTCGATCAGCACGTCGGGGTTGCCCATCATCGCCGACGTACCGCGTGCGCGACCTTCCCCGCTGTGCCCAGAGTGATGTACCAGGACGGTCACCCGTACCCCCGCACGGCGCATGATGTCTTCCAGGACCAACCACCACTCGTTGTATTCGGTGCTGGAGTTCTCTTCACCCCGATAAAGCTTGCTCAACGGATCAATAATCCAGACCGTGATGTTGCGGTCCTTCAGCCAGTTAACCGTCCACTCCATCGCCAACTCGTTGCGGAAGTCCATGGCGCGGTTGCCGCGTAGGCACTTTGGAAAGATGCGTTTGCAGTCGGGATCGGGAATATCAATCTGGGCGAGCCAGTCGACTATGTCCTGGCGGTCAACCTCCAGGTTCCAGATCCCCACGCATTCATCGGAACCGAAGTGCACACTAAACCGCCCCAGAAACGGCTCCCCCGTGACGAGCGCCTTCGGGAGGTTGACCGAAGCGAGGGTGGTCTTGCCGACCTTGTATTGGGCGTTGATCTGGACGATGCCTCGCGCCCTGATTAGCCCCTCAACCAGATGGCCGATGTCGGGCTCCGGGTTGGCGATTTGATGGGCTAGATCGCCCTCGTCTTCGGGTTCTTCCCACGACTCGAGGGCTTGGAGACGCCGCGCTTCGTTCTGCACCCGTAGGTCGTAGCATCGGTTGGCGACGTCATCGTCAAAGCGCTCCTCAAGTTCACGCGCCAGTTCGTCGTCAAGCTCCATGACGCGCACCACCCCTCGCGCGGTAGGCGGGACGATATCGTGGCCGGTACAGCCGCCGGTAGCGGCCTGGTCGGCGCTGCAGCCGCCATGCACTGCCCGGCGCCAGAGCGGCCATCACTAGCTCGTAGTCCTCGGTGCCCTCGGCCGGGAAACACGGGCACGCGGCCTTGCCGCCGAGGTACCCCGCGCGGAGCTTGCGCAGAGCGTGGATGTAACTGCGAGCGATCTCATCGCGGACCTCGCCCACGCCCCGCTTGCCACGCTTCAGCGTTGTGCGGATGTATACCTCTTCGAGCTGTGCCGTGGCGGTGCGCCACCCGGGATGGCCTTCACTGGCCAACTGCAAGATCTCCCAGTGCCCGTTGGTGATCTTGTCGTGAGAACTCTCCTCGTCGACGATGGCAGTCAGCCACTTCTCGACGGCATTGTGCATCCGCTCGCACGGCACGTTGTCAGGCTCACCGCCGAACGCTGTCGCTGTCCACGCCACTAACTCATCGGGCGTCGAGACCGTGTCAACAGGAACGTCTACGTCGGGAGAGAGGCCGTTGGTCAAGAACGCCAACCAGGCCTCGGGCAACCGAGGGAGTGCCGTCACATCGGGAACCGCAGGCAACGTGTTGGTGCCGTCGGGTACTTGGCCGTAGTCGTGCCACACGTAACGGGTGCCGGGGTCGGGGTTCACTGACGGCCACACCACCGCATAGCGGTGCTTCTTCTGCACAATCTCAATCGCGCCAGCCGCTTTACCCCGAAAGTCCAGACCCACCGGTACAAGGAAGAATCGGATCCCACTCACCCCGTCGCTTCGAGCCGACGAGATGAAGGTGTCAGGTAGACGACCGTGTTCGGCTTCCAGCGCTGCCAGCTGCTTCCCGCCGTGTTTCTCCCCGTAGTCGTCCACGTCGATGCCGACGACCTCGAACGTGTCAGTGCCGACGCTGACCGGGAAGCCAAGGTGCAGAGCAATATTGCCGTGCTTGTACCGTGACATCTTGGCCCACTTGGTGATCTGCTCATCGCCGGGGAACGGAGCACTGCGCCCAGTCCAACCGGTGGGCGGGGGATGTTTCTGGCCGGCGGGCAGTGGAAGAGCTCCCAGCCATCCGCGTTGTCTGTATGTGGCACAAGCGAATCGGAAAGGATCGGTTAAGCGGTCAGGCTCATCCGCGGGTATCATTGATAGTGCCATCTTTCATCGTTGGGATTTGGTATTCGAGGCCCGGATGCCGTCTTTGCTATCCGGGCCTCCGCCAAATCAATACCGCGCCGCGTCCACGTCGTGCTGAACCTCGCTGACCCATTGAGTTCCCACATTGAATGCAAAATGCGATTCACACACGCCCGGGAGAAGGCCGCTACGATGCCGAATTCTCTGCAGCTTGGGCGCGGCGCTCGTTGTACATCCGCACCCACGTGTTCGGATCGGGCGCACCGGCTCTCAGCCATTGGGTGCAGTAGAAACAACTGGGGAACAGCAGTAGGTACTGTGACGGTCGCGCGAAGCACAGGTAGTTGGGCGCATACTCCGCGCACAGCACGTTGTGACCGCGCCAGTAACACTGTGACCTGCCGGCCCGGGTTATCAGATCTTCCACGGTGTCGTAGCGCATGGAATGAGCGACGGTAGGCCGGTCAGCGAAGATCACAAACAAGCCGCCATAGTGGCTCGGATTGTGCTTGTCGAAAGTCGAGAGCGGCACACCCGGCATCTTCGGCTGGTGCTCTTCGATCTGCCGAAGGTCACCCCAGTAGTACTCCGACATGACCGTGGCTACCGCCTGGCGGGCCGCATCAGACTTCGACAAACCCGGATACCGGCGACCGCTAGGCAGCTCCGCATCCTGGTAGTACTCCACCTGGCGCCGCACGATCTCCAGACCGTCAACAGCCGCCGCGTTGGCCACGTCTTCCTCGGGAGTAGGCGAATGCTTCATAACCTCCTGCACAGCGGCCCAACGTTCCTCATCACTTCCGAAGTGGGTCATGACATGTTCCTTTCCAGCACTGTCAATTTAAGCCGTGGCGGTGTTGTTGGTGGGGCGAGTAACGATCCAGGCGTAGAGGTCTTGGGTCGAGAGCATTCGTCGCCGCGCGACAATGTGACAGCGGAGCTTTCCTTCGGCGATGCAGCGCTTGATGTAGCGCGGAGTAACCGACATCTCCAACTCGGCCTGTAGCCACACAACCGCGTCGTCCACGGTCTTGTTGGGTACCGGCGATAGGCGCACACCGTCCGGTGGCGCGGGGAGCGTTCTGGACATGAGTTCCTAATCCTTCCAATTGTTTTGATGAACCAAGTTGTTAGACAACCTGATTAGTAACCTACGCCATCTAAAGGACCCGAGCCGATACCGCGCGCGCTCGGAAGATTCCATAAACGCCCCCAACGGATCTACGGCGACAGGGACCGTTAAGTAGGCGATCGGGAGAGGTGGCGAAAGGATCAGTTTGGCAGTGCGGCAGCATATTGTGACTTCGCGGCGAATCCGCACAAGGTACCGTTCGCCCTTAGAGCTGTTGCGGCACAGAGCAACACAGGAGAACTGAGGAAGTTTCCAGCTAATGACTTCTACCACTTCCACTGCGGACTACATCAAGTTCTTGGAGATCTTCGGCTTCCGCGGTTCGGATACTCGCGTCGGCGGCATCAGCACCCAAGGCGACGTACTGGTGAACTCCAGCGCGGATGGTGTTGATCTCAATACGATCTGGGCCACTATCCAGGCCGCACTGGACATCTGGAACAAGGAGCGTTCCAACGTCGCGAGCCTGCTGTCCTACACGACCACGAACGTGGCGGACGCTATCCCGCAGTCACTCTCGTCCGAGAGCTTCGAGGAAGCGTCCGAGTTTGGTGTCCCGCACTCCGTCCGCGAACCTGCAACTGCACTGCCACTCGGCTACACATTGAAAGATTTCGACCTGGCCATGCGCTACTCGTGGAAGTTCTTGCGGGACAGTACATCTGAGCAAATCAAGTCAGTCTTCAACCGAACTCTTGAGGCTGACAACAAGTTGGTCAACGGGTCCGTATTGCGTCGTATTTTCACGCCCACCGAGGAGCTGAACGAGCACGGGCACCGTTGCTTCGGCCTGTGGACAGGCTCCGACGGGATCACGCCACCGCCATACCTCGGCAAGACGTTTGCCTCCAGTACTTCTCATTACCTGACGTCGGGCGCGACACAGATCGATTCTCTCGATATCGAATTGGCCATCGGGCTCATCACCGACAAGGGTTACGGACGGTCGCCGAGCTCACAGCTGCTGATCCTTGCGAACCCGTATGACGGAGAGTTCATCACGACCTGGAAGGCAGGCGTTGAGTCACGCTCTGGCGGGCCAATCGCCAAGTGGGACTTCGTCCGTAGCTCGACTGCCCCAGCGTATTTGACCGATCAGACCATCGTCGGCAAGATCCCTCCCGGCGACTACAACGGACTGCCTGTGCAGGGCTCGTACGGCCCGGCCTGGTTGATTACGACCCAGTACATCCCACAGGGCTACGTAGCGGTGGTGGCGTCGAGCGGGCAGAACGCGCAGGACAATCCCGTGGCCATTCGCGTACATCCGAACACGAAATACCAAGGCCTGCGTCTTATCCCGGGCAATGGCCCTTACCCGATCCAGGAGAGCTTCGCCGCCAGGGGATTTGGCGTTGGGGTTCGGCATCGCGGAGCGGCGGTCTGCATCCAGGTGACCACCAGCGGCTCCTACACCGCGCCGACCTTCGCTCTGTAACGGGGCCAACGTGGTTGCACATACACCGAATCAGACGCCCGGCGAGTCGGAATTTTCACATGGGCCAGGCCTGCGGCCCAAGCATCTCGAACACGCCTTGCCGTCCGAGGGCGGCAGGTACCGGGGCACCACGCCGCCGGTCGATGAGCATGGGCGCGAGCAGATCAGCTAGCCCCACCTATACGCGGGGCGGGCGGTCCGGCATCCATTCCCCTTGTCGCCGCCCGCCTCGTTCATATCTCGAAGGGATGCCATGAGCGCCATCCTCGCAGTTTCCCTGTCCGCACTCGCCAGTGGCGGCGGCGCATACCTGCTCGGCTCGCTTATCCACCGCAAGCCCGCCGACGTCGCGGCGTACATGGCCCCAGTCGTACCGCCCGTCGAGGTACGTGAAGCCAGCGGGCGCTATCTCCGCAGGATCGCGTTCGACGCGAACCGAACTGCACTCCCGAACCCCGAGTCTGGACCGCCGGCCAGAGTCACGCAGGCGCGTATCGCTTCCCATCGTGGAATTCACCGAAGCTGCACCTTGGCCCGCGTAGATGAGCCAAACTGATTCCGCCGCGTGGCGTCCACTGCTGGCGGCTTCAGTCGAGAGCACGGCGATGGGAATCCCAATGGCAGGCAAGTTCGAGCTCTATAAAGACAAGGCTGGCGAGTTTCGGTTCCGCCTGAAGGCCGCCAACGGAGAAGTGATTGCGGTCGGTGAAGGCTACAAGACCAAAGCCAGCGCGCTAAACGGCATCGAGTCCGTCAAGAAGAACGCGCCCGACGCCAAGATTGACGACCAGACCGAGTAACACCGGCCAGACCGGCGCAGCTGACCCACCGAGCGGCCCACGGCGGAGCCGTTCTCTGGTGTACGGACCAGCGAGAGCCTCGGCGGATCGGTTTCGAGCACGCGCGCTCGGACTTTGATACTGTCGTGAGCGAGCAAGCGGAGTTGCTCTGATGGGGTTGGGAGCACCGGACTCTTTGAGGCCGACGACCAACTTACGAGTCCGCATCTCGGCCGTACATTGCGTTTGCTTGGGTAGGCCGAAAGTCAGTTTTGTCGACTTTCGGAAGCAGGCCCAGCAAGATGAAAACCCCCACTCTCGCAAGGCGAGTCTCTCTGCGTCCTGATTCGTTCAGCCGCCGAGAGACTCGCCTTTTGCGTTCCAGGCGAGGGGGTTTCGCGACGACGTAGCAACTAGACACCTTCAGTTCGCGGCACTGCGCTACGCGCTTTGGCGGCGATGTGCTGCACCCAAGATGCAAGTGAGACCCCATGTTTTCAGAGAGGACCTGTTATGACCATGACCAATGAAGAAGTGCTTGAGCGCATTCGTGCCAAAGGAGGTATTGCGGCGACTTGCTATTGCAAGGGTTTGCCACCAGCCCGTGCGGTGGCGTGGAACGACAATGAGGAGAGCCCGTCCTTCGGAGTCACGCCGCTGATGCTGCCGCCGCCACACGACGTGCTGGTCGTGGCGTCGTGGGATGAAAGCCCTTTCGCACCCCATGTATGCCGGGTGGAAGTGCTTGTGTTCGGGCCTGAGGATTGCCAGCATCCCATGCTGACATTTAAGCGGCCCGAACACGCGATGGCGTTCGTCGAGCAACTGGTTGCAGTGACAGACGAAGCATGGGCCGACGAAGACGAGGCGGGTGCCCGATGACGACGAAGAGTAGCGACCGGCTCTCAATGGTGGAGACGCGGCAAGAGCAGTTCATCGATCCGTTGGGATTCGCCCTGTTTGGACTGGCACGAGAGGGCTCGGTGCCGTGGGTTGACGTGGACACCGCACGGCAGTCGCTGCATCTCGGCCCAGGCGAGAAGCATGTCGCGAACATGGTGGAGCTGGACTATCCCGAATTCGACTTCGACCGATGCGACTTCCGGTTGCCGTTCGCAGATGGCGAGATTGGTGGAGTTATCGCCACGCATGTCCTCGAACATCTCGCCGATCCTCGCCCGCTGATTCGCGAGGTGGCTCGCGTTCTGGCACCGGGATGTCCGTTTAACGTCCTCGTGCCGTATGGCAACTCGCTGATGTACCTGCAGGACCTCGACCACAAGACCCCGTTTGTGCTGGACACCTGGAAGAACCTGCTCTGCAACAGCCACTACGACAACCACTACGGTCGGCCCGAGATCCCACTCATTATCGGGGCGAACTTCAAATTCGCGATCAAGGAAGGGAACGAAGCACTCGTCACCCAGCTAATCAAGGCCCGCCAAGCGCCCGGGCGGTAGTCATCCTGGCGGAATGCCGACCCGGTTGGCCCCTACCCTTTGGGGGGCTTTCCGGGTCGGCGTCAGCCACGTTAATCAGCAGGAGATGGCGCGCGTCGGGGACGCCTGCTTACGTAGTTCCAGATCGAATGGTCAAGCGCTCCAACAGGCTTCTGCAGCCTTGTAGCTGCTTCTCGAACGAGGCGCATCACTTCCGTGTAATCGACTGAGCGACCCAAGGCTTCCTCAACGAAGCGGCTCACCAAGACATCTGGTTTCACGCCATCGTTGCCGAGGAGCATCAAGAAATACTCCCAAGTGATCGGACCAAGACCCTTTGTGCCGCAGTATGCATCACGCTGTGCGACGGATCCTGGCTGAACATCCGTGGAGTGGACGACTCCGACTGCCACAAAACGCTTCGCGGCGTTCACGATCGCCTCCGCCTTGGTAACCCCGCCCGTCTTCTGTCGGTTCGCGAGAACCTCCATCAATTGGCCGGGGTCCATGCCCGCGAGCACCTCTAGATCATCCCAACTCTCACGACCAGAGACGTCACGATACCGAAGCAACGAACCGCGGATGCCTGTCGTCGGGTCATTGCCATACCTCGCCTGAATCGACAGCACTGCGTCGATAAGCGCTAGCTCAATATTCCCGGGCCAGCCATCGAACATTTCCTTCCACTCGACGATGGTGCCGTCAATGTGCGCAAGTAGCTTGTCGAGATCGGCAGATGCGATCGCCTCAGCCATTGGGTTCCCCTCTTCCGGATTCACCGGCAGATTACTGCGCCCCACCGACAACGGTTGGGCCTTCGCTCAGCTCAGGGGGTTAGCTACGGCGACAGGTGGTACGCCCGCACGCCGGGGTAACGCCGGGGTGAGACCCAATTTTCGCGGTTAGATAGCCGAACTAGCGATCAGAAAGCACCAGCTAGCTGGGCAAATACCGTGCCCCCAGTCGGACTCGAACCGACACTGTGCGGATTTTAAGTCCGCTGCCTCTGCCAATTGGGCTATGGGGGCGTCGCAGCTCAAAAACTACTTCAGGGTGATCGGGCAAAGCTTCAGGGCTCCCACTTGAACCCTTGGGGCCAGAGTCTCAGCGGCCTCGCCTGTGGACAGCGACTACTCCAGCCAGATGAGTCAGGCCATCAGACACCAGATCACCGAGGCGGAAGCGGGCCGTTGGGATCTGCGTATCGGCGCGGTTCCATCGCCGGCGGCGGGGGATCGATCCAGGCCGGGTCAAGAGGCGGGGGTGTATAGCGATAGTCCTCGGAAAGCTCAGAGAGATGACCTGGCAGGCCTGTAAGCGGGTATCCGCGCCACCAGATCAAATCGTCATCTTCGCCGGGCTCTCGAGATTCTGCACCTGGCCAATCTTCTTCTAGGTCGAGTAGGTAGTAGTACAGCGCCGGGTTGTCGGCCTCGTTCCATCGGCCGGGGTCTATGAGTGACCTTCGGGTGTCGCGGGCCAAGCCCCAGGTGCGATTCGAGGGGGGCGTGACGTAGACCAGACGAACTGACGAACCGTGCGTCCACGCGTGAGACACCAGGAATATGCACCGTCCAGGCCCTGGATAGGCGGCAGCGTTAGCGTTGCGGACCTCTATCTGATGCAGAAGGTCCTGGAGAACCCCGGCCGCGAACTCGCAGTCCGCGGCGGTCGGAGTCTCGTCAGGTGCGGGCTCAGTTGATGGGTGCATAGTTGTTCACCCACGGCGGCGTCAGCGTCCAGTTTTTCTCTACTTCAACGACTCCGCTGCCACCAGGGAGGGGATACATCGTGATCACTCCTTTTGCCCGCCGCCGGGCACGTCGTAGCTGGGGTTGGTGTTGGCCACAATCCTCATCGTCAGACTCTCGCCGGTGTCGGTGCAACTGGGTAAACCGAGAAAGCCCGATGTGCAGTGAGCTTTGTTGATCGGCACGTCGTAGACCAGGGTTCCAGCCTGGTTCTCCTTAGGACGACTATGGGAAATCAGATCTTTGAATACGTTCGGGTTGATCAGTCCGTGCTTCCAGTAGATCTTGTCCCAACCGAATCCCTCCTTTGTAGCGGCGTTGTAGTACCCGCGCCTGAGCACAACGTGGTTGCCGTCGAGGTCTGTGGCTTCAGCGATGACGTCGTTGACGGGGTACGCCGGATCAGGGGGTGGGGCGAGCGGAACATCCAACGCTTGGATGGTCTCGGGCAGCTCAGCAAATCGTACCTCGCTCAATTGCGTTGTTACGGAGCCGATTCTGGCAGCGATGTCTTTGTCTGCAGCACTCAGCGCAGCTGCACGGGCGGCGATCGCGCCAGCATGTTGGCGCATGGCAGCAATGCGTAGACCATTGTTCTTGCTGGTGTCGGTGACCGAAAGATCGTCACCCACAGTGAATCCCGCTTCGCGGGCTTCGTTGATGGCCTCGACGGTCTGCCGTTTGAGGTAGTCCAGCCGGTCCGCACCGCGTCGGGCGACTGCCGCAGCTTCGCTCAGCGCATCAGCAAGGCCGCGCACCTTCACCAAATCACTGAAAGTCCGTTCGTGGGCTGCGTCAGCGGCTGCCCCTTCCCACGCTGCACCTCCCGGCGCCAGCGTGCCGCGGTGGACGCCATCGAATGTCTCTTCCCAGCACTCCGCCGTGCTTGTCCAGTCAGTAGCCGCCCGGTAGAGGTGCGTGGTGTCCCAGCCCAGGATTTGCGTCAGGCTCGGACCTCCGGCACTCGCATCAGCAGGCATCTACGCTCGCGACGACTCGATACGAAGCGCAGACAGCCGCTGAGCGGAAGCATCGTCGTTGCTCCTGAACTGCGTCGCTGCTTTGGCCACCTTGTCGCCTGTAGCGTGCACTCGACTAGCCAACACCGCCGCGGTAGCGCTAATCGCTGCGTAAGCCCCGCCTACCGCCTTCCCCGTGGCTTGGAATGGCGGTCCTGCCACCCCCGTAGAAACGTGGCCAGCTAACCGCTCTGCGCCAGCCGAGCACCGCGCCGCCAGTACCTGCAGGCCTTCACCGCTGACCTCCAGTGTCCCCATGTGCCAAGTTTGTGACCAATCCAGCCCGCTCAGCAACTCACCAATCATCGAAAGAGACGGCCGACGACGGTCCAGTCGGGTCGCAGACGCCGGTAGCGTGGAGTGATCACCCACGCCCACTGCGAGGAGAACCATGCCCGTCACCTTGATCAATCCCGACGGGCTGCCCGAGGTCGGGCTCTACCAGCAGGTGGCGGTGGCCAGCGGAACGCGCCTCGTCTTCATCGCCGGCCAGGTCGCGCGCACCGCTGAGGGCGCCGCAGTCGGAGTGGGCGATCTGGCCGCCCAGGTCGAACAGTGCTACCGCAACCTCGGCACCGCCCTGGCCGCCGCCGGTGCCACGTTCGACGATGTCGTGAAACTGACTGTCTACCTGGTGGATTGGACCCCCGACAAGATGGAGCCCTTCACGCACGGGCAGCCCGGGCCTTCGAGGCCATGGGCATTGACGCGCCTACCCCACCACTGACCGGCATCGGCGTCGCCTCTCTCGCCGAGCCCGACCTACTGGTGGAGATCGAGGCCACCGCCGTCATCGACTGAGTGACGGCCCCAGCGCCACACTCACATCGAGTGAGCGTCCAGGCCGAGATTTCGCGGCGATTCTCGTCCTGAGCGCTCACTCGACGGCGACGCATCGACAAACGCGCGACGGCCCCGCTCAGTTATTGCTGTTCGGGCACGAAAGAGTCAGGTAGACAGTGGTGCTCGGGGGCGGGTTGCCGCCCTTGTACCCGTCGACCGAGGTGATCTTGCACGACGACAGCACGCTGTTGCCCGAATAGCCTTCACCGTTGTTGATCTGCACGATGTAGCCCTGGCTCTGCAGCGCCAGCAAGGCGTCGGCCGCATTCTGGTTCTGGTTGAACGCCTTCGGCGGCATGTTGATGATGCCCTTCTCGACGGGCGACGGCGCGGGTCCCGGAGAAGAACTGGTGCTCGACGGTGCCGGCTCCTTGACGTCGCGAGAGCATCCAACGGCCGCGCTGCCCACGGCGACGAGCGTCGCACCGCCGGCCACGACAGTGATCAAACGGGTCCATCCGGTGCCGCTCATCTCGTCCCTCCGCATCTGATCACACCCGGGCGGTGTGATGCTGTACAAAACGCTAACCAACGGCAACGCCGCAGTATTTCGTATTCGCCAATTGTTCACCCACACAGCACGACACCCCGGGGATGAGCGTCCCGGGGTGTCGTGAGTCAGTTACTCAGGCGGCCACAGCCTCCTTCTGCGGTGCGGCAGGAGCGGGCTCGTCGAGCATCGTCAGCTCGTCGAACGGATCCTTACCCGAGAGCACCGAGTTCACCTTGTCCATGTCGACCGTCTTGGTCCACGACCCCACCAGCAAGGTCGCCACCGCATTGCCGGAGAAGTTGGTCACCGCACGCGCCTCGGACATGAACCGGTCGATACCGACGATCAGGCCGACCCCGTCGAGCAGTTCGGGGCGATGCGCCTGCAGGCCACCGGCCAGCGTCGCCAGCCCGGCACCGCTCACCCCGGCCGCGCCCTTGGAGGCCACGATCATGAACACCAGCAGACCGATCTGCTGACCCACCGACAGCGGGCTGCCCAGCGCGTCGGCGATGAACAGCGATGCCATTGTCAGATAGATCGCGGTGCCGTCCAGGTTGAACGAATACCCGGTCGGCACAACCACTCCCACCGTGCTCTGCTGCACACCGAGGTGTTCCATCTTTGCGATCAGCCGCGGCAGCGCCGACTCCGAGGACGATGTCGCGAAGATCAGCAGGTACTCCCGCGCCAGGTAGCGCACCAGCTTGAAGATCGACACCCCGGATACCGCCCGCAGCAGCGCGCCCAGCACACCGAAGACGAACACGATGCAGGTGAGGTAGAACCCGAACATCAGCGTCAGCAGGTTGGTCACCGCGCTCCAACCGGTCTGGCCCACCACGTTGGCGATCGCGCCGAATGCACCGATCGGCGCCAGCCACAGCACCATCGCCAGGATCTTGAACACCAGCCGCTGCAGGTGCTCCACCCCGCGCAGGATCGGCTCGCCCTTGCCGCCCATCGCCTGGATGGCGAAGCCGACCAGCAGCGCCACGAACAGCGCCTGCAGCACGTTGCCGTCGGTCAGCGACGAGAACAGCGACGTCGGGATGATGTGCTGGATGAAGTCCATCACCCCACCGGACTCATGCGCCTTCTCGGCCAGCTCCGCGCCCTTGCCGGCCGCCGACGGCGACAGCTTGAGGGTGCTGCCCGGATGCAGCAGGTTGCCCACCAGCAGGCCGATGGCCAGCGCGATCGTCGACATCGCCAGGAAGTAGACGAACGCCAGCCCGCCGACCTTGCCGACCGTGGCGGCTTTGCGCACCGAGCCGATACCCAGGACGATCGTGCAGAAGATCACCGGCGTGATCATCATCTTGATCAGGCTGACGAACATGGTGCCGAGAACGCCGACCTCCTTGCCCACCCCCGGGGCAAGCATGCCGACGATCACGCCACCGATCACCGCGGCGATGACCGCCAGGTACAACCAATGGGTCCGATCGCGGTGCTTCTTCGGCGACGGCGTGTCGCCGCCGCGGCTTTCCAAAACCGTCGTCATAGTCGGTTTCCTTCCAGTTCACGAGCATGTGGTCTGTAAGGATGGTCATACCCAGCGTGAGCCAGGTCACGCTTTAGTTCATTAAGTACAACGGCGGAGGTGCGCACATGGCAGTGCTGCCCCGATCGCTGGCCGGGCAAGCCTTCGCGCTGCAAGCCGCCGTCATCGCCCTGGTGGTGCTGGCCGGCAGCGCCCTGGCGCTCTACGACGCCAAACGTGACGGTGACCGGGCCGCCCGCGAACAGGTCAGCGCCATCGCCGTCGCACTCGCCGATGCGCCGTCGACCGCCCAGGCCATCGAAAACCACGACGCCACAACGGTTCTACAACCCATGACCGAGGCCGTCCGCAAGGGCACCGACATCGCGTTCATCACCATCATGGCCCCCGACCGCACCCGGTTCACCCACACCAACCCCGCCATGATCGGCGGCAGATACATCGGCAACATCGAACCCGCCCTGCGCGGTGACACCTTCACCGAGGTCTACACCGGCACCCTGGGCCCCTCGATCCGCACCGTCGCCCCGGTCCGAAACGGGAGCGGGCAGGTCATCGGGCTGGTCGCCGCCGGCATCACCGAACGCAGCCTGGCCCAACGCTGGCGCGCCCAGTGGCCCGCGATCGTCGGGATCGGCCTTGGCGCGCTGGCACTTTCGTTCATCGGCGTCGCCGCCATCCGGCGCCGCATCCTGCGTCAGACCCGCGGCCTGGCCCCCGACGAACTGCGGGTGATGTATGACCACCACGACGCGATCCTG
Organism: Mycobacterium sp. DL592; assembly: GCF_011694515.1. Taxonomy (NCBI): domain Bacteria; kingdom Bacillati; phylum Actinomycetota; class Actinomycetes; order Mycobacteriales; family Mycobacteriaceae; genus Mycobacterium; species Mycobacterium sp. DL592. Next base: position 932,346 of record NZ_CP050192.1, on the reverse strand, counting down.
CACTCGGTTTCCGAAGGCCTGATCGTGCTCGACCGCGACCGCGTGGCCCTGGTCAACGACGAAGCCCGCCGGCTGCTGGGCCTTCCCCCGGGCCCCATCGACCGCGCCGACCTGCCGGAGTTCCTGCGCGGCAACGACCCCGGGGTGCGCGACGAGGTCCGCGTCACCGACCAACGCGTACTGGTGGTGAACCGTTCGGCGGTCAGCGTCTCGGACTCCGAAGTCGTCACCATCCGCGATCGCACCGAACTGCAGGGCGCCCTCGGCGAACTGAGCGCCCTGCAGATGTTCAGCGAATCACTGCGCGCCCAGGCACACGAATCGGCCAACAAACTGCACACCGTCATCACGCTGGTCGAAATGGGCCGCCCCGACGACGCCGTGAAGTTCGCGACCAAAGAGCTGGCCCTGTCCCAGCAACTCGTCGACCGGCTCTCCGACGCCGTCGGCGAACCCGCACTGATGGCCCTGCTGCTCGGCAAGTCCGCCGAAGCCGACGAACGCGGCATCGCACTGACCGTCACCGAGGACACCCACCTCCCCGCCGAGGCCGACCACCTGATGCTCACCCCGCAGGAGATGGTCACCGTGCTGGGCAACCTCATCGACAACGCGATGGATGCCTGCGACCGTGACGACCCCTGGATCGAGGTCACCGTCAATCAGGACGACGAGCGGCTGCTGATCACGGTCGCCGACAGCGGCCCCGGTATGGACGCCGACACATTCGGCCGCGCCATGCAGCGCGGCTACTCCACCAAGTCCGGAAATGACGCGGGCCACCAGGGCCTGGGCCTGGCGCTGATCGCCCAGATCGTCAAACGCCACGGCGGAACACTGCGCGCCGACCTCACCTACGGCTCGGTGGTGAGCGTGAGCATCGAGAATCCCCGCTCATGATCACCGTCCTGATCGTCGAGGACGAGCCGCTGATCGCCGAAGCCCACCGGACGTATCTGCAACGCGTGGACGGCTTTTCACTGTCCGGGGTGGCGGCCACCGCACGCGACGCGATGCGCATCGCCTCCGAGGCCGCCGCGACCGACTCCCCCGTCGACCTGGTACTGCTCGACCTCGGGCTGCCCGACGCCAGCGGGATCGCCCTGGCCTCGGCACTGTCGGGGCTGCGCCCCGCACCGGACATCATCGCGATCACCTCCGAACGCGACCTGGAAATGGTGCGCGCAGCCGTCTCCCACGGCGCACTGGCCTACCTGCTCAAGCCGTTCACCTTCGCGGCGTTCCGCGACCGGCTGGAGCGCTACCGCCGCTACCGGACCGCCCTGCCCGCCGGCACCGAAGCCGCCAGCCAGGCCGAAGTCGACCGCGCCCTGGCTGAACTGCGCAGCAGCGACCGATCGGCCGCACCCAAAGGCGCCGCGCCGGGAACCAATGACGAGATCGCCCGTGCCGTCCGTGACAGGGCCGACGCCGTCACCGCCGACGAGGTGGCCAAACACGTCGGGGTCTCACGGGTCACCGCGTGGCGCTACCTGGAACGGCTGGCCGACGAGGGCACCGTCATCCGGCACACCGAATACGGCAAGACCGGGCGGCCGAGCACCCGCTACCGCTGGCGGTGACCAAGGTGGTCACGCGGCCACCTGTCCGATCACCTCGGTGCCCGCCGCGATCACGACCACCGGTCGCGGGAAGCGCAACGCGGCGCAGGCGTCATCGAGGGATTCGTCCACCCGGGCGGCCAGTTCACACAACGGATGCTCGTCGTTGGCGAAAAACGTGCCGCCACCGATCCCCAGGCAGGTGAGCAGAAGCTGGCGTTGGCGACGGATGTGCTCCATCTGGGCGATCATGTCGCCGACGGCGGCCGGATAGCTCACGAAATCCCCGTCGGCCGTGCCGACAGCACAATGGAGCCCGACCAGATTCAGCCGCCGATGCGCCAGGACCTGGCCGACCGCCAAATCCGCGTCATGAGAGTCGAATACGAAACCGGGCCGACCGATGGCCGCGCCTTGCGGCCGCATGCGCAGGAGCACATTCAGCTGCCTCTCGCCATCGGCATCGCCGACGTTTTCGATGCTCCCCGCGGTGCCCAGCACGACGCGGCTGACACCGAGCATCACGACGCGTTGTACCTCGACGGCGGTCAGCGAATCGGTGTGGACCGTCATCAAGCTCGGGTGGATACCTGACGAGAGGGCGGTGCACAGCTCCGTCATGCTCCGGACGTCGACCGCCAACCGATGGTCCCGCACCCACGGTGCAATCGCCTCGTCGGCAAGAATCGCGGCCGGCAGCGATACCTCCGCCGGAGACAACGACTTGCGGCAGGTCTTCAGTTGACGCATCAGGGCGTGCTCGACTGCCGAGTGTTGATCGTGGCGGCGCAACGAATCCTGCCGTCCCCGGACGATCGACCGAATACTGGTGGACAGAGTCACCGAACACCTTCTTCGACAAGAGCCGCTGGCCTACTGCCGGTGGCGCCTACTCCACGATGACGTGCAGCCACCACGAAGTCGGCAATCCTTGCGATCTCTTGACGGCCCCCCGCCCAAAGATTGACGTTCTGTTGACCCTTCTAGGCGTGTCGCTTCGCAGCGCCGGAGTTTTTTCATTGTGGTTGCGCATCCACGTCCAGCATTGCCACCACGACGTCGTATCGAGCGGTGACATCGGCCCGATCGGCCGGTTCTAGAACGGTTCGTAGGTTCGAGCGCTGGATCATGTCGGCCTGATTGCGCAGAATCTGGCGACGATCGGGATCCGGGGTCTGCTCGACGATCTTTGTCACCGCGTCAAGCTGCCGGATCATCACTGCCGGCATCCCGTCAGCAGCCTGGCGAATCTTCTCGAACGCCCGCTCGACGAGCCGGTCGAAATGAGCCTGGTTGGCAATGACACGGATAAGCCCGCTGTCGTCGCGGCGAACCGGTTCCGGATGCCAGGTCCTCGAGATGCGGCACAGACAGTCGCCGAGCCAGTCGATGCATGTCATCGCGGTGAACGTGTCGTTGACCGCCGGCGAGAGCGCTCGCAGGGCGATCTCGACGAGCTGGTCGAAGCCGAACGAAATATCTTGGGTGAGAGTGCGATACGGTCCCGTGACATGCCCGCGCTGGAGATTACGTTCGACGTATTCCGCGGCCTCGGCAGGCCAGACGCTCGCCAGGATCTGTCCTCGCACCAGGAAATGTCCGGGACGGTAGGGCAAGTGGATGACCGCGTCAGCCGATGCGGCGATCTTCAGCAACGTGTCGTGCCTGATGACCTGTAGGTATCCACTGGACGGGGTGCGTATCACAGCTCCCGACTCGGCGATTCTGGCGAGCAACTCCGCTCTTGACGGGCCTCGCGCCGCGCCGAGGGCGAACGACGTGTCGGTGCGGCCCGCCACGTCGATCTCACGAGCCAGGTCACGCGCAATGCCCGCAATCACCTGTGGCAGTTGGATCATCGATGCCACATGGTTGAGGAAGTAGATCAACACGGCCAGATCCGCCAGGGTCAGGACCAGCGCGACCGTGACCGACAGATGGGGAACGAACTCGCCGGTCGACCCGCTTCCGACGGACACCAGCGTGAGGATCGTGTAGAAAAATGTGGCCACGAACGTGCCGAGCGTGACTTGCGTTCCGCGATCGCGGATGAAGTTGCGCAGCATCCGAGGCCCGAACTGAGTTGATGCCAGCGTCAGGGCCACAATCGTGATCGAGAAGACGATGCCGATGACGGTCATGACCGCGGCGGCGACCGCAGTGAGGATCTGCCTGGCTGAGTCCGCCGTCCCACTCAATACCCACGACGGCAGGTGCAGGTCACCGTGGTAGGCCGCGCGGTCGACCGCGTAGGTGCAGATGAACAGAACCAGCACCACAACAGCCTCGATCGCGGGTACGACCCAGAGGTTGGTGCGAAGCGCCTCACGGCGCCAATCCGCCTGCAGATAAGCCTGACTCGGCATCAGAGGGTCCACTCACCTTCGATGTGACGTGGCGCTGTTGGCCCAACAGGGTTCACGACTTCTCCAAATGTCCGGGAATCAGCTTAGTCCGTCAGCTACCGGGCCGAGCGCAAGCGCCGGCAGGTATTCCAGCCCGACGACAAGCAGTGTGGCGGCCACGATCAGCCAGATGAACGTCAGCGAATGGGTGCGCAGTGTCCCTGCGGTGATGACGCCGGGCTTCTGGGACGCGAAGGCACCCGCCACGGCGAGGACGGCGATGATCGGCAGGAATCGTCCCACCACCATCGCGATCGCCAACGCGGTGTTGTACCAGGTTGTGTTACCGCTGAATCCGGCGAACGCACTGCCATTGTTGGCAGCGGAACTGGTGAATGCGTACAGCACTTCCGAGAGTCCGTGCGGCCCGGCGTTGAGCATCGAGGCCCGTTCGCCGGGGCGCGCCATCGCGATCGCGGTGCCGATCAAGACCGCTGCGGGCAGCGCCAGTATGTAGATGCTGACGAGCTTCATGTGCCGGGCACCCAAGCGCTGCCGGAGGTATTCCGGTGTCCGGCCAACCATCAGGCCGCCGATGAAGACCGCGAGCAGCACCATCATCACCAGGCCGTAGAGGCCACTGCCGGCACCGCCGGGTGCCACCTCGCCGAGCATCATATTGAACATCAGCACCGCACCGCCAAGGCTGGCGAAGCTGTCGTACGAGGAGTTGGCCGCACCGTCGCCGGTGGCGGTCGCCACCTGCCCGAACACGGCGCTGCCGGGCACGCCGAACCGGGTTTCGGTGCCCTCGAACGCTCCGCCGACAGCCTGCACGACGGTGCCGTGCGTCACCCACGTCACCGCGATCATCGCCGCTGTCCCGATCAGGAAAAGCACTGCGGCAGCAGCGAATAGCGCCCAGCCCTGCCTGCGGTCGCCGACCATCACACCGAACATGCGCAGGAACGCAAGCGGAATCAACAGCATCGCCGCGATTTCCACCGCGTTCGTCAGTGGGGTCGGGTTCTCGAAGGGGTGGGCACTGTTGACGTTGAACGCGCCGCCGCCGTCGCCTGACATCAGTTTGATCGACTCCCAGGTAGCCACCGGGCCGCCCAGAATCGTCTGGTCGTCGCCAGCCAGCGTCGAAACCTCCTGCGCCCCAGTGAAATTATTGACTACACCGAGCGCCAGCAGAACCAGGGCCACGATGACCGAAAGTGGAAGCAGGACGCGCACGACCGAACGCACCAAGTCCGTCCAGAAGTTACCGAGCTGCTCGTTCTGGTATTGCGCAAGGCCCCGAATCAACGCGACGGCAACACACATCCCTACTGCCATGCTCGCGAATGCCTGCACACCTAGCCCGACGATCAGCCCGACGTGCCCGAGGGTGGCTTCCCCCGCGTAGTTCTGCCAGCTGGTGTTGGTGACGAACGAGATCGCGGTGTTGAACGCCAGGGCCGGCGTCATACCCTGGTGGCCCCACGGCTCGGGTAGCCGGGTTTGCACCAACAGCAGCCCGTAGAGGAACAGCACGCTCACCGCGGAGAAGGCGAGGACCGAATACCCGTACGCGCTCCAGCGTTGCTGGCCGTCGGGGTGCGCACCGATCAGCCGATAGATCACCCGCTCGACCCGCCAGTGTCCGGTGTCGGAGTACACCCGGGCCAGGTAGTTGCCGACGGGTACGTGCAACGCGACGACGAGCAGGACGATGACGATGAACTGCAGGAGCGCTGCTGCCTCCCACTGGGATGGACCGCCGATAACGGCAACCCCCTTCATAGGCGTGCTGAAACGAGTTCAACCTAGGGAGCTGGGCACCCCGATGGCGTCCGTGGTAACGCGTTCCATACGGGGCGCCGCCACGGTGTTGACGGGACCTTGACAGGTGACCTTTGGCCATTGACGCCCTCGTGATCCCGAATCGAGGATTATCTGGCTTCGTCAACAAATCTGGGGCGTTGAGCGGAGGCTGGGGAAGTCCGTTAAGGCGTCGTGCTCAAGTGTAAAGAAAGCGTCAACGGAGGCGGTGGGGGCCGTATCCGGATCTAACTTCGTCATGTTCGCCGAGTGCGAGCGCTGTTTCGTTGTGAACGGAGAGACATAAGACATGGGTGTCGTCATATTCATCGTGCTGACGGTGGCGATCTTCGCCCTGCTCGGCCTGGTGCAGAAGTTGGTCGAGCGGCTGTGAACTACGAGAACGCCGTTGGCCTGGTCCTCGCGGTGCTGCTGGCCCTCTTCGTGGCTGCCGCATTGCTGTTCCCGGAGAGGTTCTAGTGACTAGCACATCGGCGGGGATCGTGTTCCTCGTCCTACTGATCGCTGCCCTGGCGGCCGTGCACGTGCCGCTGGGCGATTACATGTACCGGGTCTACAGCTCCGAGAAGGACAACCGCGTCGAGCGGGTCATCTACCGGCTGATCGGCGCCGACCCCAAGTCGGAGCAGACCTGGGGCGCCTACGCCCGCAGTGTGCTGGCCTTCTCGGCCATCAGCGTCCTGGTCCTGTTCGTCTTCCAACTGGTCCAGGGCAAGCTGCCGCTGCACCTCAACGATCCGGCCACCCCGATGACGCCGGCGCTGGCGTGGAACACCGCCATCAGCTTCGTCACCAACACGAACTGGCAGGCCTATTCGGGCGAGTCGACCCAGGGCCACCTGGTGCAGATGGCCGGCCTGGCCGTGCAGAACTTCGTCTCGGCCGCGGTCGGTATGGCAGTCGCGGTCGCACTGGTGCGCGGCTTCGCGCGTCACCACGCCTCCGAGCTCGGAAACTTCTGGGTCGACCTGGTGCGGGGCACCCTGCGCATCCTGCTGCCGATCTCGATCGTGGCCGCCATCGTGCTGATCGCCGGCGGCGCGATCCAGAACTTCCACCTGCACGACCAGGTGGTCGACACCCTGGCCGGCGCCCAGCAGACCATCACCGGCGGCCCGGTCGCCAGCCAAGAGGCGATCAAGGAACTCGGCACCAACGGCGGCGGGTTCTACAACGCCAACTCGGCGCACCCGTTCGAGAACCCCACCACCTGGACCAACTGGCTGGAAATCTTCATGCTGCTGGTGATCAGCTTCTCGCTGCCGCGCACGTTCGGTCGCATGGTGGACAGCAAGAAGCAGGGCTACGCCATCGCCGCGGTGATGGGCGTGCTGGCCGTCATCAGCGTCACGCTGATGCTCCAGTTCCAGTTGCAGGCTCACGGCACCGTCCCGACGGCCGTCGGGTCGGCGATGGAAGGTGTCGAACAACGCTTCGGCGTCGCCAACTCGGCGGTGTTCGCCGACGCCACCACCCTGACCTCCACCGGCGCGGTGGACTCGTTCCACGACTCCTACACCAGCCTGGGCGGCATGATGACACTGTTCAACATGCAGCTCGGCGAGGTCGCCCCCGGCGGCACCGGCTCGGGCCTCTACGGCATGCTGATCCTGGCGGTCATCACCGTCTTCGTCGCCGGCCTGATGGTCGGACGCACCCCGGAGTACCTGGGCAAGAAGATCACGCCCCGCGAAATCAAGCTCGCGGCAAGCTATTTCCTGGTCACCCCGCTGCTGGTGCTCACCGGCACGGCGGTCGCGATGGCGATGCCCGGCCAGCGGGCCGGCATGCTCAACAGCGGACCGCACGGGCTGTCGGAGGTGCTCTACGCATTCACCTCGGCGGCCAACAACAACGGATCGGCGTTCGCCGGGATCAGCGTCAACACCGAGTGGTACAACACCGCACTCGGACTGGCGATGGTGTTCGGCCGCTTCCTGCCGATCATCCTGGTGCTGGCGCTCGCGGGTTCGCTTGCCCGCCAAGGCCATACCCCTGAGTCCATCGGCACGCTGCCCACCCATCGGCCCCAGTTCGTCGGGATGGTCGTCGGGGTGACGCTCATCCTGGTGGCCCTGACATTCCTGCCCGCACTCGCACTCGGGCCCCTCGCAGAAGGAATCCACTGATGAGCACCCCCACCATCGCCGCGCCGCACAAGGCGGCCGAGAAGAAGACCCAAGGTGGCCTGCTCGACCCGAAGATGCTCTTGACGTCCCTGCCGGACGCCCTACGCAAGGTCGATCCGCGCACGCTGTGGCGCAACCCGGTCATGTTCATCGTCGAGATCGGCGCGGTGTGGAGCACCATCCTGGCGATCGTCAGCCCCAGCTGGTTCGCCTGGCTGATCGTGTTCTGGCTGTGGTTGACCGTGATCTTCGCCAACCTCGCCGAAGCCGTCGCCGAAGGCCGCGGCAAGGCGCAGGCCGAGTCGCTGCGAAAGACCAAGGCCGACACCATGGCCCGTCGCCTCAACGGCTGGTCGCCGGGTACCCCCGGCACCGAGGAGGAGATCGCCGCACCGCTGCTGGCCCAGGGCGACGTGGTCGTCGTGGAAGCCGGACAGGTGATCCCCGGCGACGGTGACGTCGTCGAAGGAATCGCGTCGGTGGACGAATCGGCCATCACGGGCGAGTCCGCACCCGTCATCCGGGAGTCCGGCGGTGACCGCTCAGCGGTGACCGGCGGCACCACGGTGCTGTCGGACCGCATCGTCGTCAAGATCACCCAGAAGCCCGGCGAGAGCTTCATCGACCGGATGATCGCACTCGTCGAGGGCGCCAACCGGCAGAAGACGCCGAACGAGATCGCCCTGAACATCCTGCTCGCGGCGTTGACGATCATCTTCATCTTCGCCGTCGCCACCCTGCAGCCACTGGCGATCTTCTCCAAGGCCAACAACCCGGGCGTCCCGGACTCGTTGGCGCTCACCGGCGACGGTGTCACCGGCATCGTCATGGTCTCGCTGCTGGTGTGCCTGATCCCGACCACGATCGGCGCGCTGCTGTCGGCCATCGGCATCGCCGGCATGGACCGGCTGGTGCAGCGCAACGTGCTGGCCATGTCGGGCCGGGCGGTCGAGGCCGCCGGCGACGTCAACACCCTGCTGCTGGACAAGACCGGCACCATCACGCTGGGCAACCGGCAGGCCGCGGACTTCGTTCCGCTGCCCGGGGTCTCCCCCGAGCAGCTGGCCGACGCCGCTCAGCTGTCCAGCCTGTCTGACGAAACCCCCGAGGGCCGTTCCATCGTGGTGTTCGCCAAGACGGAGTACGGACTGCGGGCCCGCACCCCCGGCGAGCTGACCGGAGCGACCTGGGTCGAATTCACCGCCACCACAAGGATGTCGGGCGTGGACCTGGACAACGGCCACCTGCTGCGCAAGGGCGCCGCGAGTTCGGTCGCCGACTGGGTGCGAAGCCAGGGCGGCGTGATTCCCCCTGACCTCGGCACCATCGTCGACGGCATCTCCGCCGCCGGCGGCACCCCGTTGGTCGTCGGCCAGGTCGTTCGAGAAGGAGGCGACGCGAAAGCCGAAGTGCTGGGCGTGATCCACCTCAAGGACGTCGTCAAGCAGGGCATGCGGGAGCGCTTCGACGAGATGCGCAAGATGGGCATCCGCACGGTGATGATCACCGGCGACAACCCGTTGACCGCCAAGGCGATTGCCGACGAAGCCGGTGTGGACGACTTCCTCGCCGAAGCCACCCCCGAGGACAAGCTCGCGCTGATCAAGAGTGAACAGGCGGGCGGCAAGCTGGTCGCGATGACCGGCGACGGCACCAACGACGCACCCGCGCTGGCTCAGGCAGACGTCGGCGTGGCGATGAACACCGGCACCTCGGCGGCCAAAGAGGCCGGCAACATGGTCGACCTGGACTCCGACCCGACGAAGCTCATCGAAATCGTCGAGATCGGTAAGCAGTTGTTGATCACCCGCGGTGCGCTGACAACGTTCTCGATCGCCAACGACATCGCGAAGTACTTCGCGATCATCCCAGCGATGTTCGTCGCCCTGTTCCCCGGCCTGGATCTGCTGAACGTTATGCGGCTACACAGCCCGCAGTCGGCAATCCTGTCCGCGGTGATCTTCAACGCGATCGTCATCATCGCGCTGATTCCGTTGTCGCTGCGCGGTGTTCGCTACACCCCGAGCAGTGCGTCGAAGTTGCTGAGCCGCAACCTCTACGTCTACGGCCTGGGCGGCATCATCGCCCCCTTCATCGGGATCAAACTCATCGATCTCGTCATTCAATTCTTGCCAGGGATGTGACCATGAACTTCTCCACGCTTGTTCGCCTGCACTGGGCGGCGCTGCGCGCGCTGCTGGTGCTCACCGTCATCGTCGGGATCGGCTATCCGCTGTTCATCTGGCTGGTGGCGCAGATACCGGGGCTCAAGGACAAGGCCGATGGCTCGATCGTGGACGTCGGCGGAAAGCCGGTGGCCAGTCGCCTGATCGGCCAGTCGTTCACCGACGCCAAGGGCAACGCCCTGCCGCAGTACTTCCAGAGCCGACCGTCAGCCGCCGGCGCCGGATACGACCCGTTGAACACCAGCGCGTCGAACCTGGGCCCGGAAAACATCGTCGACACCCCGGCCGACCCGTCGCTGCCGGCGGATAGCAACGGCTACAAGGCCAGCCTGCTGACCCTGGTGTGCTCGCGCAGCAAGGCGGTCGGCGAGCTGGAGGGCGTCGACGGCAAGCGCCCGTTCTGCACCGGCGACGGTGTGGGCGCAGTCCTGTCGGTCATCGGCCCGCGCGACGCCCGCGGCAACGTCGTCAACCCGACCAAGGTGGTCAGCGTCAACGAACCGTGCCAGAGCACCGCGCGGCCGTTCCTGGATACCTACGAAGGTGTCCGGGTGGAGTGCGCCAAGTTCGGCGAGGACTACACGATCGGTCAGATCGTGCCGATCAAGGGCGCGGTGTCGGATCCGGCCGTGCCCGCCGACGCGGTCACCGCCAGCGGCAGCGGCCTGGACCCGAACATCTCGCCGGCCTACGCCGACCTGCAGATCGCTCGGGTGGCCAAGGCTCGCGGCGTCAGCGCCGAGGACATCCGCCGAGCTGTCGCCGCCCACACCGAAGGCCGGGACCTCGGCATCTTCGGTGAGCCGCGCGTCAACGTGGTCGAGCTCAACATTGCGCTGGACCAGAAGTTCCCGATGAAGAGCTGACTAGCGTGGAAGATAAGCGTGTGGACACCGTCCAACCGCCCCGCGTGACATCCGGCGGCGAACCGCCGCCGGAGACAAGTTCGGAAAGTGATGCGCAGCCCGCCTCGACCGGCCCCAAACGGAAACGAGGCGAGCTGCGTATCTACCTTGGTGCGGCCCCCGGCGTCGGGAAGACCTTCGCCATGCTCGGCGAGGCCCACCGCCGGATCGAACGCGGCACCGACCTGGTCGCGGCGGTGGTCGAGACGCACGGCCGAAAGAAGACCGCCGAGTTGCTCGAAGGCGTCGAGATCGTCCCCCCGCGCTACATCGAGTACCGCGGCAGCCGATTCCCCGAGCTCGACGTGCCCGCAGTGCTGGCCCGTCGCCCTGAGGTCGTCCTGGTGGACGAGCTGGCCCACACGAACACTCCCGGCAGCAAGAATCCCAAGCGGTGGATGGACATCGAGGAACTGCTCGACGCCGGTATCACCGTGCTGTCCACCGTCAACGTCCAGCATCTGGAAAGCCTCAACGACGTCGTCGCACAGATCACCGGCATCGAGCAGCAGGAGACGGTGCCCGACGAGATCGTGCGCCAGGCATCCCAGATCGAACTGGTCGACATCACCCCGGAAGCGTTGCGCCGCAGACTTTCCCACGGCAACGTCTACGCACCGGAGAAGGTCGACGCCGCGCTGTCGAACTACTTCCGCCGGGGCAACCTGACCGCATTGCGCGAGCTGGCGCTGTTGTGGCTGGCCGACCAGGTCGATGCCGCGCTGGCGAAGTACCGTGCCGACAACAAGATCACCGCCACCTGGGAGGCGCGTGAACGCGTCGTGGTAGCCGTAACCGGCGGAGCCGAATCGGAGACCTTGGTGCGCCGGGCTTCCCGGATCGCATCGAAGTCCAGCGCCGAGTTGATGATCGTGCACGTGGTCCGCGGCGACGGGCTGTCCGGGGTATCAGCACCCCAAATGGGCAAGGTGCGGGAGTTGGCGGCAAGCCTCGGCGCGACGGTACACACCGTCGTCGGTGACGATGTGCCGCGGGCGTTGCTCGACTTCGCCCGCGAGATAAACGCCACCCAGCTGGTGATCGGCACGTCACGGCGATCCCGCTGGGCCCGGATCTTCGATGAGGGCATCGGCGCCGAGATCGTTCAGCAGTCCGGCAAGATCGACGTGCACATGGTCACCCACGAGGAGTCCAAACGCGGGTTCGCGGTGCGATCCGCATCGCCACGTGAACGTCGGGTGCTGTCCTGGTTGGCCGCGGTCATCGTGCCCTCAGTCATCTGCGCGGTCACCGCACTGCTCCTGGACAAGTACCTGCAGATCCCGGGCGAGACCGCACTCTTCTTCGTCGGTGTGCTCTTCGTCGCGCTGCTGGGCGGCGTCGCCCCGGCGGTGGTCTCCGCGGCGTTGTCGGGGCTGCTGTTGAACTACTTCCTCACCGAACCCCGGTACACCTTCACCATCGCCGAGCCGGACTCCGCGGTCACCGAGGTCGTTCTGCTGGTACTGGCCGTCGCGGTCGCAGCATTGGTGGACCGCGCCGCCAACCGCACGCGCGAGGCCCGCCACGCGTCACAGGAGGCCGAGTTGCTGACCCTGTTCTCTGGCTCGGTGCTGCGCGGCGCAGACCTGGAGACGCTGCTCGAGCGGGTTCGCGAGACCTACTCGCAGCGTGCGGTTTCCATTCTGCGGGTACGCGGTGAGGACGAGCAGATCGTGGCGTGTGTGGGCAAGGATCCCTGCGCTGACGTCGATTCGGCCGACACCGGCATCGAGGTGGGCGACGACGAATTCTGGATGTTGATGTCCGGCCGCAGTCTGCCCGCCCGCGACCGGCGTGTGCTCACAGCCGTCGCCAAACAGGCCGCCGGGTTGGTGCGCCAACGCGAACTCACCGAGGAGGCCAGCAAGGCCGAGGCGATCGAGAAGGCCGACGAACTGCGCCGCTCGCTACTGTCCGCGGTCAGCCACGACCTGCGTACCCCCCTTGCCGCCGCCAAGGCCGCGGTATCCAGCCTGCGCTCCGACGACATCGGCTTCTCCGAAGAGGACACCGCCGAGTTGCTCGCCACCGTCGAGGAGTCCGTCGACCAGTTGACCGCGCTCGTCGACAATCTCCTGGACTCGTCCCGGCTGGCCGCCGGCGTGGTGCATCCTGAGCTGAAGCGGGTGTACCTCGAAGAGGTGGTGCAGCGCGCGTTGCTCAGCATCAGCCGCGGCACAACAGGTTTCGGGTCGCAGGGGCTGGACCGGATCAAGGTCGACGTCGGCGACGCGGTGGCGATGGCCGACGCCGGTCTGCTGGAACGCGTGCTGGCCAACCTGATCGACAATGCGCTGCGTTACGCCCCGAACAGCGTGGTGCGGATCAATGCCGGGCGAGTGGCCGACCGGATGCTGATCAACGTCGTCGACGAGGGTCCCGGCGTGCCACGCGGCACCGAGGAGCAGCTGTTCGAGCCGTTCCAACGCCTCGGCGACCGGGACAACAAATACGGTGTGGGGCTTGGTCTTTCCGTCGCACGCGGCTTCGTCGAGGCGATGGGCGGGACCATCTCGGCCACCGACACCCCCGGCGGCGGACTCACCGTGATCGTCGACCTGGGTGCACCGCCGGGAGGCCGGCTATGACCAAGATCAAGGTGCTGGTGATCGACGACGAGCCGCAGATCCTGCGTGCGCTGCGGATCAACCTCAGCGTGCGCGGCTACGAGGTGATCACCGCGGCCACCGGCGCCGCGGCACTCAAGGCCGCCGCCGAGCAGCGCCCGGATGTGGTGGTACTCGACCTCGGCCTGCCCGATATGGACGGCATCGAAGTGCTCGGCGGGCTGCGCGGCTGGCTGACCGCACCGGTGATCGTGCTCTCCGCACGCACCGACTCCGCCGAGAAGGTCGACGCTCTCGACGCCGGGGCCGACGACTACGTCACCAAGCCGTTCGGGATGGACGAGTTCCTGGCCCGGTTGCGTGCCGCGGTGCGCCGCGGGGCGGCCGCCTCGGAGACCGACGAGCCGGTGATCGAAACCAGCTCGTTCACAGTCGATCTGGCTGCCAAGAAGGTGGTGCGCAACGGCGCCGAGGTGCACCTGACACCCACCGAATGGGGCATGCTGGAGATGCTGGTGCGCAACCGCGGCAAGCTCGTCGGCCGCGAGGAGTTGCTCAAGGAGGTGTGGGGTCCGGCGTATGCCAAGGAGACCCACTATCTGCGGGTGTATCTGGCGCAGCTGCGGCGCAAACTTGAGGACGACCCGTCGCATCCGCGCCACCTGCTCACCGAGGCCGGGATGGGATACCGCTTCGAGGCGTGAAGTGCGCGTCGGGTTCACCCAGCTGGTACTAAATCCATCCCACACAGGCGAGCAGGGCAGCCCGAAGTTCCGCGTGATCGAAGGCTTAGCTGGGCCACCCGCCACAATGTAGGCGTGCAAGAGCATTCCGCCGTGCCGTCGCTCGATGCCACGAGCAGTTGACGGTGCACCCGCTGACAGGTCCGCAACTGGCGGTGTTGGCCGTAGCCGGGCTGGTCGGCGGGGCCGCTAACGCGGCCGCCGGCGGTGGATCGATGGCGACGTTTCCGGTGCTGATCGCGTTGGGGGTGCCACCGATCAGCGCGAACGTCACCAACACTCTGGGCCATGCGCCAGGGTATGTTGCCATCGTCGTCGGGCTACGGCAGGAGCTCGCCGGCCAGCGCCATCGACTTCGGTGGCTGATCCCGCTGGCGGGATGCGGCGCTGCAGCGGGGGCCGTTCTGCTGTCGGTCACCCCGTCGAGCGTGTTCCGCGCCGCGGCGCCCTATCTGGTTCTGCTCGCATGCGCGCTCATCGCCCTGCAACCGCTACTAAGGCGCAGCATCACAGTGCGGCCCGGCGGTTCAGCGCCGGCACCGGCGTTGATCGGTGGGCTGCTGCTCGGTTGCGGCTACGCCGGTTACTTTGGGGCCGGAGCCGGATTCATCACCCTGGCCTCGCTGTCGCTGGTGCTTGCCGGCAGCCTGCAGGTGCTCAACGCGCTGAGCCGGCTGTGCATCTGCGTCGCCAACTTCGTGGCGCTGCCGATCCTGCTCACGCTGAACAGCTTCGACCTGACCGCGGCCGTGACGCTGTGGCCGACAACCATGGTCGGCGGCTACCTCGGGGCGCGGGCGGTTCGGAGCCTGCCCGAGTGGCTGCTCCGCACCCTCATCATCACGCTCGGGCTGGCCGGCGCGGCCTATCTGTTCATCGGCAGGTGAGGGCAACCGACGCCGACATCAAGTGGTCGTCCCGACCGCAGTGAGAGTTATTGCGCCGAAAAGCAGCGGCCGGATTGGCGGCGCCGGCGGTCAGGGTGAATTGTGGGGCGCTGATCGTGCGAACCCCTGAACTTGGGCGCCATGCTGGTCACCCATCCGCCCCGCTGTAGTACCGCGTAAGTACCCGCGTACCTCAACCGGGCGGGCTCACTACAGGGCCTCCTCGGCCCCGCGCTGACCACACCGCGTCAGACAGAGTAGTCGGCCGTGAGCCAGCGGTCGGGGCGGATGGTGAACAGCACGCTGTCGATATTGCCCATGCTGCGGACGAATTCACGGCCACCCTCGTCGCCGAGGTAGCGGATCGCGATAGCTTCACGCACCTCCACCGGACTTGGGGCGGTGGTTTCGATGACCGAACCCTCGACAACCACGTATTGGTAGGGCGGCTCCTCGTGCTGCACGGTCAGCGTTACCGCCCCGGCCCGCTCGATCAGCTTGGCCTTGCGACTCGATGCGCCGGTGTTGATGCGGATGTCTCCGCCGGGGGTGTAGTCGTACCAGATCGGCACGCTCGCCGGCGGCCGGCCGGCCGGCCGCCGCGGCAACCGACAACACACCGACATGCTTCGCTGCGAGGAATTCCTGTCGCTGGGCTTCGCTGAATGGTCCGGGCATGCACATCGCAACCTTCTGCTTGTCGGGGCTATTCCCTGGTCGCGGCTGCCGAAGCCTGGACAGTCCACGTTCGCGGGAGGAGCGGGGCATGGCAGTCCTATTCCACTGACACGCCCGTCAACGGCAAACTATCGTGAATCCGTCATACGTCCACACCGATGCAGTTTTGCGCCGTGCCCGCCAAACGGGCTCGCGAAGGAGATGATCTACATGCAGGTTTCCGAAATCAAGCACACCGGTGGCTGCACCTGTCGCTGTAACGCCTGCGACGGTGGCCATCACTGCCACAACATCGGCAGCGGCTGCCGCGTCAAGCTGTAACTCTGGAGTATCGCGATCAGGGCGCCGGGTGTCTGACGGCGCTCTATTCGTCGTACAGCGAAGTCCACACCGAGAACCGGGAGAGCAATCCGACGACGGCCCGGCCGCGTTCCGTGTGCTGATAGCTCTCACCCGCCAGTGCCGAGCCGTCCCGGCTGCCCGGCGTATCACCGGTGACCAAACCACCGATAATCAGTTCCCGTAGTGCCCGCCTGACGGCCGGCCGCCCAACACCGAGCGCGGCCCTGATCTGCACGACAGTCATGGGCCCCGCCGCGAGCACGTCGAGCAGGTCGACCAGACGAGGCCTGCTGACGAGGCCGCGCAAGTACTCGAGATGGCCCCAACGGTCCAGACCGGCGTCAGACATAACGCGGGAAGCTAGGCAAAATCACCGGCGCGGCACAGTGGGCTTTACGGAATCCACACGCTTGGGGCACCAATTCTTTACGAAATCTCTACGGCTGGCGGCCCACTGGGGAGGTTGGCCGAAACTAGGCTCGCTACTCGTGTCTTCACCCACGTCGCTGATGAAGCGCCTGGTACTCGGGCGGCCTTTTCGCAGCGATAGCCTTGGCCACACCCTGCTGTCCAAGAGAATCGCGCTGCCGGTCTTCGCCAGCGACCCGTTGTCCTCGGTGGCCTACGCCACCCAGGAGATCCTGCTCATCCTCACCCTCGGCGGGCTCGCCTACATGCACCTGACGCCCTATATCGCCGCGGGCGTGGTGGTGCTGCTGGCCGTGGTGGTGCTGTCCTACCGGCAGGTGGTCAAGGCATACCCCAGCGGCGGCGGTTCCTACGAGGTGGTGGCCAAGAACCTCGGCCCGCTGGCAGGTTTGGTGGTGGCCGCCGCTCTCCTAGTGGACTACGTGATGACAGTTGCGGTGTCGGTGGCCGCCGGCGTCGACAACATCATCTCCGCCGTCCCCGACCTGAACGCCTACCGGGTGGCGATCAACCTCGGCTTCATCGTCGTGCTCACCGCCATGAATCTGCGCGGCGTGCGCGAGTCCGGCCGGGCGTTCGCCATTCCGACGTACGCCTTCATCGCCGGCGTCTTCCTCATGGTCGGCCTCGGTCTGCTGCGCACGGTGATGGGGCATCCGCCGATCTCCGAGAGCGCCCACTACGGCGTGCGGGCCGAGCAGGTCGGACTGACCACGGTGGCGTTGATCCTGCTGGTGTTACGGGCGTTCTCCTCGGGCTGCACTGCACTCACCGGCGTCGAGGCCATCTCCAACGGGGTGCCGGCCTTCCGCAAGCCGAAGGCACTCAACGCGGCTCGCACGATGACGGCGATGGGACTTCTGGCCACCACCATGTTCGCCGGGGTGACCGCGCTGGCCCTGATCGCCAAGACCCGCGTCGTGGAGAACACCTGCGACCTGATCGGCTTCCGAGGCGACTGCGAAACCGAGCCACAGCGCACCGTGATCGCTCAGCTGGCGTCCGCGGTGTTCGGCAACAACACCATCATGTTCTTCTACATGCAGGCGGCCACCGCGCTGATCCTGATCCTGGCCGCCAACACCGCCTACAACGGATTCCCGTTGCTGGCATCGATTCTCGCCCAGGACCGCTACCTGCCCAGGCAACTGCAGAACCGGGGTGACCGGCTGGCCTACTCGAATGGGATCGTCCTGCTCGCCGTGGTCGCCGGTGGCCTGATCTACGCCTTCGACGGGTCGGTGACCCGGCTCATCCAGCTCTACATCATGGGTGTGTTCACGTCGTTCACCCTGTGCCAGGCCGGCATGGTGCGGCACTGGAACGCCGAACTGCGGCATGCGCTCACTCCCGCCGAACGCCGAAAAATCAACGGCGCCAAGGCTGTCAATGCATTCGGGGCAATGCTGACCGGACTTGTCCTGGTCGTGGTCATGATCACCAAGTTCACCCACGGCGCCTACCTGGTGGTCATCGCGATCCCCGTGTTGTGCGTCGTGATGCAGACCATCTACAACCACTACGCCTCAGTGCGCGACGAACTGCGGGTCGACCCCGACGACGAGGAGACACTCCTGAGCCGGGTGCACGCCATCGTGCTGGTCTCCGGATGGAACAAAGCGACCCAGCGCGCCCTGCTGTTCGCGCGCGCCACCAGGCCGCACACGTTGACCGCACTGACCGTCAACATCAACGACGCCGACACCCGCGCACTGCACCGCGAGTGGGAGAACCTCGACATCGCCGTACCCCTGAGGGTGGTCGAGTCGCCTTACCGCGAAATAACCCGACCGGTGCTGCAGTACGTCAAGCGGGCGCGCCAGGGTCCTCGCGACGTGGTGTGCGTCTACATTCCAGAAACCGTCGTCGGGCGATGGTGGCAGAACCTGCTACACAACCAGAGCTCGCTGCGGCTCAAGGCGCGCCTGCTGTTCGAGCCGGACGTGATGGTGACCAGCGTGCCTTACCAGCTGCACACCGCGGTCTTGCGAGATCTCACCCGCGTCGAGCACAGCCCCGGCGATGTTCGCAGCGGCGTCGACCGCTCGGTACGTTACGACAGCAGTATCGACTGATCGACGGTTGACGCGGGCGTAGGACGGGTATCCGCGGACAATGCGGACCACCAAGTCCGGCCGGCTCAACACATCGGTCGGCCTGCTCGCCGTGCAGGGGGCCGCGGTGCTCGTCGCCGCGGCGTTCCTGGCCGTCGCCATCGCCGGGTTCATCCCCGGCCTGACCTCCCGGCTCGACCAGTTGCAGTGGTTCGGCCACGACTCGCACGCCGAACTGTTCGGCGTGTTCGGCATCTCGGTGCTGCACAACCTACTGCACCTGCTGTTCGGGGTCGCCGGCCTGCTGCTGGCCACCAGCTATGCCCGAGCCCGGGCCTACCTCATCGGCGGCGGCATGATCTTCCTGGGCCTGTGGCTGGCCGGGCTGCTCGCCGATCAACTGCGAAACATGCTGCCGCTCAACAACGCCGACAGCTGGCTGCACTTCTCCATCGGTGTGGTGATGGTGCTGCTGGGCCTGACGCTGGCCGGGGCCCGGGTGCCCACCGGGGCCGGCGGCGAACCGCTGATCGCAGAGGACTAGAAACTCAGCTGATCGACAGCGCGATCCCGTCGAGGATGTCGTGCTCGCTGACGATCAACCGGTCGATCCCGGCCCGCCGGCCCAACGCGTCGGCCAGTTCCTCGACCACGATCGAGCCGCCACCGATGACGTCGACGCGCCCCTCGTGCATCGGCCCGAGCGCGGCCCGCTGCTTGCGGGTCATCGCGATCAGCTGATCGCACACCGGCAGCAGCTGGTCGAACGACACCCGCGACAGATGAATCGCGTCGGAGTCGTAGGTGGTCATGTTCTGAGCCAGCGCCGCCAGCGTGGTGAACGTCCCGGCCACCCCCACCCACGTCCTGGCCTTCTCCACGGGCACTACCCGCAGCGCCTCGCCCAGACGCTCCCGGACCACCTCGCGCGCAGCGGCCACCTCGGCAGGCGTGGGCGGATCGGAGTGCAGGCACCGTTCGGTCAACCGCACACACCCGATATCGGCCGAGAACGAGGCCTGCACCCCACCGGCGTCGCCCAGCACCACCTCTGTCGATCCGCCGCCGAGGTCGACGACCACGAAAGGCGCTGCATCAGCAACCAATTCACCGACCGCGCCGTTGAACGACAACGCCGCCTCCTCGGTACCGGTGATCACCTCGGCGATTGCGCCGGGTACCACTGCGCCAAGCACCTCCGCGGTCATCTGGAAGAACACGTCGCGGTTGGCCGCATCGCGGGTCGCCGACGTCGCCACCATCCGCACCTTGGCGACCTCGAACCGTTCCAGCAGGGCGGCGTAGTCCAGCAGCGCGGCACGAGTCCGCGCCAACGCCTCGGGCGCGAATTGTCCAGTGGCGTCGACACCTTGGCCCAGCCGCACGATCCGCATCTCACGGTGCAGGTCGCGCAGCCGACCCTCGGCACGGTCGGCGATCAACAGCCGGATCGAGTTCGTACCGCAGTCGATCGCCGCCACCCGGGTCACGTCCACTCCTCCTTCACCAGAATTCCCGCCATTGCCGGCTCGGCGGCCAGCACCGCCAGCGCCTCGTCGCCAAAGGGGTTGACCCCGCGGCCTTTTGCCAGCGAATGCGCGATCAGCACGTGCAGACACTTGACCCGGTCGGGCATCCCACCGCCGGAGAACTCCGTGCCCAGCGGCTCGATCGCATCCCGCTCGGCCAGATACGACTCGTGGGCGCGCCGGTAGGCCGCGGCGATCTCCGGGTCGGCGTTCAGCGTCTCAGTCATCGAGCGCATCAGCCCCTCGGACTCCAGCCTGCTGGCCGCGGCGGTCAACGCCGGATGGGTCAGGTAGAACAACGTCGGGAACGGCGTCCCGTCCGGTAGCCGCGGCGCCGTCTTCACCACTGCCGGTTCACCATTGGGGCATCGGTAGGCGACCTCGAGCACGCCGCGCGGCTCACGCCCGAGCTGGCGGGCCACCGCATCGAGGTCGGCGGGATCAACCACCGGGAGGCACCGGGACCGGCTCCGGCGGAGGCGGCGGCGGAAGGTTCGGATCGGTGGGCGCGACGGGCGCGGGCGGCGGCCCGTGCGGCGCATCGGCAATGGTGTGCCACAACGCGGTATACCAGGGGTCGTTACTGCGCACGGCCTCAGTCTGCGGTGCCGCCCCCGGGGCCGGCACCGCTCCCGCCGGCAACTGAACCTGGTACGGAATGTCGCCTGGCATCACGAAACCCAGCCGCTCGCGGGCCTGGGCGGCGATGTACACCGGGTCGGCCAGCTTCTGCTTCTGCGACTCCAGCTCGGAGATCTGCTGACGCAGCATGGCCTCGGTGGCAGCGAGCTGCTTCATCTCGGTGCGCTGGGCGAAATAGGTGCGCACCGGCCCGGCGATCGTCAGTGTCAGCACGCACACCACCGCGGCCAGGATCGCGGCCCGGCGGGCGGTGAAACCCAGCCGCTGTTCGTTGCGTTGCTCGGTTGACGCGGCGATCGCACGACGCATCGGCTCGGTGACACTGTGCGCGGTGGGCTCGGCCTGCTGCGGCCGCGGCTCACGCTTGGCGGCGGAGGTGGTGCGAGGGCGGGGCCGACTCGACGCCCCCGGCCGAGAGGCCGGGGAGCGTCGCTTCGGGTCAGGCCGCTTGCTTTCCGCCACAGTCTCTTTCGAGTCCTACTCGCCTGCCACGAACCGTGGGAAGGCCAGGTCGCCTGCGTAGCGGGCCGCGTCGCCGAGGGCTTCCTCGATGCGCAGCAGCTGGTTGTACTTGGCCACCCGCTCGCTGCGGGCCGGCGCACCGGTCTTGATCTGGCCGCTGCCGACGGCCACCGCGAGGTCGGCGATCGTGGTGTCCTCGGTCTCGCCGCTGCGGTGGCTCATCATCGTGCGGTAGCCGCTGTTGTGGGCCAGCGCCACCGCGTCCAGCGTCTCGGTGAGCGTGCCGATCTGGTTGACCTTCACCAGCAGAGCGTTGGCCGCGCCCCGCTCGATGCCCTCTTCCAGACGCTCGGGGTTGGTGACGAACAGGTCGTCGCCGACGATCTGCACCCGGTCACCGATCGCGGTGGTCAACTCGACCCAGCCGTCCCAGTCGTCCTCCGACAGCGGGTCCTCGATGGACACCAGCGGATACGCCTCGAGCAGTTCGGCGTAGAACTGCGTCATCTGCTCGGCGGTCCGGGTCTCCTTCTCGAAGCTGTAGCCGGTTCCCGCGGTGTAGAACTCGGTGGCCGCCACGTCCAGCGCAAGCGCGACGTCAGTGCCCAGCTTGAAGCCGGTGGCCTCGATGGCCGAGCTGATCAGGTCCAGGGCGGCCTTGGTGCCGGCGACATCGGGGGCGAAGCCGCCCTCGTCGCCCAGGCCGGTGGCCAGACCCTGCTTCTTGAGGACCGCCTTGAGCGAGTGGTAGACCTCGGCTCCCCAGCGCAGCGCTTCCTTGAAGCTCGGCGCGCCGATCGGGGCGACCATGAACTCCTGGACGTCGACGCCGGTGTCGGCGTGCGCGCCGCCGTTGAGGATGTTCATCATCGGCACCGGCAGGATGTGGGCGTTCGGCCCGCCGATGTAGCGGAAGAACGGCAGGCCGGCGCTGTCGGCGGCGGCCTTGGCCACCGCCAGCGAGACGCCGAGGATCGCGTTGGCGCCCAGCCGCGACTTGTCCGGGGTGCCGTCGAGGTCCAGCAGTGCCTGGTCGATCAGCCGCTGGTCGTCGGCGTTGAGCCCGATGACGGCCGGGGCGATCTCGTCGAGGACCGCCTCGACGGCCTTCTCGACGCCCTTGCCGCCGTAGCGGGCGGCGCCGTCGCGCAGTTCGACGGCCTCGTGCTCACCGGTGGAGGCACCTGAGGGGACGGCGGCGCGGGCGAAGGTGCCGTCGATCAGGGCCACTTCGACCTCGACGGTCGGATTACCGCGTGAGTCGAGGATCTCGCGGGCCGCAACCTGCTCGATGATGGGCACTGGCTTCTCCTTGCGTCGTGGTGTGCGACGAACGTCCTCGTCCGGCTGAGGGCTGGTGGCCCACTGACGGGTCATAGCCTAGATGGTCGGTGAACCGGAAGCCGTGTTAGAGCGGGTGTCCTTGCGCGTAGGCCGTCGCCCAGTCCCGCACGGTGCGGGCGTACTGGTCGGAGTGGTTGTAGGCGTGCAGGGCATTCATCCAGCCGCGGGGCGTGGCCAGGTCTTTCCCGCGGAAGCAGAGGTAGCCGGCCGCTGAGAGCGCGGCGTCGTCGAAGTTGTCCGGGCTGATCACCCCGTCGTTGTTGGCGTCGACGCCGTAGAGCCGCCAGGTTTCGGGGATGAACTGCATGGGGCCCATGGCCCTGGCGTACACCGGGTCGCCGTCCATCGTCTCCTCGGAGTCGACGATCTCGAGGTTGCCGTTGGTGCCATCGAGTCGCACTCCGCGGATCGGCGGGCTGACGTCGCCGTTGGGGGCGATCGTCGCGCCGTGGTAAGTGCCGTGGTGGCTTTCCACCATCCCGATACCGGCCAGCGTCGTCCACGCCAGATGACAGTTCGGGTTCTCCACCTCGGCCACCCGCGCGGCGTAGGCGTAGGCCTCCAGGGCCTGGATCGGGATGCCGAGAGCCGGGGCCCGCTCGGCAGCCCACTGGTGCAGCTGGTCGGCGGGCCTGCCCTTGGCGTGGGTATCGATCGCGGGCACCGGATCGCCGGCGGGCGGCGGTACCCCCTCGGGGATGGGGGTGCCCAGCTGCCACGAACAGCTCGCGGCAAGCAACAGCGCGGCTGTCGCGACGACGACGCCAGCCCGCACCCAACGCGATGACGACACAGAACTCCTCGAACCGATTTCCAGCTCCCACATCGTCCCACGGGTTTAGGGCCGTTGGTCCCTAGCAAAGCCAAAGATCGCAGCGGTAACTTGCTTACCACCCACCTGCTAAGGTAAGCCGAGCCTTCATTTGGTAAGCCTTAGCTGCCCAATCAGAAAGTCATGAGGACCTGCCGATGAACACGTCATTCGCCGCCGCGGCCCCGACGGTTCCCGCGCAACTGTTCGGCAGCGGCCTGATCGGCCTCCGCGAAGGCCTCGAGGCCGGAATCGTGGTGATGGTCCTGGTGGCGTTCCTGGTGAAATCGCAACGCCGGGACGCTCTCAAATGGGTGTGGCTGGGGGTGGCCGCCGCCGTCGCGATGACCGTCGGGGTGTTCCTGGTGATCCAATACGGCACCTACACGATCAAGGACCTGGCCGCTGAGGCGATCGCCGGCGTCGCGTCCCTGGTGGCCGTCGCCATCGTCACCTCGATGGTGCTGTGGATGCGCAAGGCCTCCGCCGGGTTGTCCGGTGAACTGCGGGCCGGAATGTCACGCGCCCTGGAAACCGGGGCAGCCGCGGTCTTCATGCTGGCCTTTCTCGCCGTCGGCCGAGAGGGCTTCGAAACCGCGCTGTTCATGGTCGGCTACGCCGAGGCCGAAACCGCGTGGCCGCTGCTGGGCCTGCTCGTCGGCGTCGCCGCCGCAGCCGCGATCGCCTTCGGCATGTACGCGGGCGCGGTCCGGATCAACCTGGCCAAGTTCTTCAAATACACCGGCGCATTCCTGATCGTCGTCGCGGCCGGCATCCTGTCCTACGGCGTCGGGGCGTTGCAGACCGTCGGCTGGCTGCCCGGTCTTGGCGCCAAGGCCTTCGACATCACGTCCTGGTTCAACTGGTCGTCCTGGTACGGCGAAATCATCCAGGGCGTCTTCAACATCACCCCCACCCCGACCGTGCTGCAGCTCATCGCCTGGGTCGCCTATCTGGCACTCGTCCTGACCGTGTTCCTGCGTCCCACGACCGTCACCCCGGCGGCCCCGGCCCAGAACTCCCCCAGCTCCGACCCGTCAGAGCAAACCCCTCACCAACCCGAAAGGTCCGCTTCGTGATCCTGTCCGTCGTCCCCTCCAAGTCCGGCCTCGCCGTGACTGCAGCGATCCTCGCCGGTGTGTCGCTGGCCGGCTGCACCGCCAAGGAATCGACCCCCGCCGATTCCGGCTCCACGGCCAAGCAGATCACCGTCGACGCCTCCGACACCGCGTGCACCCTGTCGGGCACCGAGGCCACCACGGGTCCGAGCACCTTCGTGATCACCAACAACGGCACCAAGGTCACCGAGTTCTACGTCTACGGCGAGGGCGAGCGGGTGATGGGTGAAGTGGAGAACATCTCCCCCGGCCTGCAGCGCAAGCTCGTCGTCCAGCTCGGCCAGCCCGGCACCTACCAGACCGCCTGCAAGCCCGGCATGATCGGCGACGGCATCCGCGGCGATTTCAAGGTCACCGGCAACGCGGTGCAGGTCGACACCGAAGGCAAGTTCAAGGAAGCCTCCGACAGCTACAAGCGTTACGTGACCAGCCAGACCGAGGCCCTGGTTCCGGCCACCGAGGCGTTCGCCGCGGCGATCAAGGCCGGCGACGTCGCCAAGGCCAAGTCGCTCTACCCCACCACGCGCACCTACTACGAGCGCATCGAGCCGGTGGCCGAGTCGTTCCCGGACGATCTGGACCCCCGCATCGACCTGCGCGAGGCCGACCTGGCGCCCGGCCAGAAGTGGACCGGTTTCCACCGCCTGGAGAAGGACCTGTGGGTCAGCGGCCTGCAACCCGACACCAACGCCGTCGCCGACCAGCTGGTGGCCGACGTCAAGGAACTCAACGATGGCGTCAAGGCACCGGGCTGGACCATCGACTCGACCCAGATCGCCGGTGGCGCACAGGGTCTGCTCGATGAGATCAGCAAGAGCAAGATCAGCGGTGAAGAGGACATCTTCAGCCACACCGACCTGTGGGACTTCCAGGCCAACGTCGACGGCTCACAGACCGCGGTCGCCTCGGTGCGCCCGATCCTCGACGAGCGCGACGCCGAACTGGGCAAGCGCGTCGACAAGGGCTTCTCCGATGTCGAGGCGCTGCTGGCCAAGTACCGCAAGGGCGATGGTTTCGTGTTCTTCGACACCGTCACCGAGCCCCAGCGTCAGGAACTGTCCCGCGCCATCGACGCGCTGGGCAAGGAGGTAAGTCAGGTGCAGGGTGTCATCGCTCCCCAGTAACCCTGACACCGCCGCCGCCGAAACGCCGCAACGCTCCGGACTGTCCCGGCGCAAGCTGTTCGGCGCCGCCGGCGTCACCGCGGCGGTGGTCGGGGCGGCCGGCGCCGGTGCGCTGGCCGGGCGGGCCTCAGCCGCCGACGCCGCCACCGGCGGACTGGACAAACCGGTTCCGTTCCGCGGTGAGCACCAGGCCGGCATCGTCACCCCCGCCCAGGACCGGATGCACTTCGCCACCTTCGACGTCACCACCGACTCGCGAGCCGACCTGGTGGCGATGCTCAAAGAGTGGACCGGCATGGCCGAGCGGATGACCGCCGGCGACGAGGCCGTCCACGACGGCGCCATCGGGCTCAATCCCTATGCGCCGCCGTCGGATACCGGTGAGGCGCTGGGGCTCCCCGCATCCCAGCTGACATTGACCATCGGCTTCGGGCCATCGTTCTTCCTCAAGGACGGCAAGGACAGGTTCGGCATCGCCGCACAGAAGCCCGCGCTGCTGGAGAACCTGCCGAAGTTCCCCAACGAGACGATGGACCCGGCGCGCTGCGGCGGCGACATCGTGGTGCAGGCCTGCGCCAACGACCCACAGGTCGCCGTGCACGCCATCCGCAACCTGGCCCGCGTCGGGTTCGGCACGGTGGCAGTGCGCTACTCGCAGCTCGGGTTCGGCCGCACCTCGTCGACCACCCGCGGGCAGTCCACACCGCGAAACCTGTTCGGATTCAAGGACGGAACCGCCAACATCAAGGCGGAGGACACCGACGTCCTCAACCAGCAGGTGTGGGTGGCCAAGGGCGACGGACCGGACTGGCTGACCGGCGGCAGCTACATGGTGAGCCGCCGGATCCGGATGCGCATCGAAGCATGGGACCGCACAACCCTTCTCGAGCAGGAGCGGGTGATCGGCAGGCAGAAGGGCAGCGGTGCGCCCAACGGGCTCAAGCAGGAGTTCGAGGAGCTCAACTTCGACATCGTCGACGACAAGAACGAGCCGCTGATCGACCGCAATGCCCACGTACGGCTGGCATCCCAGCAACACCTGGGTGGTATCCAGATCCTGCGCCGCGGCTACAACTTCACTGACGGCTCCGACGGATTCGGGCATCTGGACGCCGGACTTTTCTTCATCGCGTTCATGCGCAACCCGGCGACCCAGTTCATCCCGATGCAGACCGAACTGGCCCGTCACGACGCTCTCAACGAGTACATCACCCACAACGGCAGTGCGATCTTCGCGGTCCCGCCGGGGCTGCGAGACGGCGACTACTGGGGTTCGACGCTGCTGGGCTGAGTCAGGCCGACGGCCAGTGTTCCCGCCACTGCTCCTCGGTGGGCGCACTGGCCGCGCCGCCGAGCTCACCGCGGGTGGCGGCGACGGCCCGCTCGACGTCGCGAACGGTGTCCATGAAATCCAGTACCGCGGTGCGCAATTCGTTCTCGGCGTCGGTGTCGGCGTCCACCGTCACGGAGGTGACCGCCGGCGGGATCAGATCGGCGGGCAGCCCCGCGTTGCGCACCCGGGCGATCACCTTCTGCGCCAGCAACAGGGCGGGCGCGGCCGTCGGGATGTCGTCCACGCACGATCCGCGGGCACTCTTCTCCAGGGCCTTGCGCTGCTCCCACTGTGCCAACTGGTCCTCCAGCGAGATGGACTCACCGGCCAGCACCGCGGGCACCCGGTTGCCGAGCTTGCGCACCAGCGCATCGGCCACGTCGTCGATCGAAAAGGCTTGCTCGGAGGCCTCTTCGGCGATCCGTGCGTGGAACAGCACCTGCAACAGGATGTCGCCCAGTTCGTCGCGCAGTTCCTCGAGATTGCCGCCGCGGACCGCGTCGAACAGCTCGTAGGTCTCCTCCAGCAGGTAGCGGCGCAACGAGTCGTGCGTCTGCTCGCCCTCCCACGGTCCTGTGGTGCGCAGCCGGTCCATCACCGCCACCGCATCGACCAGGCGCTCGCCACGCTGCGGGTCGGCGACGGCGATCAGCCGTTCGCCGGCGGCCAGCCGGGCCCGCACGGCCGGGTGTTCGCGGTCCGAGGACAGCAGCACCGCGGCGTTCTCACCGGTGAGCACCGGCCGCGCCGACGGCAGCGACCACGGCACCTTGATCGGCAGCTCTTCGGTGTATTGGACGTCCCCGCTAAGCAATTCGACCGCCTCCACGGGCACCAGCGACGGACGCCGCGGATCCACCAGGATGACGGTCACCGCTGGGCCGCCGGCGCGAACGTCGTGATGTCAACTTCACCCTGCGGGCGGCCGTCGAGGGCGAGCAGCAGGTCGGCGACCATCTGCACCAACTCCAGGTCGCGGATGCGCGGTGCACCCACGCCGCTGCCCGCCCGCGGAATCGGCACCTGCACAGTCGAGGTCGTCGCGCGGTAGTTCGCACCGGGGTAGACCCGCTTGAGGCGCAGCTGAGCCGAGTCGAGCAGCGTCAGCGGTGAGAGGCGAAGCGTTGTCGGAGAACCGGTTCCGGTGGCGGCCACCTCGGTGACCCCGTGCTGGCGGCACAGCAGCCGCAGCCGCGCGACGGCCACCAGCCGCTGGGCGGGCTCGGGCAGCGGGCCGTAGCGGTCCACAAACTCCTCGACCACCGCGGCCACCGCGGCGTCGTCACCAGCGCCGGCCAGCCTGCGGTAGGCCTCCAGACGCAGCCGGTCGCTGGCGATGTACTCCGGCGGCAGGTTCGCATCCACCGGCAGGTCGAGCCGGACATCCTTAGGCTCCTCGGCGGTGGTCACCGTCTTGCCGTCGGCCGCCGCCCGGTAGGCCTCGACGGCCTCGCCCACCAGCCGCACGTACAGGTCGAACCCCACCCCCGCGACGTGCCCGGACTGCTCGGCGCCCAGCACGTTGCCCGCGCCGCGAATCTCCAAGTCCTTCAATGCAACTGCCATACCCGCGCCCAGTTCGTTGTTCTGCGCGATAGTGGCCAGCCGGTCATAGGCCGTCTCGGTGAGCGGCGTCTCCCCGGGGTACAGGAAGTAGGCGTAGCCACGCTCACGGCTGCGGCCCACCCGCCCGCGCAGCTGATGCAGTTGGGACAGCCCGAAGGTGTCGGCGCGCTCGACGATCAGGGTGTTCGCGTTCGAGATGTCCAGGCCGGTCTCGACGATGGTGGTGCAGACCAGGATGTCGAACTCGCGGTTCCAGAACCCTTCGACGGTGCGCTCGAGTTGTTCCTCGGGCATCTGGCCGTGGGCCACCACCACCCGCGCCTCGGGCACCAGTTCCTTGACCCGCGCAGCGGCCGCGTCGATGCTGCTGACCCGGTTGTGGATGTAGAACGCCTGCCCGTCGCGCAGCAGCTCGCGACGCAGCGCGGCGGCCACCTGCTTGTCGTCGTGCCGGCCGACATAGGTGAGCACCGGGTAGCGCTCCTCGGGCGGGGTGAGGATCGTCGACATCTCGCGGATGCCGGCCAGGCTCATCTCCAGGGTTCGCGGAATCGGGGTGGCGCTCATGGTCAGTACGTCGACGTGGGTGCGCAGGCTCTTGATGTGCTCCTTGTGCTCCACCCCGAAGCGCTGTTCCTCGTCGACCACCACCAGGCCGAGGTCTTTCCAGCGCACCGCGGTCTGCAGCAGCCGGTGGGTACCGATGACGATGTCGACACTGCCGTCGGCCATGCCCTCGATGACCTTGCGCGACTCGGCCGGGTCGGTGAATCGCGAAAGTCCTTTGACCGTCACAGGAAAACCGGCCATCCGTTCGGTGAAGGTCTGCAGATGCTGGTCGGCCAGCAGCGTGGTGGGCACCAGCACCGCCACCTGCTTTCCGTCCTGGACCGCCTTGAACGCCGCCCGCACCGCGATCTCGGTCTTGCCGTAGCCGACGTCACCACAGATCACCCGGTCCATCGGGACCGGCTTCTCCATATCGTTCTTGACCTCCTGGATGGCGGTCAACTGGTCGATGGTCTCGGTGAACCCGAAGGCGTCTTCCATCTCGGCCTGCCACGGAGTGTCGGGACCGAACGCATGCCCGGGCGCGGCCTGCCGCTTGGCGTAGAGCGCGACGAGCTCGCTGGCGATCTCGCGAACCGCCTTGCGCGCCTTGGTTTTCGTGTTGGTCCAGTCGCTGCCGCCCAGCTTGCTCAGGCTGGGCTCCTGGCCGCCGACATAGCGGGACAGCTGATCGAGGGAGTCCATCGGAACATAGAGCCGGTCGGCGGCCTGACCGCGCTTGCTCGAGGCGTACTCCAGCACCAGATACTCGCGGCGGGCGCCGCCGACGGTGCGCTCCACCATCTCCACGAACCGGCCGATGCCGTGCTGATCGTGGACCACCAGATCGCCTGCGGTGAGCGCCAGCGGGTCAACGGTGTTGCGGCGCTTGGCCGCCAGCCGTTTACCGTCGGTGGCGTTGACGCGGTTGCCGGTCAGATCGGTCTCGGTGATCACCACCAGGTTGGCGCCGGGCACCACGATGCCGTCGTGCAGCGGACCCCGCAACACACCCACCACACCGGCCTTGGGCGCCTGGCCCGGTTCCAGCATCCCAGCCGGGATGTCGCGCTCGGCGAGCTGTTCGACGACGCGGTGCGCGGTGCCGGTGCCCGGTGCGACGACGGAGGCGAACCCGCCGGTGAGCACGTGGGCGCGCAGCATCGCGAAGATCTCGTCGACGTTGCTCTGCTGCCCGCGCGCGGTCGGCGAGGCCCGCACGTCGAGTTCGATCGCCTGCTCGTCGGCCAGCTGGCTCAACGTCCACCACGGATGGCCGCCCGCCGCGGCCGCCGCACGGACCTCGGCGAGTTCGCGGAATCCCGAGCCGCCCAGTTGCTCGAGGTCGATGGGCGCATCACCGCCGATGGCGGCCACCGACCACGCCGCCTCCAGGAACTCCCGGCCGGTCTTGATCAGGTCGGCCCCGCGGGTGCGCACCTTCTCCGGGTCGCACACCAGCAGCGGCGTGCCCTTGGGCAGATGGTCGATGAGCAGGGTCAGCTCGTCGGGGCGCAGCACCGGCGCCAATGCCTCCATACCGTCGACGGAGATACCCTCGGCCAGCTTGGCAAGCATGTCCCCGACGCTTCCGTTGACCCGGTTGTCGTCGCCGCGCGGCCGGCCCTCGACGAGCTTGGCCGCCCGCGCCCGCACCTCGTCGGTGAGCAGCAGCTCGCGGCACGGCATCGCGACCACGGTGTCGACGTCGATCTCGGGGATCGAACGCTGGTCGGCCACCGCGAACATCCTGATCTCGCTGACCTCGTCGCCCCAGAACTCGACGCGCACCGGGTGCTCGGCGGTCGGCGGGAACAGGTCGAGGATGCCGCCGCGGACGGCGAACTCGCCGCGCTTGCCGACCATGTCGACCCGGGTGTAGGCCAGCTCGACCAGGCGCGCCACCAGGGCGTCGAAGTCCAGCTCCACGCCACTGCCTGAGGTCGCCGGCCCGGCGGCTCCGGCCTTGAGCACCACCGGTTCGATATCGGCCACATCCGGGGCCATCGGCTGCAGCAGCGAGCGCACCGTGGTCACCACCACCTTCAGCGGCGGGCCCAGCCGGGCGTCGTCGGGGTGGGCCAGCCGGCGCAGCAGCATCAGCCGGGCGCCGACGGTGTCGACCCCGGGCGAGAGCCGTTCGTGCGGGAGCGTCTCCCAGGACGGGAACAGGGCCGCCGAGTCGCCGTACACCCCGCGCAGCTCGGCAATCAGGTCGTCGGCCTCACGGCCGGTGGCGGTGACCGCCAGCAACGGACCGCCGCGGGCCAGTGCGCACGCGGTGTAGAGCTTGGCGCTGGCCGGGCCGACCAACGCGAGTTCAGCGGGACGCTCCGCGGCGCGCTGCGCCAAATCGGTGAAGTCCGGCGCGCTGAGCGCCAATTCGACCAGACCCGCGATCGGGGTCTGGACATACTGGTGCCCCGGTGCGGTCATGATGCGACCATTCTATGCCGTCGCGCCGAAGACGTTGCGGCGGGCCTTGATTCGACTAGTCGGCTTCCAGCTGCGGGTCGGCCTCGAGGTGGGTGAGCCCGTTCCACATCAGGTTGACCAGATGCGCGGCCACTACTTCCTTCTTCGGTTCACGGGTGTCGAGCCACCACTGGGCCGTCATCGACACCGAGCCGACGAGCGCCTGGGCGTACAGCGGCGCCAGTTCGGGGTCCAGCCCGCGGCGGGAGAAATCGCCGGCCAGGATCGAGGACACCTGGTTGACGGCGTCGTTGAGCAGGCTGGAGTAGGTGCCCGAACTGATCGCCGCGGGCGAGTCACGGATCAGGATCCGGAACCCGTCGGTGCGCTCCTCGACGTAGGTCAGCAACGCCAGCGCCACCCGTTCGACGCGCACCCGGGAGCGGTTGTTGGTCAGCGACGAGGTGATCCCGTCGAGCAGGGCCGACATCTCGCGGTCGACGACCACCGCGTAGAGGCCCTCTTTGCCGCCGAAATGTTCGTAGACCACCGGTTTGGAGACGTTGGCCCGCTGGGCGATCTCCTCGATGGAGGTGCCTTCGTAGCCGCGCTCGGCAAACAGCGACCGGGCGATGTCGATCAGCTGACGGCGCCGCTCGGTGCCCGTCATCCGCGCGCGGGGTGCGCGGGGCTCCTTCTCCGGTGCTGCCACCGGATAAGAGTAGGCCCTTCGACTAGAGTCTCTTTGCGAACAAAGCAGCCAGTCCGTCGTGGTGTAATCGGCAGCACCTCTGATTTTGGTTCAGATAGTTCAGGTTCGAGTCCTGGCGACGGAGCTCAAGGGGAGGTCTGCGTGACCACACACAACCAGGCGGCCGTCCTCATCCTGGCGGCCGGTGCCGGCACCCGCATGAAATCGGACACCCCCAAGGTTCTGCACACCCTCGGCGGGCGCAGCATGCTGGCGCACGCACTGCACACCGCGGCCAAGCTCGCACCCGAGCAGATCGTGGTGGTGCTCGGCAAGGACCGCGAGCGCGTCGGCCCGGTGGTCGGCGAGCTGGCCACCACCCTGGGCCGACGCATCGAGGTGGCCGTCCAGGAACAGCAGCTGGGCACCGGGCACGCCGCCATGTGCGGGCTGGCCGCGCTGCCGGAGGACTTCGGCGGGGTGGTTCTGGTCACCTCAGGTGACGTCCCGCTGCTCGACGCCGACACACTGGCCGCCCTCATCGACAGCCATCGCGGTGAGCATGCCGCCATCACGGTGCTGACCACCACTGTTCCCGACGCGACCGGCTACGGCCGCATCCTGCGCACGCAGGACGGCGAGGTCATCGCCATCGTCGAGGAGACCGACGCCACCCCGCAGCAGCGCGCCATCCGCGAGGTCAACGCCGGCATCTACGCCTTCGACATCGCCGCGCTGCGCTCCGGACTGAGCCGGCTGTCGGCCGACAACGCCCAGCACGAGCTGTACCTGACCGACTTGATCTCGATCGTGCGGGCCGACGGTCAGGTCGTGCACGCCAACCACGTCGACGACCACGCCCTGGTGGCCGGCGTCAATGACCGGGTGCAGCTGTCCGACCTGGCCGCCGAGCTCAACCGGCGGATCGTCGCCGGCCATCAGCGGGCGGGTGTGACCGTCGTCGACCCGAGGACCACCTGGATCGACGTCGACGTCACGATCGGCCGGGACACCGTGATCCGGCCCGGCACCCAGCTGCTCGGCACCACCGAGATCGGCGCAGGCTGCGAGATCGGGCCCGACACCACGCTGACCGACGTCGAGGTCGGCGACCGCGCGTCGGTGGTACGCACCCACGGACAACTCGCCGTGATCGGCGACGAGGCGACCGTCGGCCCGTTCACCTACCTGCGCCCCGGCACCGAACTCGGCGCCCACGGCAAGCTCGGCGCATTCGTCGAGACCAAGAACGCCGTCATCGGCACCGGCACCAAGGTGCCGCACCTGACCTACGTCGGCGACGCCGACATCGGCGAGCACAGCAATATCGGGGCCTCCAGCGTCTTCGTCAACTACGACGGCGAGACGAAGCGGCGCACCACCATCGGCTCCCACGTGCGGACCGGCTCGGACACCATGTTCGTGGCGCCGGTCACCGTCGGCGACGGCGCCTACACCGGCGCGGGCACCGTGCTGCGCGACGACGTCCCGCCGGGTGCGCTGGCCGTTTCGGCAGGCCCGCAGCGCAACATCGAGGACTGGGTGCTCGAGAAGCGGCCGAACAGCGCCTCGGCCGAGGCCGCCCGCAAGGCCAAGGCGACCGACGCCCAGGGGTGATCCGCGTCGCCAGATGTTGCCTTTTTGGTAACCCGGCGCACCGGCACCGTACGATTGGCCCGTATCGATCCCCGACCGGCAAGGGCAGCACATAGTGGGCACGGACTGGACCGACAACCGCAAGAATCTGATGCTCTTCTCCGGCCGGGCGCACCCCGAACTGGCCGAGCAGGTCGCCAAAGAACTCAATGTCCAGGTCACTGCGCAGACCGCACGGGATTTCGCCAACGGGGAGATCTTCGTCCGTTTCGACGAATCGGTGCGCGGCTGCGACGCCTTCGTCCTGCAGTCCCATCCGGCGCCGCTGAACAAGTGGCTGATGGAACAGCTGCTGATGATCGACGCGCTCAAGCGTGGCAGCGCCAAGCGGATCACCGCGATCCTGCCGTTCTACCCCTACGCCCGCCAGGACAAGAAGCACCGCGGCCGCGAGCCGATCTCGGCCCGCCTGGTCGCCGACCTGCTCAAGACCGCCGGCGCCGACCGCATCGTGTCGGTCGACCTGCATACCGACCAGATCCAGGGCTTCTTCGACGGCCCGGTGGACCACATGCGGGCCCAGCCGCTGCTCACCGGCTACATCCGCGACAACTACAACTGCGAGAACGTCGTCGTGGTGTCGCCGGACTCCGGACGTGTGCGGGTGGCCGAGAAATGGGCCGACGCGCTCGGCGGTACCCCGCTGGCGTTCATCCACAAGACCCGCGACCCGCGGGTGCCCAACCAGGTGGTGTCCAACCGCGTGGTCGGTGAGGTCGAAGGCAAGACCTGCGTGCTGACCGACGACATGATCGACACCGGCGGCACCATCGCCGGTGCGGTCAAGCTGCTGCGCAACGACGGCGCCAAAGACGTCATCATCGCCGCCACCCACGGTGTGCTGTCGGACCCGGCGGCTGAGCGGCTGGCCGAGAGCGGCGCCCGTGAGGTGATCGTCACCAACACGCTGCCGATCGAGGACTCCAAGCGCTTCCCGCAGCTGACCGTGCTGTCCATCGCCCCACTGCTGGGCAGCACCATTCGGGCGGTCTTCGAAAACGGTTCGGTCACAGGACTTTTCGACGGGGACGCATAGGGAGATCCGTTGCCAAGCACGGCAGTCATCTATCACAATCCGCGGTGCAGCACCTCGCGTAAGACGCTGGATCTGCTGCGCGACAACGGTATCGAGCCGCAGATCGTCGAATACCAGAAGACGCCGCCGTCGCGGGCCGAGATCGCCACCCTGATCGCCGACGCCGGCATCGACGTTCGCACCGCAGTCCGCAAACGTGAGTCCCTCTACGGTGAGCTCAATCTCGCCGAGGCCGACGACGACGTACTCCTAGACGCCATGGCGGCCAACCCGATACTCATCGAGCGTCCGTTCGTGGTGACCGCCAAGGGCACCCGGCTGGCCCGGCCGATCGACGCCGTGCACGAGATTCTGTGAGAGCACGCGTGGCGGCCACCGCCCTGGTCCTGGCCATGACCGTGACGGCCTGCGGGTCGGATCCGCCGGACTACTCGTCGGTGTGGACATCGACACCGACGACCACGACCACCACCTCGAGTTCGGACAAGCCGCAGCCGCTAGCCGAATACCTCTACGGGCTCGGGGTCACCGGCGAGCAGATCCCCCTGGACAAGCTCACCGACCTGACCGTGACGCTGCCGCGCCCGCCAGGCTGGACCAAGTACGCCAACCCGAATTTCTCACCGGGTACCGAGGTGATCGCCAAGAACAACACCTACCCGACAGCGATGGTGGTGGTGTTCAAGCTGACCGGCAACTTCGACGTCGCCGAGGCGCTCAAGCACGCCAGCGTGGACGCCGAGATGTCGAAGAACTTCACCAAGCTCAATGCCTCCTCCGCCGATTTCCGCGGCTTTCCGTCGGCGATGATCGAAGGCAGCTACGACGGCGCTGACGGCAGGCGGCTGCACTCTTACAACCGGGTGGTGATCCCGGTGACGCCGGGCCCGAAGTTCCAGCGCTATCTGGTGCAGTTCACCGTTACGACGCTGGCCAACGAGGCCGCCGCCCAGGCCGAGGGAGTCGAGGCGATCATCTCGGGCTTCACCGTCACGGTGAAGTAGCCGGCGCGTAGTCGAAGGTTGCCGTCCCGAAATCGGCTGGCGTGTAGGAGAAATAGATCGGCCCGAGCAGGAACGGTGCGATGCCGGTGTTGGCGCCGTCGGAGAACGACGACACGAAGGGGCCGTTATCCGCGTCGTACTGGTCCTGGGTGATTGTGGTCGAGAACAACAGTGTCTGGCCGTCGGGCGTGAAGTAGGAGATCGTGGTGCCCACCGGCAGGGTGTCGCCGACGCTGTAATCCGACAGCGTGCTCGGCAAGACGTCGCGCGGGATGTACCCACCGAGGCCGCCGCTGTCGATGACGACGTTCTTCACGATCGGCGTGATCGCCGACTGCACGCCCTGGTAACTGACCTGGGCGGCCAACGTCGTTGCGTACCAACCGGACACCGCGGTCACCGGAGTGAGCGGGTTGGCACCGAACACCAGCTGCGCCACGGGCAAGTTCATCAGGAAACCCTGATTCAGACCGGCGGGCAAGTCGTGGATGGGGCTGGTCAGTCCGCCACCGTCGGCGCCCCAGCACACACCCATTACCGCGTCGATGGCGTACTTCGGGTTGGTCCAGTCCTCTTGCGGAACATCCACCCACGAGCCGTCTTTGAGCTCGGTGACACGGTCGATGACGCCGATCACCGTCGACTGGGTGACCATGCCATTGCCGTAGTCGACCGACGTCCGGTACTCGGTGTAATAGTCCCGCTGCGAACCGCCGTACTCGGTGTAGTTGGTGATACCGGTGGGTTCCAGGTTGCTCACGTCGATTTGGGTGATCGGGATGAGCAGACCGCTGGACCCGGTATCGACCTCGATCGCCACCGGCGCCTGGCCGCCGATGGACACCTGGACTGTCGAATAGTTGTTCGTCGTCGTGTAGGACACCGCGATCGCCGGGGCGCCACCGTTGGCGCCGGTGGCACCGTGCTTGCCGAACAATCCCGCGGCACCGCCGGATCCACCGGAGGCCAGCACGCCGCCGTTGCCGCCCGCTCCGCCGTTGCCGGACAGCAGACCACCCCGACCACCGCTACCGCCTTGGGCGGTTTCGCCGCCGAGCCCGCCTGGTCCACCACTGCCGAACAGCAGCGCGTTGCCACCGGCACCACCAGTCCCGGTCGGGCCACCGGCCCCGCCTGCGCCACCGTTGCCGTACAGCAGGCCGCCGGTGCCACCGACACCACCGGCGCCACCCCAGCCGCCCACGCCACCGGCCCCGCCGTTTCCGACCAGCCCGGCCGCACCCCCGGCGCCACCGGCCGCGCCGGCGGCAGTGCTCGTGCCACCCGCACCGCCGTTGCCATAGAGCCATCCGCCCGGCCCACCCGGGGTGCCCACCCCCTGGGCGTCCGTCGTGCCGGCTGCGCCCTCGCCGACCAGTGGCCGGCCGGTCAGGGTTTGCACGGTGTTGTTGAGGTTGTCGAGAAGGGCGAGACCGGGATTCGGCGTCTGATCGGCAGTCGCCGCAGAGATCGATCGGACCGCAACCGGCGGCGTCGAGCCCCGCAGCGCGCTGGAGGCCGCGGCCCGCACCGCCGGAGTGGTGGACGTGTGAAACGAGCCGGCCGACGACCGGGTGCCTGTCGGCGACGCGGATGCGAGCACGCCGCTGTCATGGCGCTGCGAGCTGCCGACACTGGAGTTGTCGGCGTGCGCCACCGCAGAGCCACACGTCAGCGCGGCACCGACGCCGAAGGTGACGGCACCCGCTCCCAGCCAGAGCGTGGATCGCGCGCGCTGCTGCACCGTGGGCGTACCGGTCATGTGGAACTCCCCGACTCCAGGACGTGGCGGATCCGACCAATTTGTCTGCTTCGTCAATTCGACAGCATCCAGCCAGCGGGAAGAAGAGCACATCAGGATTGCCATGAATTTCTCAGATCGCGCCCGACGCCGCCGGTCGGTCCGGCGGGCGCCCACCTAGAGTGGCTGCCATGAGTTGGACCGCAGCAGATCTCCCGTCGTTCGCCGGCCGCACCGTCATCGTCACCGGCGCCAACAGCGGACTGGGTTTGGTGACCGCACGCGAACTGGCCCGGGTCGGCGGCAACGTCATCCTGGCCTGCCGCAGCATCGCCAAGGGCGAGCAGGCCGCCGCCACCATGACCGGCGACGTCGAAGTCCGTGCGCTCGACCTGCAGGACCTGGCCTCGGTGCGCGAGTTCGCCGACGGCGTCGAGAAGGTCGACGTGCTGATCAACAACGCCGGCATCATGGCCGTGCCCTACGCGCTGACCAAGGATGGCTTCGAAAGCCAGATCGGCACCAACCATCTCGGCCACTTCGCGCTGACCAACCTGCTGCTGCCCAAGGTCACCGACCGCGTCGTCACGCTGTCGTCGTTCATGCACGTGCTGGGCAAGATCAGCCTCAAGGACCTCAACTGGAAAGCCAGGCCGTACTCGGCATGGCTGGCCTACGGGCAGTCCAAACTGGCCAACCTGCTGTTCACCGCCGAGCTGCAGAAACGTCTCGACGCCGTCGGCTCACCGCTGAAGTCCCACGCGGCGCACCCCGGCTATTCGGCCACCAACCTGCAGGGCAACACCGGCAACCAGTTCGGCACCCGCTTCTGGCATGCCGGCAACAGCCTGTTCGCCACCAGTCCCGACTTCGGCGCCCGCCAGACCCTCTACGCCGCATCGGCGGACCTACCGGGCAACAGTTTCATCGGCCCCAAGTTCGCGATGCGCGGACCCACAGGGCCGTCGCCGCGCACCCCGTTGGCCCGCGACGCCAAGACCGCCAGGGCCCTGTGGACCCTGTCTGAGCAGCTCACCGGCACCGAATTTCCGCTCTGAGCAGCTCGTCGGCTACCCTGATGGTCGCGTCACGGCGAGGGTGGTCTGAACACCGTTATCGACGAGGCTTCGCGTAAGCGATCTGGTGCCTTGCCTTTGCCGTGCGGACGACCCACGACAGGCAACACAGGAGCACCGACATGGCGAAGAACCCCGTCAACAAACTCAGCGTCACCGTGCGCAGCAAGACCGGCAAGGGCGAGTCGCGCCGTGCGCGCCGCGACGGCCTGGTCCCGGTGGTGCTCTACGGCCACGGTGAAGCCCCGCAGCACCTGGCCCTCAACGCTCGCGACTTCGCGGCCGTGCTGCGCCACGCCGGTACCAACGCGGTGCTGACCCTCGACATCGAGGGCAAGGAACAGCTGGCACTGACCAAGGCCATCACCGTGCACCCGATCCGCCGCAACCTGCAGCACGCCGACCTGCTGGTCGTGCGCCGCGGCGAGAAGGTCACCGTCGAGGTGCCCGTGATCCTCGAGGGCGAGGCCGCCTCCGGCACCCTGGTCACCCAGGACGCCAGCGCCATCGAGATCGAGGCCGACGCGCTGTCGATCCCGCAGCAGCTGACCCTGTCGATCGAAGGCGCCGAGGAGGGCACCCAGATCACCGCCGGCCAGGTCGAGCTGCCCAGCGGCGTCACCCTGATCAGCGACCCCGAGCTTCTGGTCGTCAACATCGTCACCGCTCCGACCGCCGAGGACCTCGACGCCGAGGGCGGCGGCGAGGAGACTGCGGCGGCGGCTCCGGCTGCCGAGGCCGAGGCCGAGGGCGAGTCGGCCGAGGCCGAGTAAGCCCGCGCCATGGCCGAGCCTCTCCTGGTCGTCGGCCTGGGCAATCCCGGACCGCAGTACGCCAAGACCCGGCACAACGTCGGGTTCATGGTGGCCGACCTGCTGGCCGCCCGGATGGGCGCGACGTTCAAGGTGCACAAGCGCTCCGGCGCGGAGATCGTCACCGGCCGGCTCGGCCACCGGCCCGTCGTGCTGGCCAAGCCGCGGACGTTCATGAACGAGTCCGGGCGCCAGGTCGGCCCGCTGGCCAAGTTCTACTCGGTGATGCCCACCGACCTCATCGTCATCCACGACGAGCTCGACATCGAGTTCGGCCAGATACGGCTCAAACTCGGTGGCGGCGAAGGCGGGCACAACGGGTTGCGATCAGTCGCGAATGCGCTGGGCACCAAGAACTTTCAGCGGGTTCGGATCGGGATCGGCCGCCCGCCGGGGCGTATGGATCCCGCAGCGTTCGTGCTGGAGAACTTCTCGGCCACCGAACGCACCGAGGTGCCGACACTGTGCGAACTGGCGGCCGACGCCACCGAACTGTTGGTCGACGTGGGTCTGGATCCCGCGCAGAACCAGGTGCACGCCTGGTGACAGGGAGTCGTCAAAACTCCCGCACCGGGCGTCAGGATTCCGTATAGATCGCGGTCGGCGGCTGCGCGCAGGCGTAGACCTCGATATGTGAGTACTTCAAGTGTGTGGGGCACGTTCACCGTCTATCCGGCCCGCTTCGGCATGACCCGCTACCGGCTGGTGGTGTTCCCGCCGGGTATCAGCGAGGGACAGCGCCGGATACTCCGGCTGTGGCGGGCCTGGCCGATGTGGGGCGCAGCCTTGTGGGTGAGCCTGCAGATCGGCGGTTCGCTCGCCGGTATGCCGGAGACCGCGCTGATCGGCGGCACCATGCTCGTGATCGCCGCGGGGGCAATGACATTCGCCCTCGCCGGTGATCCGCGCTGGCAGGTCCGCAGCATGTGGGCGGTGTCGATGGCCGGCTACAGCCACGACGAGGTCGACGAGGGCTACCGCACACTCAAGGCGATGGCGCACACCCTGGACCGGGCCGACCTGGCCCTGGAGGAGGGCCGCATCTCAGCCGTCGAACACGAGGCACGCTGGTGGGCGGTCTACGACGCGCTCGCCGAGGCGCCGGAGCCCCGCGTCAGCCACAGCCCGAGCGCGATAATTGCGGCCACCTCGAAGCCGGCGATCCCCCGTTCCACAAGGCCGAGTGGGATGAGCCTCCACCACGATTGATCGGTGGCCACGCCGACCACGATGGCCGCGAACAGCACTGCCAGCCAACCCATTCCGATCACAGCGAGCCACCTGGCTGTGCGGGCGGCGCCGCTGCTGCCACGGGCGATCAGCAGCACCGCCACCGGCAGTGCGACGAATGCCACCAGGGTCGCGACGCGATGCACGGTACCCGACGCACTCGGCCCGGTGACCCAGTTGTGTTTGGGGAACGCGACTACACCCAGCAGGCCCACCACCCACAGCGTCATCAACACCGAACCGGCCGACAGCATCCGGACCCGGCCGGCCCGGATCAGGCCCACCAGCAGGGCTGCCGACGTCGCGGCCAGCGTCAGCACCGCGACGACAAACGCCCAACTGCCTGGGGTGTAGACGTATTCGGAGATCGTGGCACTGCGCAACTCTCGGCCCCGGACCTGCTGTCCACCGAGGGTGACATCGAGCGCGAGCACCGCGGCGATCGCCACGACCGCACCGGCTGCCCCGATCCAGCCGAGCGCGCGCACCATGCGACCAGCCTACGCAAGACCCCGGATGCCGCTGCCGACAACTTTGACCGGCTTGTGCGGATAGCGCCGCTCGGCGTGTTCCTTGGCCTCGGAATTCGGTAGCACGTAAAGCGTTTCGACCTTCTCCTGCAGCGGCCGCAGCACCAGGTCCATGAATCCCTTGCGGTCATCGAGGTAGGGCTCGATGACGTCTTCACCGGCCGGGCACACCGCAAGGCAGTAGGCCGCCTTGTAGTTGGCCTTGAACGACAGGCTCTGCCACATCGACGCGTTCTCCGAATCGGTGACCCTGTTGCGAAAGTCGGCGGCGTCGTCACTGTCGGCGATCGTCTGCACCCAGTCGGTGAAGCCGCCCATGAACTCGCGGTAGTTGTGCACCGAGCAGGCCACGAAGTCGAACTCACCGTCCTTCTTGATGGCGCCCACCGGGCAGGCCGCCACGCACAGTTTGCACTCCAGGCACGGCGAATAGTCAAGCGGCTCACCGTAACTGCTGATCGACGTGCCGACGAGGATGGTGGCCAGCAGGACGAAGTTGCCGAATTTGGGGTGAATGACGTTGCGGTGGATGCCCATCACGCCCAGGCCGGCGGCCACCGCGACGGGTTTGTGGGCGACGACCCAGATCCGGCCAGGGTAGCGGTCCATCTCCATCGGGAAGGTGGCAGACGGGTTGAGTGCGCGGTGACCGGCGTCCTCCAGTGCGCGGGTGATCCGGTGTGCGGCCTCGTTGATGATCTCGCCGCTGCGGTGGAACTCCTGGTTGGCCACGCTGCGCGCGACGGAGCGAACGTTGTCGCGATTCATCCGGACCACCAGGGAGATGTAGCTTCTCGTGCCCGGCAGTGCGGCCTCGACGTGCTCACGTTCGGAGGCCAGCGCGGGGTTGTCGACACTGGCGAAGGCCACGTCGTCGGCGCCGGCCTCCAGGCACAGCGCGCGCAGCCACTGCGCGTCGATGACGTTCGCCGGTTCGCTGCGCTGACGGGCCCGCACGGCCTTCACGGTGGGGTGCTCGTCGATGCGTCGCGAAGAAACCATGCTGAGTATAGTACACACTACTTAGCGTCGTGGCGGTACGGTCGAAGCCATGACTACGCTGCGCGACCCGAAGGTCGCATCGGCCATTGACCGCATGTACGCCGAGTCCGCTCAGCAGATGACACAGCTGCACACCCTGGACTGGCAGCACCTGAGCTCAGCGAGCCCCCGGGAACGCTCCGACGCGCTGCGCGACTACTACCTTCCGGTGACCCCGGAATCCGGTCTGCTGCTCTACACCCTGGTGCGCGCCGCCAAGCCGCAGACCGTCGTCGAGTTCGGAATGTCGTTGGGGCTGTCCACGATTCACCTCGCCGCCGCGGTGCGCGACAACGGCGTGGGGCACGTGATCACCTCGGAGCTCAGCGCCGCCAAGGTCGCCGCGGCCACCGCGACCTTCGCCGAGGTGGGCCTGACAGACGTGATCACCGTCGAGGAGGGCGATGCCCTGCAGACGCTGGGCGCACTCGACGGCCCGGTGAACTTCGTGCTGCTCGACGGCTGGAAAGAGCTCTACCTACCCGTGCTGCAGCTACTCGAGCCGAAGCTCAGCAGCGGGGCACTCGTCGTCGCTGATAACACCGGGATGGCCGACACCCAGCCCTATCTGGACTATGTGCGTGACCCGGCCCGCGGCTTCGTCAGCGTGGCGTTCCCGGTGCGCGACGGCAACGATGCGATGGAGATCAGCTGCCGGGCCTAGGTGACCAGCGCGACGGAGTTGGCCCGGCGCAGCTTGCCCGACGGGGTCTTGGGAATGGTGCCCGGGCCCAAGACCACGACGTTGCGCGGGCGGACGTCGACCTCGGCGACCACTTCGTGGGCCACCTGATGTTCGATGCGGCGCACCTCGGCCGGGTCCTGCCAGGCATTGGATTCCACGGCGACCGCGAAGGTCTCCCGCGAATGCCCGGCATCCAGGCGGACCGCCACGGCACAGCCGGGCCGCACACCATCGACGCGGCCGGCGGCCCGCTCGATGTCGGTCGGG
Organism: Mycobacterium sp. DL592; assembly: GCF_011694515.1. NCBI lineage: Bacteria > Bacillati > Actinomycetota > Actinomycetes > Mycobacteriales > Mycobacteriaceae > Mycobacterium > Mycobacterium sp. DL592. Next base: position 889,024 of record NZ_CP050192.1, on the reverse strand, counting down.
TAGATGTTGCGCCCGGCCATGATGATGACGTCCTTGACGCGACCGCACACCACGACGTGGCCGTTGTCGGTCAGGTAGCCGAGGTCACCGGTGTCGTACCAGCCGTGCTCGTCCTGCGCGGGCACGAAGCCACCCATGGTGATGTAGCCCGGGGTCAGGGACTCGCCGCGCAGTTCGATGATGCCGACACCGCGGGCCGGCAACACGTTGCCGTCCTCGTCGACAATGCGGGCCTCGAGGTCGGTTAGCAGCGGACCGAGCGTGGCCAGCCGGCGGGTGTTGCCCTTGGTGGAGGGCACGGCGCGGCGCAGGGCGGCCAGCAAGTCGGCGTCGACCTCGTCGACCACCAGACCGGCGCCGCACTCGGAGAACGACACCGCCAGGGTGGTCTCGGCCATGCCGTACGCGGGCAGGATCGCCTCGGGCTGAAGCCCGAACGGCCGGCCCGCGTCGAGCAGGTCCTCGACGTCGGCGGGTTCCACCGGCTCGGCGCCGGACAGCGCGAACCGCAGGCTGGACAGGTCGTACTCGCCCGGCTTGGCCTGACGGCGCAACCGCTTGGCGAACAGCGCGTACGCGAAGTTCGGCGCCGCGGTCATGGTGCCCTTGTACTTGTCGATGAGCTTGGCCCACAGCAGGGTGTCGCGCAGGAAGTCCATCGGGGTGACCTTGACCAACTCGGCCCCGAAGTACATCGGGATGGTCAGGAAGCCGACCATGCCCATGTCGTGGAAGCACGGCAGCCAGCTGACCATCACGTCGGTGTCGATGTCGTACTTGGCGCCGATGAACATCGCCTCGGCGTTGGAGTGGATGTTGCGGTGGGTGATGATGACGGCCTTCGGCGACCCGGTCGATCCCGACGTCAGCTGCATCAGCGCGACATCGTCCTCGGAGGTCTCCACCGGGTCGATCGGCTCGGCGCTCAGCAGGTCCTCGACCGTGAGCACCTTGACACCGGCCTCTTCGAGGACCGGGATGGCGATCAGGAACGGGTCGGACACGATGACGGCCTTGGCCTCGATCATGTCGATGACGTTGGCGGTGTCCCTGGCCCACTGCTCCAGGTCGGTACGCGGGGTGGGCTGGTGCAGCATGGTCAGGCTGGCGCCGCGCATCCACAGGCCCTGAGCCGTGGGAGCGATCTCGACGGGCGCGCCGGCGAGGACACCGATGGCGTCCCCGATGCCGATGTCGGCGGCGGCCAGGCCGCCGGCGATACGGCGGGCCCGCTCATGCACCTCCCGCCAGGTGTGCCGAACCGGTTCGACAGGCTCGCCGGTGACCATGCCTTTGGAGCTGGTCATGGCGCTGTGGAACATCTTGTCGGTAAAACGGCTCACGATGACCTCCTCGGCATCCGGAGCTGGCTGTCATGCGTCGCTGTACACGCCGCAAAAGCCCGGAATTTCATGCTCCACCTGCCAGAACGCGCCGCATAGGAGGCACGCCAATACGAGTCGGGAGCTTTTCGGTCTCGAAACGGTGATGAGTCGGCGTCGCCGGGCCATCGCCCGCCCCGGACCGGGGTGGGCGATCCGCACATATGCAGTGCCGGGCCGCTAGTCATCACCGTCGATCATCTTAAACTTCCCTTAAGTTACCGCCAAGTTTTAGTGGCAATTGAGGGGCGCGTCACACAACACCAGACGACTACGGCGACAACCCAGCGACGACGCGCGCCCCGTGAACCGGGCCGCTGGCCACCCTGACCGTCCGGCATACCCCGGCCCCGGCCAGTTCCGTGCCCACGTCGAGCGCCGCCGCCGCCGAGGCGCACAGGAACGCACACGTCGGCCCCGACCCGGACACGATGCCCGCCAGCGCCCCCGCGTCAGTGCCGGCCCGCAACGTCCGCCGCAGCTCCGGGTTGAGGCTCAACGCCGCAGGCTGCAGGTCGTTACCCAGCAGCGGCGCCAGCTCCCGGGGGTCTCCCCCGGCCAGCGCTCCGAGCAGCGGTTCGGGGTCATCGAGGCGCGGTGGCTCGCCGCCCTCGCGCAACCGGTCGATCTCGTTGTAGACCGCGGCCGTCGACAGGCCGCCCGCGCCGAACGCCAGCACCCAGTGGAAGGTGCTGCGGGCCAGCACGGTCGCCAGTTCCTCGCCGCGGCCGGTCCCTAACGCGGTGCCGCCGTGCAGGGCGAACGGGACGTCGCTGCCGAGTTCGGCTGCCAGCGCATGCAGGTCGCGCCGCGGCACCCCCAGCTCCCACAGCGTGTTCATGGCCACCAGCACCGCGGCGGCGTCGGCGCTGCCGCCCGCCATCCCGCCGGCCACCGGGATCGACTTGTCGATCACGATCTCGACGTCCGGGGCGCGCCCGACATGCTCGGCCATCAGCTCGGCGGCCTGCCAGGCCAGGTTGCGTTCGTCGGCGGGCACCACCTCGGCGCCCTCCCCGAGCGTCTGCAACGACAGCACGTCGGCGTTGCGGACCGTCACCTCGTCGACCAGGGATACTGCGTGGAAGACGGTGGTCAGCTCGTGGTAGCCGTCGTCGCGGCGGTCACCGACACCGAGGAAAAGGTTCACCTTGCCGGGCACCCGCACGGTCACCGAGCCCGTCGGCACCCATTCCGGAGCGATCGAGCCGTTGGACCGAGACACCGCACGAGACTATCGCGCCGCGGGCCATTCGCCCGTCGTCGCGTAGAGCCGAATCTAGGGTCGAAGTGTGGTGCAACCCGGGCAGCGATTCGAGGGCTACCTCGTCGGGGCTCTGCTCGGGCGCGGCGGGCAGGCGGCCGTGTACCGGGCGCGCAGCACCGATGCGGCCCGCCGGGTCGTCGCCCTGAAGGTTCTCGACGAGCAGCACCGCGATCACGCCAGCACCGCCCGGCTGGCCCGCGAGTTCCGCATCGCGGCCAGCCTGCACCATCGGCACATCGTGCCGGTGTTCGCTCACGGCGAGTTCTGGATGACGATGCACTACCTCGACGGCGGCAGCGCGGCCGCTCTGCCGACGCTGGCTACCCGGCTCGACGCCCTCACCCAGATCGCAACGGCACTGGACTACGCCCACCATCGCGGCATCGTGCACACCGACGTCAAGCCCGCGAATATCCTTGTACACCAAGACTTTTCGCAGCACGGCGCGATGCTCATCGATTTCGGCGTCGCGCATGTGCTGGCCGAGGACGTCTGGCACCGGGCCACGCAGGTGCTCGCCTCGCTGCCGTATGCGGCCCCGGAACTGTTGCAGGGCAGGTTGCCGCAAGCCGCCACCGACGAATACGCGTTGGCGTGCACGGCTTCGGAGATGCTGACCGGACTCACCCCGTTCGCCGGTGAGAACGCGATGGCACTCGTCGACGCGCACCTACACGTGGCGCCGCCGGAGATCTCCCGTCGCGTCCCGTGGCTGTCCCGCACATTCGATCGCGTGCTGGCACGAGCGATCGCCAAGGATCCCGACCGGCGCTACGAATCGTGCGCCGAGATGATGCGTCACATCAGCGACGCGATGTCCCGAAGCGGTCAGTAGACCCGGATGGGCCGCGACGTGCTCTCGTCGACGGCCTCGGCGGCCGGGGCGAAGTCCGCGGAGCGCTGATAGAGCCGCACGAAGTCGGCGATCCCGAGCGTCTCACCCCGGCGGGCGGGGTCGATGCTTGCGGCCAGCAGCCGTTCGGCGGACTCGTTGCCCGTGCCCGCCCACTCCAGGAAGGCGTTGCGGACGGTCTTGCGGCGCTGGGCGAACGCGATGTCGATCAGCTCGAAGACCCGCGACCGGAAGCCGTCGTCGGTCGGCCAGGGCGAGGTCTCATACCGGTCGATGCGGACCAGACCCGAGTACACCCGCGGGATCGGCCAGAACACCGTCGGCGAGACCATGCCGTAGCGGCGCACCTTGCCGAAGAACCGAACCTTGACGCTGGGTACCCCGTAGTCCTTGCCACCGGGCTCGGCGGCGAGACGCTCGGCGACCTCCGCCTGGACCATCACCATCACGGTGCGGATCGACGGGAACTCCGAGAGCAGGTGCAGCAGCGCCGGCACGGCGATGTTGTACGGCAGGTTGGCCACCACAGCGGTGGGCAGTTCGTCCAGTTCAGCGCGCTGGAGCGCGAGAATGTCCTGGTTGAGGACGGTCAGCCGGTGGATTTCGCTGTGCGAGTGCTCGGCGACCGTCTTGGGCAGCCGCGCCGCGAGCACCGGGTCGATCTCGATGGCACTGACCGTGGCGCCGCGATCGAGCAGGGCCAGCGTCAACGAGCCCAGACCGGGGCCGACCTCAAGCACGTGATCATGCTTGTTGATCCCCGAGGCGGACACGATTCGACGCACAGTGTTGGCGTCATGGACGAAATTCTGACCAAGCGATTTACGTGGCCGAAAGTCAAGTTCTTTGGCCAAGTTCCTGATCTCGGTACGGCCGAGAAGACGAATTGTCACGATGCACCCCTACCACACACCGGCCACGCTCCCCATCCTTGTCGTGCCCGAGTAACTTCAGCAATTGCTATTTGTTCTTCTCTGGTAGCCAGATCAGCTCGGCTAGCATACCTCAAACCACCGTTTCTTTCCCAGGTGTTTTGATCAAACTGCACACCGCCGTAGTACCCGTTGCCAGTGTTGATCGCCCAGTTGCCGCCGGCTTCGCACCGAGAAATCGCATCCCAAATAGCGCCATTAGTTACCGGGGGAACTTCCGTACCAGGTTTTGCTCCGACCCGGACAACCGATTCACGGGCCGGCACGATAACGGTGTTGGCAACGGGGAGCCGTCCGGTTTCCACACCATTGACCTTCGCGACAGCAAAAGTTACGTCTTGCACCCCGGGCGTTCCCGGGTCTTCGACAACCTGACGGCTCATATTCAGCGTCGGGTCTTCGATGCGGTTGGCGGGCGGCACCAGCGGCACCTGCTGGGTGATCTTCTCGATGCGGGTCCGGGTCACCTGGATCTGCATTCCGGCGATCACCGGAGACGACGCGGTGGGCACCACGGTGTCGGCCTGCTCCAGCGGAACCCCCGCCGCGGCCAGCAGCGCGCCGACGTTCGGGGCGGCCAGGTGGACCGTGCTGATCTGGCCACCGTCGTTGATCTGCACCGTTTTTGCGCTGACGACGGGCAGTGCCATGCCTTCGAGCGGCAGACGGCTGCCGCGTGAGGCAGCGGCCGGCGCGGTGTCGGTCATCCGCAGCTGATCGAGCGCCTCGTCGACGGTCGAGGCGGTGGTCCAGACCTGCTTGGCGTCCTGGCCATCCAGCGAAATCTGCAGCGGACGGCTGCGACGCAGCACGATCGTGTCGGCGTCGTGGACGGCCTGGCCGGCCGCCGGGAGCAGGTCGTCACGGTCGGTGACGGAGTAGCCGCTCTCCTCGACGACGTCGATCACGCGCGACTTCATCGTGGTGACCTTGAGCTGGGTGCCGTCGACCTCGAGGGTGACCGTCTTGCGGGCGGTCACCGCGAAGATGCCGGCGCCGGCGAGGGTCAGCAGCAGAGCGGCGACGACGAGGCGAAGTACGGGCGACGGCGACTGGTGAAGCTTGGTCAACGCATTCAAGAGTTTCTATCCCGCCTATACAACAAACGAACAGGGGCCCGCATGCGCAGCCCCTTCGATCACAAGACGGTAACGAACCCGGCGACGGACAGGCAACTTGGCTGCCGTGCTCTCAACAAGCCCTTAGAGACCGTAGACCCGCCGCGCGGTGGCCGAGGACTGCTCGGCGAGCAGCTCAGCGGGCCGGTCGACGACCTCGGCCAGGGCCCGCACGGTGTAGGGCAGGCAGTAGGGCTCGTTGGGCGCACCCCGATACGGGTGCGGGGTCAAAAACGGCGCATCGGTCTCGACCAGCAGCTGCCCGGGCGGGATCAGCGCGGCGGCCTCCCGCAGTTCCCTGGCGTTCTTGAAGCTCACGGTTCCCGACAGGCTGAGCACCCAGCCGGCGTCGACGCAGGTGCGCGCCATCTGCGGCCCGGACGAGAAGCAGTGGAAGATGACGGTCTCGGGGGCGCCTTCGGCCGCCAGCACGTCGAGCACCTCGGCGTCGGCGTCGCGGTTGTGGATCATCAGTGGCTTCCCGGTCCGCTTGGCGAGGTCGATATGCCAGGCGAACGACTCCCGCTGGACCGCGGGTTCGGCACAGCCGTCCAGCTTGCCCGGCCAGTACAGGTCCATTCCGGTCTCGCCGATCGCAACCACCCGCGGCTGCGCGGCCAGCTCCTCGAGTTCCGCGCGGGCCGCCTCGGTCAGCGCGCCCGCCCTGGTGGGGTGCAACGCCACCGCCGCATAGACCCGCGGGTCCCAGGTGGCGGCCTGCGCCGCCCACCGCGCCGCGTCCAGGTCGTCGGCGATGGTGACCGCCGCGAGCACTCCGACGGCCTCGGCGCGGTCGAGCACGGCGCGCACGTCGTCGGCGTCGCGGGCCCCGCATGCATCCAGGTGGGTGTGGGCGTCGACGAGCGGGCTCAGGGGTGCCGGCATCGGCGGCGCCTCGCGACTCCTTCTCTGAGAGCTCACGGCACACACCTTAGGGTGAACCTCAAATGAGCGAGTCCTTCTACATCACCACCGCGATCGACTATCCCAACGGCGCGCCCCACATCGGGCACGCCTACGAGAAGATCGCGACCGACGCCATCGCACGCTTCAAGCGCCTCGACGGTGTCGACGTCCGCTTCCTCACCGGCACCGACGTGCACGGCCTGAAGATGGCCGAGACAGCGGCCGCGCAGGGCATCCCCACGACGGAACTGGCGCGGCGCAACTCCGACGTCTTCGAGCAGATGCAGCAGCGCCTCAACATCTCCTTCGACCGGTTCATCCGGACCAGCGACGCCGACCACTACGAGGCCTCCAAGGCCATCTGGCAGCGGATGAACGAATCCGGCGACATCTACCTGGGCAGCTACCAGGGCTGGTATTCGGTGCGCGACGAACGCTTCTTCACCGAGGACGAGACCGAGGTGCGTGACGACGGCGTGCGCTACGCCGCCGAAACCGGCACCCCGGTCACCTGGACCGAGGAGCAGACCTACTTCTTCAAGTTGTCTGCCTACGCCGACCGGCTGCTGGCCCTCTACGAGGCCAACCCCGACTTCATCGGGCCCGACGTGCGGCGCAACGAGGTCGTCAGCTTCGTCTCCGGCGGGCTGCGGGACCTGTCCATCTCACGCACCACCTTCGACTGGGGGGTGCCGGTCCCCGACCACCCCGACCACGTCATGTACGTGTGGGTCGACGCGCTGACGAACTACCTGACCGGGGTCGGCTTCCCCGACACCGACTCCGAGGCGTTCCGCCGCTACTGGCCGGCCGATCTGCACGTGATCGGCAAGGACATCGTCCGGTTCCACACGGTGTACTGGCCGGCGTTCCTGATGTCGGCCGGCATCGAGCTGCCGCGGCGGGTGTTCGCCCACGGGTTCATCAACGTCAAGGGCGAGAAGATGAGCAAGTCGGTCGGCAACGTGATCGACCCGATCGCACTGGTCGACGAGTTCGGCGTCGACCAGGTGCGCTACTTCTTCCTGCGCGAGGTGCCGTTCGGACAGGACGGCAGCTACAGCAAGGACGCCATCATCGGCCGCATCAACGCCGACCTGGCCAACGAGTTCGGCAACCTGGCGCAGCGCTCACTGTCGATGGTGAACAAGAACCTCGGCGCGGCGGTGCCCACACCGGGTGCGTTCACCGCCGAGGACGCCGAGCTGCTGGCGCTGGCCGACGGGCTGCTGGACAGGGTGCGGGCGGCGTTCGACGAGCAGCAGATGCACCTCGCGCTGGAGGCCATCTGGCTGATGCTGGGCGCGGCCAACCGGTACTTCTCCGCGCAGGAGCCATGGGTATTGCGCAAGTCGGAGACCGCTGCCGACCAGGACCGCTTCCGCACCGTGCTGTACGTGACGCTGGAGGTGGTGCGGATCGCCGCGCTGCTGGTGCAGCCGGTGATGCCGTCGTCGGCGGCCGCCCTGCTCGACCTGCTGGGCCAGCCGCCCTCGCAACGGGACTTCGCCGCGATCGGAGTGCGGATCGCCCCCGGGACGGCGCTGCCCGCCCCGAGCGGGGTGTTCCCGCGCTATCAAGCGGAGTGATCTGGGTCACGTAGAGTCACAGTCAGGGCATCAGCGGTGTCTTGAGGTCATGACTGAACAGAACGCACACCACACCACCCGCGTCGTCGTCATCGGCGGCGGATACGCCGGCGTCCTCGCAGCCAACCGGCTGCGGCAGCGTCGCGGCGTCGACATCACCCTGGTCAACCCGCGCCCGGAGTTCGTCGAGCGCATCCGGCTGCACCAGTTGGTGGCCGGATCCGACGACGCCGTCGTCGACTTCGCCGACATCCTCGGCCCCGGTATCGAATTGGTGGTCGACGCCGCCACCCGCATCGACACCGCCGCCCGCCAGGTGGAGCTGTTCACCGGCGCACCGCTGCCCTACGACTATCTGATCTACGCGGTCGGCAGCGGATCGGGCGGACCGAACGTCCCCGGCGCCGACGAATTCGCCTATCCCATCGGCGATCTCGAGGAAGCCAAGCGTCTGGCCGCCAGGCTCGACGAGCTGCACTACGGCGCCCCGGTGTGCGTGGTCGGTGCCGGGCCCACCGGTATCGAGACCGCCGCCGAGCTGGCCGAGCAGGGCCGCACCGTCACGCTGGTGTGCGGGCCGGTGCTCGGCCCCTACCTGAGCACGCCCGGACGCCGGTCGGTGACCAAGCGGCTGCGCAAGCTCGGTGTCGAGATCGTCGACGGGCCCGGGGCCATGGTCGGGGCCGTCGAGTCCGACGCGGTGCTGCTCGACGGCGGCAGGCGCCTGCCCAGTGCGGTGACGATCTGGACCGCCGGCTTCGGGGTCCCGGATCTGGCGTCGCGGTCCGGGCTGCGCACCGACGCGATCGGACGGCTGCTCACCGACGAGACGCTGACGAGCATCGACGACGGCCGGGTCGTGGCCGCCGGCGACTGCGCGGCGCCGTCCGGTGAGCCGCTGCGGATGAGCTGCCAGGCCGCGCTGCCGCTGGGCGCCCAGGCCGCCAACACCGTGCTGGCCCGCATCGCCGGTGAGCCGCCGGCACCGATCCGGCAGGCGTTCACCGGGCAGTGCATCAGCCTGGGCCGCGGCGCGGGGACCATCCAGATCGCCCGCACCGACGACACCGCGCTGCCGCTGTACATCGGCGGCTGGACCGCGGCGAAGATCAAGGAAGCGATCTGCACGGCCACCGTCAGCGGGCTGCGCCGCGAGGCCCGCAAACCCGGGGCCTACGTGTGGCTCAAGGGCGGCAACCGGACCGGTGCCGAGGCGGCGGCGGTTAGATGAACGCCGCCGACGAGCACGCCGAGCGGTTCACGGCCCTGCGGCCGCTGCTGTTCACGATCGCCTACGAGATCCTCGGTTCGGCGACCGAGGCCGACGACGTGCTGCAGGACGGTTACCTGCGCTGGGCGGGCGTGGATTTGACGCAGGTGCGCGACACCAAGGCCTACCTGGCCCAGCTCGTCACCCGGCAGGCGCTGAACACCCTGCGCAGCCAGGCCCGCAGGCGGGAGGACTATGTGGGCCCGTGGCTGCCGGAGCCGCTGCTGCTCGACGACACCGACGCGTCCTCGGATGTGGTGCTCGCCGAGTCGGTGTCGATGGCGATGCTGGTGGTGCTCGAGACGCTGAGCCCCGACGAGCGCGCAGTGTTCGTACTGCGCGAGGTGTTCGGCTTCAGCCACGACGAAATCGCTTCTGCGGTAGGCAAATCCACGGCCGCGGTGCGCCAGATGGCGCACCGCGCCCGCGAGCACGTGCACTCCCGGCGCAAACGATTCGAGCCCGTCGAACCGGCGAAGTCCGAGCAGATCACCACGCAGTTCCTGGTCGCGGCCGCCACCGGCGACCTGGACGGGCTGATGGCGATGCTGGCCCCCGACGTGGTGTTCACCTCCGACAGCGACGGCAAGGTCAGCGCGGCGCGTCGGCCGGTGCTGGGTGCCGGGAAGGTGGCCAGGCTGCTGATCGGCCTGATGAGCCGGGCCGGGTCGGAGTACCGGGTGGAACTCGCGTCCTACAACAGCGCGCCCGCGGCGATCGTGTATCGCAACGAGCGCCCGGACAGCGTGTTCCTGATCGAGGTGATCGACGGCAAGATCACCAACTTCTACGCGATGCGCAACCCCGAGAAGTTGGCATCGGTGACCGTCCCCCGCGAGATCAGCCGGTAGCACCGCGACTTTGCGTCTGCCCGGCGCAGCCGTCACGCTTAAGCGATGCGCATCGAGCGGCTTGGCGACATCGGCACCGCCGCCGACGTGCTGCGGGCACTGGCCGCCGCCGCGGCCCGCCGCGGGCTGCCGCCGCCTGCGGCGTTCACCGGTGACTGGTTCGGTGCCGGGGCGGTGATCGCGCCGAGTGTGGCGATCCTGCCCGTCGATCCGGCCGACGTCTTCGCCGTCACGCCCGGTGCGCGTCGCGACGCGGTCGGCGGCGGGTGGATCGGATACCTGTCCTATCCCGACGCCGCGGCCGACGGGCGCGGACCTCGGGTTCCCGAAGCGGCAGGCGGCTGGACCGACTGCGTGCTGCGCCTCGACCACGACGGCTGCTGGTGGCACGAAAGCCTCACCGGCACAACGATCCAACCCTGGGTCAGTGCGGCCATCACCTCTCCGGCGGTCTCGCAGTCCTGCGAAATTATCTGGGGTGCAGCCGATTTCGACGCGCATCAAGCCGGCGTGCAGGAGTGCCTGTCGGCGATCGCCGCGGGCGAGGTCTACCAGGCGTGCGTGTGCACGCAGTTCACCGGCACGGTCGCCGGCTCGCCGGTGGACTTCTTCGCCGACGCCGTCACCCGCACCACCCCCGCGCGGGCGGCGTACCTGGCCGGCGACTGGGGCGCGGTGGCGTCACTGTCGCCGGAGCTGTTCCTGCGGCGCTCCGGCGACGGCGTCACGTCCAGTCCGATCAAGGGGACGTTGCCGCTGCACGCCGACCCGGCACTGCTGCGGGCGTCGGTCAAGGACGTCGCCGAGAACATCATGATCGTCGACCTGGTGCGCAACGACCTGGGCCGCGTCGCCGACGTAGGCACCGTCACCGTGCCGGAACTGCTGGCCGTGCACCCCGCCCCCGGGGTGTGGCATCTGGTGTCGGCAGTGGCCGCGCGGGTGCCCGCCGCGATGCCGACCTCGGCAGTACTGGCCGCGACGTTCCCACCCGCGTCTGTCACGGGGACGCCCAAAACCCGCGCACGCCAACTACTTTCGACCTGGGAGCCGCGGCGGCGCGGCGTCTACTGCGGCACCATCGGGTTCGCGTCACCGATCGCCGGCTGCGAACTCAACGTCGCGATCCGCACGGTGGAGTTCGACGCGCACGGCTGCGCGGTGCTGGGCGTCGGCGGCGGCATCACCGCCGACTCCGACCCGGTGGCCGAGTGGCAGGAATGCCTGCACAAGGCGGCGCCGATCCTGACACCGGTCGTCGTCTAGGTGCGGGACCGAAGCACCGCGTCGTAGAGGTCGCGGCGCGACGGCGCGCCAGGGTGTGCGTCGATCACCTGCGCGCAGGCGTCCTTGACCCGCATACCCTCGTCGACCAGTGCGGTGACCTCGGCGACCAGGGTTGCCACGTCGGCCACCGGCCGGGCGCCTTCGAGCACCACGGTGATCTCGCCGAGCACCTTGTCGTCAGCCCAGTCGGCCAGGTCGGCCAGCGACCCGCGCAGGACTTCCTCGTGGACCTTCGTCAGCTCCCGGCACACCACCGCACGGCGCTGCCCGCCGAGCTCACCGACCGCGTCGCGCAGCGTGTCCGCCAGCCGCCGCGGCGACTCGAAGAACACCGTGGTTCGCGGCTCGGCGGCCAGGCCGGCCAGCCAGGCGCGGCGGGCGGACTGTTTACGCGGCGCGAAGCCCTCGAAGCAGAACCGGTCCGACGGCAGGCCGGAGACGGCCAGCGCCGTGGTCACCGCCGACGGTCCGGGCAGGCACGACACCGGCACTCCAGCGTCAATGGCCGCGGTCACCATCCGGTAGCCGGGGTCGTTGATCAGCGGCATGCCGGCGTCGCTGACCACCAGCACGGTGGCCCCGGCCTTGATGTCGTCGATCAGCCCGGGCACCCGGGCCGCCTCGTTCTGGTCGAACAGGCTGACCACCCGGCCAGTGATCGTCACCTCCAGCGACTGCGCCAGGGTGCGCACCCGCCTGGTGTCCTCGGCGGCCACGATATCGGCGCTGGCCAGCGCGTCGACCAGCCGTTTCGATGCGTCGGCGGGCTGTCCCAGCGGCGTCGCCCCCAGGATCAGTCGGCCGGTTGTCATGCCCCAGAGCTTACGATCGACACCGATGACTGCCACCGCCGACGACCTGGCCGCGCACCCGCGCACGGTTCCCGTCATCAGTCCGGGGCCGCTGGTGCCGGTCGCCGACTTCGGTCCGCTCGACCGGATCGAGGGCTGGGCGGCCACCGCCGTCGTCACCGCGCTGGCCGCGCTGACCCGGTTCGCCAACCTCGGCTCCCCCACCGACGCCGGCACCCCGATCTTCGACGAGAAGCACTACGCGCCGCAGGCCTGGCAGATGCTGCACAACTACGGCGTCGAGGACAACCCCGGCTTCGGTCTGGTGGTACACCCGCCGGTCGGCAAGCAGCTGATCGCGATCGGTGAGGCGCTGTTCGGCTACAACGGCGTGGGCTGGCGGTTCACCAGCGCGGTGCTGGGCGTGATCCTGGTGGCGCTGGTGGTGCGGATCGTGCGGCGGATCAGCCGCTCCACCATGATCGGCGCGATGGCCGGGCTGTTGCTGATCGCCGACGGCGTCAGCTTCGTCGCGGCCCGCTCCGCGCTGCTGGACGGCTTCCTGACGTTCTTCGTGGTCGCGGCGTTCGGGGCGCTGATCGTCGACCGGGACCAGATGCGCGAACGCATGCACAACGCGCTGCTGGAGGGACGCATCGCGGAGACGCCGTGGGGTCCGCGGCTCGGGGTGCGGTGGTGGCGGTTCGGCGCGGGCGTGCTGCTGGGCCTGGCGTTCGCGACCAAGTGGTCCGGGCTGTACTTCATCGTGTTCTTCGGCGCGATGTCGCTGGCGTTCGACGTCGCGGCGCGGCGGGCCTACCGGGTTCCGCGGCCGTGGTTCGGGGTGATCCGGCGCGACCTGGGCCCGACGGCATACGTGTTCGGTCTGATCCCGTTCGCGGTGTACCTGGCGTCGTACGCGCCGTGGTTCTCCTCCGAGACCGCGGTCAACCGCTACGAGGTCGGCGAATCGATCGGCGAACGGCAGTGGTTCCAGCCGCCGGATGCGATCCGGTCGCTGTGGCACTACACCTACAAGGCGTACCACTTCCATTCGACGCTGACGAACTCGGCCGGCAACCACCACCCGTGGGAGTCCAAGCCGTGGACGTGGCCGATGTCGCTGCGGCCGGTGCTGTATGCGATCGACAACCAGAACGTGCCGGGCTGTGGTGCCACGTCGTGCGTCAAGGCCGTCATGCTCGTCGGCACGCCTGCGATGTGGTGGCTGGCGGTGCCGGTGCTGTTCTATGCGGCGTGGCGGGCATTCGTCCGCCGCGACTGGCGCTACGCGGTGGTGCTCACCGGTTACTGCGCCGGGTTCCTGCCGTGGTTCGCCGACATCGACCGGCAGATGTATTTCTTCTATGCGGTGCCGATGGCGCCGTTCCTGGCGATGGCCATCGCGCTGATACTCGGCGACATCCTGCACGCGCCGAACCAGAACGCCGAACGCCGAACGCTCGGGCTGATCGTGGTCAGCGGCTACCTGGCGCTGGTGATCACGAACTTCGCCTGGCTGTATCCGATCCTGACCGGCATCCCGATCTCGCAGTCGACGTGGAACATGGAGATCTGGCTACCCAGCTGGCGGTGAGCCGGCCGGGCAGCCCGATCGTCAGAGCCCGAGGACCGGCTTGAGGGCCTCGGCGACAGCCGTGAGCCGCCCCGGGTGGTAGCCGTCGATGTTGGTGACCGCGCTGAGAATGACGCCGTCCACACCGGCGTCGAGAATTCGGGTCTTGATCTGTTCGGCGATCTGCTCGGGGCCGCCGAAGACCGCCTGCTGCTTGAAGTCCTCCGGAATGAAGTCCTCGGTGACGTTCTCGTCGATGACGGCGATTGCCAGCACGCTGGTCTCCAGGGTGCCCGGGTCGCGGCCGATCTCCTCACAGCGCTGCTTGACCACCCCGACCTTGTGCGCCAGTTCGTCAAATCCGGCGATGATGTTGAGGTGGTCGAAATGCCGGGCCGCCAACGGAATTGTCTTCTTCTCGCCGCTGCCGCCGATCATCAGCGGGATGTGGTCGCGGAAGCGGGGGTTGGCGAACGCCTCCTGGGTGCGGTAGTGCTTGCCCTCCACCGTCACTCGCTCACCGCGCAGCATCGGCAGGATGATCTGCAGCGCCTCGTCGAGTTTGTCGAACCGGTCGGTGAAGGTGCCGAACTCGTAGCCCAGTGAATCGTGTTCGAGTTCGTACCAGCCGGTGCCGATGCCGAGGATGGCCCGGCCCTGACTGATGACGTCGAGGGTGGTGATGGCCTTGGCCAGCAGGGTCGGGTTGCGGTAGGTGTTGCCGGTCACCAGGGTGCCGAGCGCGACGTGCTGGGTGGCCGCGGCCAGCGCGCCGAGCGCGGTGTAGGCCTCCATGACCGGGTCCTCAGGGACACCCAGGCCGGGCAGTTGGTAGAAGTGGTCCATCAGGAACACCGAGTCGAATCCGGCGTCCTCGGCCTCACGCGCCTGCGCGACCACCGTCGGAAACATCTCGGCCACACCGGTTCCGTAGGAGAAGTTGGGGATCTGAAGTCCAAGTTTGATTGCCACTCCGGCAACGTAGCCCCGATCAAGCGGGGCGTGCGCTCCGTTTCCCTTTGAGCGAATTCGGGAATACCGCGGTCCCCGCGGATACGAAGCGGGATCTCGCACCCTGGGCCCACGCCGCACCCGTAATGTCGTGGGGCATGAGGAGCCGCGCCGCCGTCGTCCGCGAGCCGGGCGGCGCCTGGTCGGTGGAGGACTTCGAGCTAGACCCGCCGCGCGCCGGTGAGGTGCTGATCCGGATGGCCGCGGCCGGGCTGTGCCATTCAGACGACCACATCCGCAACGGCTTCATGTCCCCGCCCGGTGCACCCACGACGCGGCCACCGACGATCGGCGGCCACGAGGGCTCGGGCGTGGTCGTCGAGGTCGGCGACGGCGTCACCGGCCTGGCCCCCGGCGACCGCGTGGTCACCTCGTTCGTCGCGGTGTGCGGCCACTGCCGCTGGTGCGCCTCGGGCATGCAGTACCTGTGCGACAAGGGCGCCGGGGTGCTTACGCCCGGCATGCCGACCGACGGCACCTTCCGTCATCACACCCTCGACGGGCACGACCTCGGGCACACCTCGAAAATCGGCGCCTTCGCCGAACACACTGTGGTAGCGGCGGATTCGCTGGTGAAGATCGACCCGTCGATCCCGCTGCTGCCCGCGGCGCTGCTGTCGTGTGCGGTGCCCACCGGCTACGGTTCGGCCGCCCACCGGGCCGACATCCGCGGCGGTGACACCTGTGTCGTCATCGGGGTCGGCGGTATCGGAACCGCCGCGGTGCAGGGCGCCCGGATCAACGGCGCCACCACGATCGTCGCCGTCGATCCCCGCGAGGCGCGGCTGACATCCGCGCTCGGCTTCGGAGCCACCCACACCGCGGCGTCGGCCGCCGACGCCATCGACCTGGTGCGGGAGCTGACCCGCGGGGTGATGGCCGACGCCGTGATCGTCGCGCCGTCGGACATCACCGGTGCGGACATCCGCCCCGCGCTGGCACTGACCCGCAAGGGTGGCACCTGTGTGCTGACCGGGATGGCGCGGGCCGGTGCCCAGCCGGTCCAGCTCGACGTGCAGGATCTGGTGCTGATGAACAAGAACCTGTGCGGGACGGTGTTCGGGTCGTGCAATCCACGCTCGGAGATCCCGCACCTGGCGGCCATGTACACCGCCGGCCAACTGCTGCTGGACGAGATGATCACCCGTACCTACCGGCTCGACGACATCAACGAGGCCTTCGAGGACCTGCTGCGCGGTGAGCTGGTCCGCGGCGTCATCGACTTCGGGATCGCCTGAGCTCCATGCCTTCTCCGCTATCGGGTCTGCGCGTAGTCGAGATCGGTGACCGCCTGGCCACCGCCTACGCCGGCAAGCTGCTGCGCGACGCAGGAGCCGACGTGGTGATGGTGGAACCCCCGACTGGCCACCGGCTGCGGCGCTACCAGCCCGCCGGAGTGCCGGCGCGGGAGCAGGAGAGTCCGTTCTTCGCGTTCCTGGCAGGCGGTAAGCACAGCGTCAGCGCCGACACGGTTCCGGCCGAGTTGCTCGCCGGGGCCGATATCGTGATCCTGGGTGCCACCCCGGCTCAGGCCGCGACGCTGGGTCTCGGCGAGGCCGAGTTGGATTCCCTGGCAGCACATTCCGCGGTCGTCACCGTCTCGGACTTCGGCTGGACTGGGCCGTGGACCGACCGGCCGGCCACCGAGTTCACGCTGCAGGCGTGGTGCGGGTCGACGGGATCGCGCGGCGAACCGGAACGGCCGCCCGTCGCCGTGGCGGGCGATCTCGGCGAGTTCGTCGCCGGCAGCTACGCCGCATTCTTCGGAGTGACCGGCCATTACGGCGGCGGCGGCCGCTACGACATGTCGGTGCTGGAAGCCATGACCACCTCGATGCAGGTGTTCTCCTGGCTGCGCAAGGAACTGATGCTGCTCGAGGTGGTCGGGCGTTCCACCGAGGTACCGTCGGTGGAACGGGCCAAGGACGGCTACGTCGGTATCTCGATGGCCACCGGCCAGCAGTGGCAGGACTTCTGCGCGATGGTCGAATGCCCCGACCTCGCCGACATTCCGGAATTGCGGTTCCAGATCGGCCGTTGGGAGCAGCGGGATCTGGTGCGCGCCCGCACCGGTGAGTGGTTCGCCTCACGGACCGTCGACGAGATCGTGGAACTGGCCGCCCTGTTCCGCATCCCGATGGCCGCGATCGGCAACGGCGAAACCCTGCCCGGCATGGATCATTTCGTGCAGCGCGGCTCGTTCGACGACCACCCGGCTGGCTTCCGCGCGCCACGCCCGCCGTGGCGGATGAGCGAGTGCACGCCGCTGCCGGCCGCGCTGCCGCCACCGATCGGTGACACCGGCACAGCCCCGGCGCCGCGCCGCCGGCCACCCGCGCAGGCCGCACCGGGCTTGCCGCTGGCCGGTGTCCGGATCATCGACCTGACCGCGTTCTGGGCCGGCCCGTCGGCGACTCATCTGCTGGCGATGCTCGGCGCCGACGTGGTCAAGATCGAGTCGGTGCAACGCCCGGACGGGATGCGCTTCGCGGGCGGGTTCCGCGCCGACGTCGAACGCTGGTGGGAGTACAGCTGGGTGTTCCAGGGCGTCAACTCCGGTAAGCGGTCGATCACCCTCGACCTCGAATCCGATACCGGCAAGGCACTTCTCGGCCGGCTGGTCGCCGACGCCGATGTGGTGATCGAGAACTTCACCCCGCGTGTCATGGAGAACTTCGGGCTCGGCTACGACGTGCTCAAGGGTTTCAACGAGGCGATCATCGAAGTCCGGATGCCCGGGTTCGGGCTCGACGGGCCCTGGCGCGACCGGGTCGGCTTCGCCATGACCATGGAGCAGCTCGCCGGGTTGGCCTGGCTCACCGGGTATCCCGACGGACTGCCGACCGCCCCGCGCGGCGCGTGCGATCCGCTAGCCGGTGTGCACGCGGCCTTCCTGACCGTCGCGGCCCTCGAGCACCGCAGGCGCACCGGCCACGGCCAGCTCGTCGAGCTACCGATGATCGACGTGGTGCTCAACGCCAGCGCACTGCAGGTCATCGAGTACGACTGCACCGGCGTGCTGCTGAACCGCCGCGGCAACCGGGGCCACGAGTTCGCCGTCCAGAACGTCTACAGCTGCGCCGGGGACGACCAGTGGATCGCGGTCAGCATCCGCCACCGCGAGGACTGGCAGTCCATCAAAGTGGTTCTGGAACAACCACAGTGGAGCCACGGGGTCGACTACACCGAGGACAACGCCGCGCTGATCGACGCCCGGCTGACCGACTGGCTGGCCCAGCGGCCACTCCAGCAGGCAGTCGACGCGCTGCTGGCCGCCGGTGTGCCCGCCGCCCCGGTGGTGCAGCCACCCGAGGTCATCGACAACCCCGCCCTGGGCGACCGCGGGTTCTTCCAGCCCCGTGACCATCCGTTGTGCGGTCCGCTGCCCTACCCGCGGCCACCGGTGACCGGTCAGTTCGTCACCACCGCCGCGCCGCTACTCGGGCAGCACAACAACGAGATCCTCGGCGGCGAGCTGGGATTGACCGATCAGGAGCTCGCCGAACTGGAGGCCGAGGGTGTCATCGGCTTCTGGCCGTCGGGCCTGTAGTGGATCCAGTCGCGCAGCCGCAGCCGCCGGGTGCGGCGGGCATAGTCGAGCTCCTTGTAGGGCCACTGCGTGACGATCCGGCCGCTCGGTGAACGAAAGTAGCTGCCGCACTGGGTCCAGACCGTCTGCTCGAGCTCCGCGCCGATCTCCTCGTTGAACTTCTGCTCGGCCTCCGGCCGCACCTGCAGAACGCCGCCGCGCCGCGCGAGCCGGGCCACCGCATCGGCCACCAGCCGGGCACCGGCCTCCAGCACGTAGACGATCGAGTTGCCCGCCTGATTGGTGTTGGGGCCGTAGAGCATGAAGAAGTTGGGGAAGCCGCTGACGGCGACCCCGAGGTAGGCGCTCGGGTCTTCGCCCCACCGCTCGTGCAGCGAGCACCCACCGGGACCGATCACCTCGATACCGGACAGATAGTGGTTGGTCTGGAAGCCGGTGGCCAGCACGAGCACGTCGATGTCGACCGATTCGGCGTCGGTACGCACCGCCGTCTCGGTGACCGCCCGGATCGGGTCGGTGACCAGGGTGACGTTATCGCGTTGCAGCGCAGCGTAATAGTCGGCGCCGAGCAGCACGCGTTTGCACCGGAACGGATAGTCCGGGGTGAGCGCGGCGCGCAGGTACTCGTCGCGTACCGTGCGGCGCAGGAAGTCCTCGGCGATGCCCTGCCGTCCGACCACCAGCGGATCGTCGGCGCGGGTGGCGGTGTTGTCGTGCTGTTCCTTCCACAGCCGGTAGCGCTCCCGCCGGGCCGCCCAGGGGTTGCGCCGGAACCGGGTGAGCTCCGCGGCGGTGAACGAGCGGTCGTCCTTGGGCACCATCCAGGGCGGTGTGCGCTGGAAGACGGTCAGGTGGGCGGCGCTGGCGGCCAGTTCGGGAACCAGTTGCACCGCACTGGCTCCGGTGCCGATCACCGCGACCCGCTGGCCGTCGAACTGCACTCGGGAATCCCAGCGCGAGGTGTGCAACACCCGTCCGCCGAATTCCCCCAGGCCCCCGATGTCGGGTTGCTTGGGTTCGCCGAACAAGCCCACCGCACTGACCACCACGTCGACGGGAAGGCCGAAACCCGAGCCGGTGGAGACTGATTCGAGGGCGAGGTCCCACTGCTGGACCGTGTCGTTCCAGTGAATGCCGGTCACCCGGGTGTCGGTGAGCAGATGACGTCTGAGATCGAAGTCGTCAGCCACCGACTCCAGGTAGGCCAGGATCTCCGGCTGGTGGGCATAGGTGCGCGTCCAGTTCCGGTTGGGCGCGAAGGAGAACGAATACAGATGGCTCTGGATGTCGCATGCCGCACCGGGATAGGTGTTCACCCGCCAGGTGCCGCCGACACCGTCGCTGCGTTCGATGATGAAGATGTCCTCGACGCCGATCTTGCGCAACGCGACGGCGGCCGCCAGTCCACCGAAGCCGGCGCCGATGATCGCGACGCGGGGCTGGCGGCCCCGGCGCAGCGCTGCCCGGAGCCGGCCGATCCGGTATGTCACCCGCGACCACCCCGGCGGATGTCGAAGCCGTCGAGGTCGCCCCGGTCGCGCCAGCCCGCGAGGATGTCGGCGTATTCGGTTGGGCCACCGTAGAAGAAGCTGCCCTGCCGGGTCTTGGCGTTGGCCTGGCCCTCCCGGTTGTAGTACCCGGGTGTGCACGCGCGGGCGCGGTCGGCGGTTCCGGCCGCGCGCTCGACGACGGTCGATACCCAGTCGTCCTGGGCGGTCGCCGTGGCCTCCAGTTCGGTGACGTCGTTGGCCAGCGCCCAGGCGATGATCCAGGCGACGTGGGATGCCTGGACGTCGAGCAGATAGGGGAAGTTCACCGTGAAGCCGGACTGGGCGATGCTCTCCACGAACAGGTTCGGGAAGCCGGCGACCGCCAGCCCGTGCAGTGTCCGGACCCCGTCCGCCCATGCGCCGGTGAGTGTGACACCGTCGCGGCCCACCACTTCGAAGCCTGTGCGCCTGGCATATTCGGTGCCCACCTCGAAACCGGTGGCGAAGATCAGGCAGTCGAGTTCGTACTCGACCCCGTCGACTACGGCGCCGCGTTCGGTGATGGCCTGCACGCCGTGGCCGTGGGTGTCGACGAGCGTCACGTTGGGACGGTTGAACGTCGCCAGGTAGTCGTCGTGGAAGCACGGCCGCTTGCAGAAGTAGCCGTACCAGGGTTTGAGCGCCTCGGCGGTGGCCGGATCGCCCACGACCGCGTCGACCCGGGCGCGGACCTCCTCCATCTTGGCGAAATCGGCCAACTCGCCGTCGCGCATCACCAGCAGGGTCTTGACGATGGACGTCCACGCGTCGGCGACCAGATCCTCCTCGGCGTCCCCGCCCGCGGTCAGGTGCTGGAAGTTCTCGATGCGCCGGCGCTGCCACCCGGGGCTCAGGGCGGCGGCCCACTGCGGATCGGTGGGCTGGTTGTCACGGACGTCGACCGATGACGGGGTGCGCTGAAACACCAGCAACTGCTTCGCGGCGCGGGCCAGGTGCGGCACACACTGCACGGCCGTCGCACCGGTGCCGATGATGCCGATTCGCTTGTCCGCCAGGCGTTCCAGATCGGTTCCGGTGTAGCCGTAGTCCCACCGGCTGGTGTGGAAGGTGTGGCCGCGGAACGCGGCGATCCCCGGAATACCGGGCAGCTTGGGCTTCTGCAGGTAGCCGTTGGCCATCGAGACGAACCGCGCCCGGATGGCGTCGCCGCGATCGGTGTGCACGATCCAGCGCGACGACTCGGCCTCCCAACGGATCTCGCGGACCTCGGTGCGCAGGCAAGCATCCCGGTACAGGTCGTAGTGTTCGGCGATGCGCCGGCAATGCGCGAAGATCTCGGGGCCCTTGGCGTACTTCTCGGTCGGCAGGTAGCCGGTTTCCTCGAGCAGCGGCATGTATACGTAGGACTCGACGTCGCAGGCGATGCCGGGATACCGGTTCCAGTACCAGGTGCCGCCGACGTCGGCGGCCTTGTCGATCAGCCGGATGCTGCCCACGCCGAGCTCACGCAGCCGCGCCCCGGTCAGCAGCCCGCCGAAGCCGGCGCCGATGACGGCCACGTCGACCTCGTCGGTCAAGGGTGCGCGGGGCGGCGGCGGCCCGGCCCACGGGTCCTCGGCGAACCCGGCGAACTCCCCTGCCACCTCGACGTACTGGCCGATGCCGTCGGGACGCAGCCGCCGGTCGCGCTCCTGCGCGTAGCGGGTGCGCAGGGCGTCGGGGTCGAAAGGCAAAGACGTCACGGTGACCGCACTATAAATTCACAGCGGTGGCGATCACCTTGGTCTCCAGGTATTCCTCGAAACCGGCGAGCCCCATCTCGCGGCCCACACCGGACTGCTTGTAGCCGCCGAACGGGGTGTCGGCGCTGTACCAGACACCGCCGTTGACGTTGACCGTCCCGGTCCGCAGCCGCGCGGCGACGCGGGCGGCACGCTCGGCCTGCCCCCACACCGTCGCCGACAACCCGTACGAGGAGTCGTTGGCGATGCGCACCGCATCGTCGTCGCCGTCGTGGGCCAACACCACCAGCACCGGTCCGAAGATCTCCTCGCGGGCCACCCGGGCGTCGTTGGTCAGCCGGCTGATCACCGTCGGCGCGACGAAGTAGCCGGGCCGGTCGAGGCGGGCACCCCCGCAGGCGAACGAACCCCCTTCGGCCAGCGCCAGATCCAGGTAGCCGCACACCCGGTCACGTTGGCGCGCCGAGATCAGCGGTCCGCACACGGTGGCCGGGTCGGTGGGGTCGCCGACCGGGACGGCCGCCATCGCCTCGGCCGCCGCGGCGACGCCCTCGTCGTAGCGGGCCCGCGGCACCACCAGGCGGGTGGTGAACGCACACCCCTGCCCGGCGTGCCGGGCCACCGCTGTCGCGGCCGCGGCGCAGGCGCGCGCGAGGTCGGCGTCGTCGAGCACCAGGAACGCCGACTTGCCGCCGAGTTCGAGGAACACCTTCTTGATGGTGTGCGCGGCGGACGTCATGACCGCGGCGCCGGTTGCCGTGGACCCGGTGAACGACACCATGTCCACCCGGGCGTCCTCGGCGAGAAGGGCGCCGACGCGCCGGTCGCTGGAGGTGACGACATTGACGACTCCGGACGGAAAGTCGGTACGCTCGGCGATGATTCGGCCGACATGCGCGGCGCACCACGGTGTCTCAGGTGCCGGCTTGAGGACGACGGTGTTGCCCGCGGCCAGCGCCGAGCCGAGCTTGGCGAGGTTGAGCTGATGCGGGAAGTTGAACGGCGTGATGGCCCCGACGACCCCGTACGGCTCGCGGTACAGCCGCCGGTGCGACGGGATGCCCATGGGGCTGGCCACCCCGAGATCGGTTGTCCACGAATAGTTCTCGGCGGTGCGGGCCGGGAACTCCAAGTCGTCGACGGGGCCTTGCAGATGTGGGCCGTGGGTGAAGGCGACCGGTGCGCCGACCTCCGCGACGGTGACGGCGCGCAGGTCCTCGATCTCGGCGTTCAGCGCATCACGCAACTGGCGCAGGCAGTGCACCCGCAGCGCGACGTCACGCGACCAATCGGTGTGGTCGAACGCGGTGCGCGCGGCCACGATGGCCCGGTCCATGTCGGCGGCGTCGGCGTCAGCCGCGGTCCCGAGGATCTCCTCGGTCGCCGGGTTGACCGTCGCGAAGGTTCCCGAGCCGCCGCCGCGCAGCGCCCCGCCGATGAGCAGTTCGGTCACAGCGGATCACGGGCGACCGGGCAGGACATGCAGCGCGGCCCACCCCGCCCGGTGCCGAGTTCGGCGGCCGCGATGGGCAGCACCTCGATGCCTGAATCCTCAAGTCGCGCATTGGTTTCGGTATTGCGCTCGTAGGCGACCACCACGCCTGGCGCCAGGGCCAGGGTGTTGTTCCCGTCGTCCCACTGTTCACGCTCGGCGGTCACCGGGTCCAGCCCGGTCTCGATGACCCGCAGCCGCTCGATACCCATCGCCTCGGCGGCCGCTTTTACGAACGGCGCCTCGTCGTGGATCCGCACACCGGTCGGGGTGCGGGTGATCGTGAACGCCGACAACGAGTCCTGGATCGCCGGGTACATCACCACGGCGTCGACGTCGACCATGGTGCACACGGTGTCGAGGTGCATCTGCGCGCGCTCCTGGGCGATCGGCACCGCCAGCACGGTGTGGGCCAGGTCGTCGTCGAACAGGCTGCGCGCCAACGCCTCCGCCCCGGCCGGGGTGGTGCGTTCACCCACCCCGACGGCGACCACACCCGGTGCCAGCAGCAGCACGTCGCCGCCTTCGACCGGGGCGGTGTGGGACTCGTAGGCCCGACGCACCCCGAGGAACCTCGGGTGATGGGCATAGATCATGTCGGTCAGCGAGGTTTCCCGCGCCCGGGCCGGCAACGCCAGCGACGTGATGGCCACCCGGGGCCCGATCCAGAACGATGAGTCCCTGGTGAACAGCAGATTCGGCAGCGGCTCGATGACGAAGTCCCCGCCGTGATGCATACGCCGCACCAGTGACGTGTCGGCCTTGGCGCTCGTCGGCAGTTCGGTGAACGTCATGCCCGCCGTCAACACATAGGCCAGATCGGCGGGTTCCAGACCGCGCAGGTAGGCCGAAAGTTCCTGCGCCAGAGGGTGTCCCAGGCGCCGCGAGTCGACGGCGGCGGCGATGCCCTGCATCCGGGCGGCTCCGCTGGCCAGCGCCTCGGTCAGCAGGTCCGACATCAGCAGCACTTCCACGCCGCGTGAGCGCAGCAGGTCGGCGAACGCGTCGTGCTCCTCCTGCGCGCGCGACACCCACGGCAGACCGTCGAACAACAGCTTGTCGTTGTTGCGCGGTGTCAGCCGTTGCAGCTCGGCGCCGGGGCGGTGCAGGATGACGACCCGCAGCGTCCCGACCTCGGAGTTGGAGCCCAGCACAGTCGAAGTCACAGCTAGCACCGTAACAAGCCCGGCGATCACCTCAACTATCGTTGAGCTGTGACCGAGCAGGAGCTGACGCCAGGCGAGCTGGCCGGAAGAGCCGGTGTGGCGATCTCGGCATTGCACTTCTACGAACGCGAAGGGCTGATCCGCAGCCGTCGCACCTCGGGTAACCAACGCCGCTATCCCCGCGAGACCCTGCGCCGGGTGGCCTTCATCAGAATGTCTCAGCGGCTGGGCATTCCGCTGGCCCGGGTGCGGGAAGCACTGGCGACACTGCCGACCGACCGGGTGCCGACCAGCCGGGACTGGGCCCGGCTGTCGGCGGGCTGGCGGGCCGACCTCGACGAGCGGATCGGGCACCTGCAGCGGCTGCGCGACAACCTGGCCGACTGCATCGGTTGCGGCTGCCTGAGCCTGCGCAGCTGTGCGCTGTCCAACCCGGAGGATGTGTTGGCCGGCCACGGTCCGGGCGCAGCCAAGCTCTAGCGTTTTCGAACAGACGTGCGATAACCTTGGGGGCGTGTCTGTGTCTGTTCAGGGCGCCTTGTTCGAGCACAGTCAGCGCCGCGACCTCGGCGCCGGCGCATGGCTCGACGTCCGCTCGTCGTGGGTCGACGACGACACCCTGTTCGAGCATCTGCTGACATCGGTGCCGTGGCGGGCCGAACGCAGGCAGATGTACGACCGCGTGCTCGACGTGCCGCGGCTGGTCAGTTTTCACGACCTCACCGCCGCACCCCCGCCGCATGCCGCGATCACCCGGCTGCGCCGCCGGCTCAACGACGTCTACGCCGGCGAACTCGGCGAGCCGTTCACCACCGCAGGGTTGTGCCTGTATCGCGACGGGTCGGACAGCGTCGCCTGGCATGGGGACACCGTGGGGCGCAGCAGCACTGAGGACACCATGGTCGCCATCGTCAGCCTCGGCGCAACCCGGGTTTTCGCCCTGCGCCCGCGCGGTGGCGGCCCGTCGCTACGGCTGCCGCAACATCATGGCGACCTGTTGGTGATGGGTGGTTCGTGTCAGCGCACCTGGGAGCACGCCGTCCCGAAGACCGCACTGCCGAAGGGTCCCCGAATCAGCATCCAGTTCCGGCCGCGCGACGTGCGCTGAGGTTAGTTGCGGATCGCGTTGACCCCGGCGACCAGCAGATCGCCCGCGCGTTTTGTATCCACCGGCGCGACCGGCTTGTCCGGCAGCACCAGCGGGTTGGCGGTGACGATCACCTGGTAGTCACCGAAGTGAGCGGAGTAGTTGTACACCTCGCCGGTGCGGGCCTGGTTGTTGATCACGGTCTGCAGCACCCGGTGCACACCGAGGGTCTGGGCACCGTTGATCGCGGGGGCGTCGACCGCCTCGACGGTCCCGCGCAGCGCACCCCCGCTGAACGACACCTTCTTGCAGTCGGCGCCGGGTTCGGTGACCGGTACCGGCTCGTTGGTCTCGACGGCGATGATGATGAAGCGGTTGCCCTGCCCCTCGGCCGAGACCGCCGCCATATTGCCCTTGGTGCCGGGCGGCACCAGCTGCCCGGTCGCGAACGCCGCGCATGCGGGCGGGTCGAACTTCAGCCCATCGGGCAGCTTCTGGCCGGTGAGCAGCTTCGGGTCGATGCCCGTTTTGGACACCTCGGTGACCTTGAACTCGGGGCCGAAACTCGCTTTCAGGGTCGACACCTTGGCGATGTCCGCGCCCTGCGGGCCACCACCCGATCCACATGCGGTCAACAGTCCGGCGCACAACACGGCGACCACGGCTCTCGGGTTCGACATCGCCGCCAATGTACCCAACGCGGCGGCGGTCAGCCGCGCAAGGCAGTCACCGTCTGGGTCAACAGGTCGTCGACGAAGCGGGTGTCCAGCGGCGGGTGCGCCGACCCCGGATCGGTGACGAGCGTGACGACGACGACGTGGCCGTCGAGGTAGGCCTGCGCGGTGGAGGCCTGCCCGTTGGTTTCGGAACCGGACTCGACAACAGTGCGGGTGGCGGTCGTCATCGCGACGGTGTCGGCGCCGTCGACGCGCGGCGGTTCGGCCAGCGTCACCGTGCCGCTGGTGTGGCCGAAGGTCATGGTCCACTGGCCGCACTCGTCGAGCAGTCCGGCGGCGGGTGGGCCTGCTGCGGCGACGACGACATAGATCGTCCCGCCGCGCCCGGAAGCCGAGTAGCCGCGTGCGCCGGCGTCGCCGGCGGCCGGGTCGGCCAGCGCCGCACAGGGCGCCGGTTCGGCGGTCCAGCCCGGTCCGAAACCCCACTGCCCGGCCGCGCTGACCGGGCCGACGACGTCGGCGATCTCATAGTCGGCGGGCAACAGGGGGCGGACGCGTTTGATGTTGGCAGGATCAACGGCCCGCGAGGCCGTCGGGCTCGGCGAGGTCGACGGTGTGGGCGCGGGCTGGCTCGCGCAGGAGGTCAGCCCGAGCACCAGGCCTACGCCGAGGGTCAGCCGCCTCACGCCGTCTTGATACCACCGATCGGTTGGCGCGTGCGGGCGCCTCGCGGGCATAGCCTGACGGCATGTGCACTCGCGTCTTGTGGAACACCAACGATCTCGCCGTCCTCACCGGCCGGAGCATGGACTGGCCGGAGCCGACTCAGCCCCTGCTCGTCGGCTTTCCCCGCGGCCGGGAGCGCAGCGGGATCGCCCCCGCCGGCCTGGTCGATGACCCGAACCCGTTGCGCTGGACCAGCCGCTACTCGAGTCTGGTGACGACGATCTACGGAGTGGGCACTGTCGACGGCTTCAACGAGGCGGGCCTGGCCGGCCACGGCCTGTACCTGGAGGCCAGCGACTACGGCGCGCGGGACGCGCAGAAGCCCGCACTGCAGGCCGGGCTGTGGTTGCAGTACCTGCTGGATCAGGCCGCCACCGTGGCCGAGGCGCTGGAGTTGATGAAACACGTCCAGCTGGTCAAGATCGAAGTCCGCGGCCACGAGGCGAACCTCCATGTCGCGCTGGAGGACACCGGCGGCGATTCGGCGATCATCGAGTTCGCCGAGGGCCGCCCGGTGATCCACCACGGCAGGCAGTTCACCTTGATGACGAACGACCCCACCTATGACGAGCAATTGAAACTTCTTGGTGCCCAGGACTTTTCGCACCCAAGCCGGGAGATGCCGCTTCCCGGCAACGTCAATGCCGTCGACCGGTTCCAGCGAGCCGCCTACTATTCGGCGCTGCTGCCGAAACCGAACTCGGAGCGCGAGGCGATCGCGGGGGTCATGGCGATCATGCGCAACGTCTCCGTTCCGTTCGGTGCCCCGTACGCCGAATTCGGCGTCTACAACACCGAGTACCGGACGGTCACCGATCTGACCAACCGGATGTACTTCTTCGAGCTGACCACCAGCCCGAGCATCATCTGGGCCGAGTTCGACCGGCTCAAGCTCAACGAGACCACCGGTTCGGTGGCCGTCGACCCATACGACACCTCGCTCGTCGGCGACGTGACCGACCACTTCCGTCCGGTCGAGCTGCCGTTCTAGCGGTTGCGCCGCCAGATCTCGGAGGACAGCAGCGTCGCGAACGAGCACCACAGCGGGTAGGGCGCCAGGGCGACGCCGAACTTCGGATCGGCGGCGCCGGCCCGCCGCGCCAGGTCGGCGCTGCTGATCGCCAGCGCGCCCGCGCCGAGCACCGACGCCCCGAGCTTGCGCTTGCCGAAGAACAGCCAGCTCCAGCCGGCATTGAGCACCAGGTTCGTGCCCAGCGCGGCGATGTAGGCGTTGGCTTTCGAGTCCTGGCCATCGGCGCGGAACCGGTCGATCGTCGCCGCCGAGGTCACGGCGATGTCGGCGTACAACGTCGTCCACGCGATCGGGAACGCCGCGTTGGGCGGGTTGAAGGGCGGCTTGCGCAGGGTCGGGTACCAGGTCTCGACGCCCTTACGGCTGGAGACGCTGCCCACGACTGCTGCCGCGGCGGTGGCAAGGGCTGTTCCCACGATGGTCTTACGCATTCCGCCAACGTACCCGAGGCCGCTGTTTCCCAATCCGCTCTCAGTGCCGCGGCCGGTGCCCGCCGACACTTCGCTTCGGCGCGTTCGGCGTCGCCGAGGATTGCGGGTGCGATCCGGCCCGGGCCGCCGACGGACGGGGCTTGGCCCCGGCGGCGCTGTTCGGTCGCGCCGAAGGCGGCCGTGGAGGCGACGACGGCGCGCCGGCGCCGGCCGGGGCGGTCGACGGGACTGTCGGGTCCCCCACCCCGAACATGCCGGCGCGGGCGGTGCCGAACGGGCGGCCGAAGCCGGCGTCCTGCAAGCCGTCGTCCAGACCCGTCGGGATGGCGGCCAGCAGGTTACGGATACCGGTGACCGGGTCGGCCACGATGCTCGGTTGCATGGGGGTGGGCACGCCGGGATTGGTCGCCCGGTCGTAGGCCCATTCGACGATGACCCGCAGCGGGGCGTCGAGCACGGCGAGGATCGGCGCCGGGACGCCGAGCTGTTGTAGCGGCATCAGCAGCGGCAGCAGGTGCGTCGGGACCATGTAGTAGCTGGTGTCACCGGTGGTGCCCTGGTACATCGAATCGGTGACGGGCGCGTCGTAGAAGAGGTGCAGATAGGCGATGCCGAGCAGCGCGTTGAGGTCGGCCACCAGGTTGAGCTGGCGTACCGGAGCGTCGGCCCATCCGTCGTACTGGCGCGCGATGTCGGCGGTCGGGAATCGGCAGTGGGTGCCGTCGGCATCGCAGGAGTCGGTCGGGGTCGCGCCGTCGAAGGTGATACCCAGTTGCGAGATGTAGGAGCCGTTAAAGCGTTGCAGGAAGCCACCATTGGGCCGGTTCGGGTTGCCGATCACCACGAACGACGCGTGCAACGGGGCGCCGTTGGAGTCGACGAGGGGCCGCCAGGTGCCGTCGGCATTGCGGTAGGTGTCGATGAGGTCGCGCTTGGCGATGCTGGCGATCCTGGCGCTCTGGGAGTATCCGAAAGCGACGTAGTCCGACGTCAGTTCCGGGGCGTTGTCGAAATAGTGGCCCTTGCACGACAACCGTCCCTGAAGGCAGTTCGACAGGTTGGCCACGCCCGTGGCGACCGAGGCGTCGAAATCGAGTGTGCCGTAGAGGGGCCAGAACTCCTCCGGCGTCTGCAGCGCGACCACGTTGTACCCGCCCGCGTCGGTGGCACCGCCCCGGGCGGGACCGGTCGGGCCGACGAAGAAGTTCATGGCCTGGTTGACGATGTCGGCGACCACTTGCGCGGGTTCGGCGAGCGGATAGGACGGCAACTGCCCGACCGGATTCTGCGCCGAACCGCCGAGCGTGGGACTGACCAGCGGATGCATCGTCCCGCCCATTATCAGAGCGGTGGTGGCCGTCAAATGAACGCCTATTGCGAACGGCGACAACAGAACGTAACCGGCTAACACGATCGTTGCTAGCGCAACCGTGGACAGCCGGTGAAGACCAAAACGCACAGCGCTCCTTTGCCCTATGCGTAACACCTGCTGGTGGCTTCGCCTGACCCACCGCCGCGACCCGCGTTACGTCTGCATCTTCGCAGCCCATCTGCATCGTGCCCCTGCCGCGGCCGGGCCGGGCAAAATCGGGCCTATTAACCAGCCGCGTGTCGCGACCGTCAGATTTGGCCGACTTCCGGCACAGTATTGATTCAGCAGAATTCGGGTCGCGAATCCTTTCCTGAGCACTAAGCTCACAATCGAATTCGGTCGCTGCCAGCGGTCGGCCACAGTAAATAAGGAGAAGTTCGTCCGATGCAGAAAATCACGGCGGTTGCGACAGCCGGGCTGGCCGCCATTTCACTGAGTGTCGCGCTCGTTGGCTGCGGCTCGAAGACCGAGACCAAGACGTCGACGACCACGTCGACCTCGACGTCCACCTCCACCTCGACGTCCACCAGCGCCAAGGCATCGCCGAGCCCGGCCGAATCGACCGGCAAGAACGAGACCATCCAGGATTACCTGAAGGCGAACCAGATTCAGGAGACGCCGGTTCACCGTGGTGATCCGGGTTCGCCGAACATCGACTTGCCGTTCCCGCCCGACTGGTCGGATGCCGGCCCGCAGACCCCGGAGTGGGCCTACGGCGCCATCGTCTACGACAAGCCGGCGACGCCGGACGATCCGCCGAGCATCATCGCGATCGTGTCCAAGCTGACCGGCAACGTCGACCCCGCGAAGATCCTCGAACTCGCACCGGGCGAGCTGAAGAACCTCCCCGACTACGAGCCGCTGGGTGACGACAACAAGAGCACCCTGAGCGGGTTCGACGCTATGCAGTTGGGCGGCAACTACGTCAAGGACGGCAAGAAGCGCATCATCGCGCAGAAGACCGTCGTGATCCCGACCGCCGACGGCCTCTACGTTCTGCAGTTGAACGCCGACGCGCTCGACGGGCAGGAGGGTGTCCTGATGGACGCCACCAGTGTGATCGACGAGAAGACGACGATCACTCCCTGATCGGAGTTCGTGGCGGCCGGCGCGATCGTGCGCCGGCCGCCACGGCCCCGGTCTCCGGGCTTCGGGAGGCATGAGATGAGTTCTGCGCAACCGCCCTATCCCGACGAGCCGGCACCCCCGGCCCGCGGACTGACCCGCGAAGAGCTTGGACCTGACGTGAGCCAGGCCCAGGCCGAAGCCGACGCTGAGACCTCAACGGGCAAGCGCCTGCTGAAGTCGATGAGTCCGCGGTTCGTGTGGTCGATGGCCGACGGCTATCCGGTCGTCATCAAGCAGTTCCTTCAGTTCTGTCTGATCCTGATCTATCCGGCGTGGGTCTTCGGCGTCCTGGCCTCGGCGGCCGTCTACTACACGGTGTACGGCGTGCTGTGGGTGGTCTTGAGCCCGCTTCGGTTGTGGATGAAGAAGAACCGGCCGGAGGACTACGCCGCGAGCCAGAGAAAGTAGTGGGCCTGTTCCGCCGCGATCAGGCACTCGAGGTCAGCGTCACCCCCGCTGTGGTTGTCCCGCGCCAGACCGTGACGGCGGCGATCACGGGTTCTGCCGACAAGGTCCGCTCGGCGAAAGTGGACTGGGGCTACACCAACTTCTTCCGGTATCACTGGGCGGGCCATGCCGATTCGGCCGCAGCCCAGGTGAGCGACGACCTGTGGCTCGCCGGCCAGGTGGGTACCAACTACGGCGGTGATCGTGACACCGACGAGTGGGTGAGCGTCGTGGTGGTCGATGTACCGATCGCGACAGGCGAATTCACCGGTGGTTCTTTCGATTTCAGGGTTCCGTCGTGGGCGCCGCCCTCGTCGAAGGAGATCGCGCGCTGGTCATGCCGGTTGACAATCGACCGCGGGGGCCGCGATGTCGAGACCCGCGGTGATTTCACCGTCGTCGTACGCCCGGAGGACGCATACGCCGGCGACGAGCCGACCGAGCGGTACTCCGGATCGGCCGAGACGGTGTTGGACATTGCGCTGTCGTCTCCGGTGTATGCCGCCGGTGAGATGGTGCGGGGGCAGGTCACACTGACCCCGACGGTCGACCTGCCCGACGGCGACCTCAGGGTGCGCTGGCAGCGCCATCGCGAGTCGCACCCGTTGACTCGAAACCCCTGTGCCACAGGACCTGTCGATGGGCCGCCGGTCAAGTTAGGCAAGGGAATTACGCTGCGCGCGGGCACTCCGATCACCGTGCCGTTCGCGTTTGCGTTGCCTGCTGACGCCGCGCCGACCGCCGCCGCGGTGCACTCGTCGATGTCGTGGGCCGTCGCCGCGGAGTTGTTCTACGCCGGGTTCACCAGCCACATGACCGAGCGGGTGCGCAAGACGATCGTCGTGGTGAACGCGCCGGCGTGAAGAACGATTCCTCAAGCAAAGGGAGCAGTCGTGAAGGCGGGATCATGCCCGGCTGAACGCCGAGGCGGCCGCCACCTGCTCGGCGGACGGCCGAATACCGGTGTAGCGCTCGAACTGTTCGGCGGCCTGCAGAGCGATCACCTCCGCCCCGGTGATCACCTGCTTGCCCGCCGCCCGGGCGGCCACGATCAACGGGGTCTCCGACGGGAGTGCCACGACATCGAAAACTGTTTGCGCCGAATCGATCACGGCATCGTCGAAGGCAGGCTCGTGGGACTCCGGGCCGCCGGACATACCGATCGGTGTGACGTTGACGATCACCGGCGCACGCAGATCCCCGACCTCAGCCCGCCAGTCGTAGCCCAGGCGTTCGGCGAGTTCGGCACCAGTCTGAGCATTGCGGGCCACGATCGTGCCCGCTCCGAAACCGCCATCGCGGAACGCGGTTGCCACGGCGCTGGCCATCCCGCCACTGCCGCGGATCAACACATGCCGCTTAGGGTCGAGACCATAGGAGGTGATCAGCCGCTGCACCGCGATGTAGTCGGTGTTGCTCGCAGTGAGCACGCCGTCGTCGTTGACGATCGTGTTGACCGCGGTGATGGCGCGCGCCGACTCGTCGACGTGGTCGACCAGCGTCAGCACGTCCTGCTTGAACGGCATAGACACCGAGCACCCCCGGATGCCCAGTGCACGCACGCCGCCGACCGCGGCCGCGATATCGGTTGTGGTGCAAGCCTTGTAGATGAAGTCCAGGCCCAGCTGGTCGTAAAGATAGTTGTGGAACCGGGTGCCGATATTGCTCGGGCGGGCAGCCAGCGAGATACACAGCCGGGTGTCTTTGTTCAGCGCCGGCTTGGCCACCTCAGCTCACCGCCTGGATCACTTGGCGGGCAACATCGCGGATCTCGCCCGCCAGGGCCGGGTCGATCTGCAGCGCATCGAGTTTCGGCACATCGAACACGGTGGTCACCACGCCCGGCTCGTCGCGCTCCCAGTGCGCACCGAAGCGATCCAGGATGGTGCGCATGGGCAAGTTATCGGACAGCACCCGCGCCGAGAACCGCTTCACTCCCCCGACGTGTGCGGCGATGGTCAGCGCATCCATCAGGAAATTACCGATGCCCCTGCCCTGGTAGGCGTCGCCGACGATGAAGGCGATCTCAGCGCTCGACACGTCGCCCTCGTCGCGGACGAACCGCACGTCGGCGACCACCGGACCGTCCGCCCCGTCGACCAGAACCCACACGAAGTGGTCCACATAGTCCACCTGGAACAGGTAGTTCATCAGCGCCATACTCGGCGCGCGAGTGGACATGAACCGGCGGTAGAGCGTTTCGGTGGAGAACTCGACCGGCCCGTGCGAGTTGCGTACGCTGTCGCCAGGCAGCACGGGCCGCAGAACCAGTTCGGTGCCGTCCTTGAGGACCACCGGGATCGGCGAGACGAACGCCGCCAACCGCTGTCGCGCGGTGCGCACCATCCGTTCGGTGATCCCCGGCAGTTCCGCCATCACCGCGAAGGCCACATCGTCGCCGATATAGCCGACCAGCGGCTCCGTGGTGACGACCGTCGCCGTGCGTGGGACGTCCCGCAACAGCGCGATCTCGCCGACGATCGCCCCCGCCGACACCTCGTCGAGGATCACCACCCCGTCCTCGCCGACGTGGCGCACCTCGGCCTTGCCGGACTGGATCAGCAGGAATGACACCGCCTGCTCGCCCTGGCGCATCAGCACCCGGCCGACCGGTGCCTGCAACGGACGCAGCAGGGTGGCCAGCACCTGCAAGTCCGCCGACGAGCAGCCGTCGAACACGTCCATCTCGGCCAGGGCCTCGGCGCGCAGCGCGATCAACTCGGGTGTGGCGCCCAACGCCGACGCCAGACCGCGCTCGCCGCCCTCCGCCGTCATCCGACCTCCGTAGTCATTGCCCCCGAGGGTACCCAGCGCCGCGAAACACCACGGGGTGTTTCACGGCACAGCCCACCGGTCGGCATTACTGTCAGATCGGCGAAAAGCAATGGCAGGGGGGAGTTGCGATGTCCGTTCGCTTCAGGCGGGCCGTGAGCACCGGCACAGCGATCGCCGTAGCCGCCGCAACTCTCATCCCCTGCGCGCTCGCCCCCGCTGCGGGACCGCTGCCGCACGGCGCAGTCCAGATGCCGGTGATGCTGACCGCCGCGATCGCCGACTCCTCGACCACGCTGGGCATCTCCGACCCGAACCTCTACCAACTCTCGCCTACCGAGATCGCCACCACCCTGGACACGCTGAAGGCGCTCGGCGTCACCGACATCCGGATCGCCGTCCCCTGGGCCGCGGTGCAGCCGTCCAACTCCACCACCTACGACTGGTCCAAACTCGACGAGGTGATCGACGCCGCCAGCGCCCGCGACATGGGCGTGCTCGGCGTCATCAGCGCCACCCCGTCGTGGGCCGGCACCCTGCTCATCGGTCACCCCGACCCGACGGATTACGCCACCTTCGCCTCCGCGGTCGCCACGCGTTACCAGGGCAAGATCTCCGCCTACGAGGTGTGGAATGAACCCAACGGCGCCACATTCTGGTCGCCGCCGGATGCGGCGTCCTACACCGAACTCCTGAAGGCCGCCTACCCCGCCATCAAGGCCGCCGACCCGAGCGCCACCGTGATCGCCGGGGTCCTCGGCGCCGTCAGCACCGTACCCGGGGTGACGCTGAACCCGGTCACCTTCCTCACGCAGATGTATGCCGATGGCGCCCACGGCTTCTTCGACGCGCTGTCCTATCACCCCTACCAGTACACGACCCCGTTCTCGCTGGGCACCGTCGCAGACTCCCCGCTGATGCAGACCGAGGCCATCCGCGCGCTGATGGCTGCCGCCGGCGACGGCTCCCTCACACTGTGGGCCACCGAATACGGGCTGCCCACCACCTGGGGGATCTCGGACGCCCAGCAGGCCGGCTTCATCCACGACTTCGTGGTGGCCTGGCAGCAGATCCAGGGCGCCGGCCCGATATTCATCCACACCACCAGAGACACTGCCACCGGAGCGTTCGGCGCAGAGGACAACTTCGGCATCTTCACCACCAACTGGACCGAAAAGCCTGCGGCCGAGACCATCGCGGAACTGATCTCCGAGCTGGCCGACGGCACGCTCGCCCCGTTCGACGTCACCCCTTACCTGCCGCAGAACGGCTTCCTGCAGGCCGTCGGAATCTTCGCCGGCCAGATCATCGAGCAGTTGCTCGTGGGTCCGAGGCTCGTCATCCAGGCCGTATGCGACTTGGTCAAGTCGTTGGTGAAGGTCGTCACCGGGCAGAGCTCCGCCGCAGCAGCAGCCACGGTGCGCTCGGCGGCCGCCGAGCCGAACACCGCGACAGTGACGGGACGATCCGCCCGCACGATCACCAAAACCACTGCTGCCCAATCACTCCGGCCCGCTGCTACCACGCCCAAACCCGCCGCTGCGGCACGCAAGCAGGCGACGGCCGCCAAGAGCAGCGACAGTCCCGGCACGACGACTCGCAGCAGCCACGGGGCGACCGGACGGTCCGGGCGCTGAGGCTACAGATGCTTGGATCGGTTGACGAACCGTCCGGCCCGGGGTGAAAACATCCATCCACCACCGGCTTTGGTTCCGCCGTCGACCGGGATGTTGTGGCCGGTGACGAACGCCGACTGGTCGGACGCCAGGAACAGTGCTACCCGGGCCTGATCGGCCGGCCGGCCCACCCGACCCACCGGCGCCCACGACTGCCAGAGATGCTCGGCGTCCTCGTAACCGGTCAGATAATCCACCTGCGGTGTCTGGGTGAGGTCGGTACCGATGCCGTTGACCCGCACGCCGTAGCGCCCGACGTCAACTGCAAGGCACGTAGTGAAGTGTGCGACAGCGGCTTTCATCGCGCCGTACACCGGATCGCGGGGGAACCCCCGCATCCCTTCGACGGAGTGGATGTTGACGACGCTGCCGGCGTGCGCCGCGATCATCGCAGGCAGGAAAGCCCGGGTCACCGCGAAGACGTGACGAAGGTTGATGTCGTACATCCGCTGCCAGGTGTCCGGCGTGGACTCCTCGAACGCCACCAGGGGGCGGTAGTCACCCACGTTGTTGACCAGCACGTCGACCCGCCCGTGCTCGGCGAGCACCGCATCGGCCAGCCGGATGACGTCGGCATCGTCGGTGACGTCGACGACATGACTGCGGATCGTGCCCTCGGCGGCGATCTGCTCGGCACGGTCCCGGTCGATCTCGGCGACCTCCACCGCCGCGCCGTGTTCGGCGAACAGTGTCGCGACCGCCGCGCCGATTCCTGCCCCGCCCCCGGTGACGACCGCAACCCGACCGTCCAGCAGGCGATTCCAGTCGGTGATGGGCGGTACGCCGGGCATCTCGCTCATAGCGGCGCAGCCTACGCCGGTCAGTACGCCAGCTGGTTCACTATCCCGGCGAACACCGACGGTAGTGCGACGGCCGCGGGCACGATCAGTGACCGCACCGGCTTGATCTCGCTGGCGTGCAACAAACCCGCGGTCAGCAGCCGGTAGCGCCGCGACATGTGCCGCCACTGCCGGTCGTAGTCCTGCGGCCGGTCGGCCGCCACGCAGTTAGCCAGCAGCTCGGCACCACCGAAGGCGATTCCCAGACCCTCACCGGTCAGCGCGTCGACGTAGCCGGCCGCGTCACCGACCAACATGACCCGGCCGGATCGCCTGGTTGAAACCCGTTGTTGCAGTGGGCCTGCGGCCCGGTCCCGGCCGTGCGCCAGGCTGCTCACCCGATCCCGCAGCGCGGCGAATTCGGCCAGGTGGTCGTCGAACGATCCCTGCCGCGATGTCAGGATCGCGATACCGACGCAGTCGTCGGCGACCGGAGTGACATACGCTTCGGCGTCCTCACCCCAGTAGACCTCGACGGTGTCGCTCCACGGCGCGGTGTGGACGTGGCGGCGCACTCCCCATCGCCGTGAGCCACGACTGGGCCGGGCCAGCCCCATAGCACGGCGGATCGGTGAGTGCAGTCCGTCGGCGGCGGCGAGATAGCGGGCGCGGAACTCACCGCAGTACACCGCGTCGGCGTCCTGGCGCACCGTGCCGATATCACCGTTGACCACCCGCACACCTGCCGCCGACACGGCGTCGCGCAGGGCGCTGTGCAGGGCGGTACGCCGCACACCCAGGCCCGAACCGGACTTGAACGGTGCCTCGATGCGCCGCTGTGCGTCGAGGTAGGCGACGCCCCGAAAGGGCTTGCCGTGCAACGTGACACCCAGCTTCGCCAGTTGCGCGACGGTATGAGGCATGAGGCCCTCGCCGCAGGCCTTGTCGATGACACCGGAGCGGCGTTCGACGACGGTGACCTGCAGACCGGCCTGAGCGGCATACAGGGCGGTGGCCAGTCCGGCCGGGCCGCCGCCTGCCACCAGGAGGTCGATCATCTCAGGCTCGCCAGCGCGGTGTTCTCGGTCTGGATGCGGGTGCGCAGCAGTGCGGCATTGAGGACGGTGAACACCAGCGCGGTGATCCAGGCGCTGTGCACCAACGGCAGGGCGATGCCTTCGGCGACGACGGCCACATAGTTGGGGTGCGAGAAGTAGCGGTAGGGGCCGCCGGAGACGCGCGGCGCACCGGGCACCACCACCACCCTGGTGTTCCACTGCGGGCCCAGCGTGGTGATACACCACCACCGAAGCCCTTGGGCGGCAACCACTATCGCCAGCATCGGCCAGCCCAGCGCGGGCAGGAACGGCCGGTGGGCGGCGAGGACCTCGACGAGGCAGCCGAGCAGCAGGGCGGTGTGCAGCACCACCATCACCGGGTAGTGGCTCGCGCCGAACTCCACCCCGCCGCGTTCGCGGCTCCACGCCAGGTTGCGCCGGGAGACCACCAGTTCGGCGAGCCGCTCGAGTGCGACCGCTGCCAGCAGCAGTACGTACCAGATCATCAGTGCCAGCGCAGCAGCAACAGCTCGGAGCAGAAACCCGGCCCCATTGCCATCATCACGCCAGGACTTCCGCTCGGCGGCCGCTTGGCGATGGTGTCACGCAGGACGTGCAGCACCGACGACGAGGAGACGTTGCCGATCTCGGCCAGCGAGCGCCAGGTCAGCTCCAGCGCATCCTCGGGCAGGTCCAGGCTGGACACGATGGCCTCGATGATCTTCGGGCCGCCGGGATGGCTCACCCACGCGCCGATGTCGTCCATCGTATGGCCATGGGCGCCAAGGAATTCGGTGACGTCGTCGTACAGGTAGCGTTCGATGGTCGCGGGCAGGTCCGCCGACAGCACCAGCTCCAGACCGGATGCGCTGACATCCCATCCCATGGTGCGCAGCGAGTCCGGGTAGAGGTGGCTGCGCGAGTCCAGCACGTCGGGACCCGACGCACCGATCTGCTCCGCCTTGCGCTCACCGACCGCGACGACCGCCGCGGCGCCGTCGGCGAACAGGGCGCTGCCGACCAGGCTGGCCATCGCCGGTTTGGCGCCGGGGAAGGTCAGCGAGCACAGCTCCACCGACACCAGCACCGCCACCCCGTCGGGGGCGCCGCGCAGGTAGTCGTGCATCCGCGCCACACCGGCCGCGCCCGCCACGCATCCGAGGCCGAACAGCGGCACCCGCTTGACGTCGGGCCGCATGCCCAGCTTGCTGGCGATCCTGGCGTCCAGCGACGGCACCACGATGCCGGTGACCGTGGTCGAGATGATGACGTCGACATCCTCGGGACGCAGGCGGGCTTCCTCGAGCGCACCGGCGACGGCCGCACTGCCGAGCTCCACCGCGTGCTCGATGAACAGGGTGTTGGCTTCGCCGAAATCGGTCAGCGAGGGGTAGCGCTCCAGCGGGAGCACGAAGTGGCGGTTGTTGACCTTGGCGCTGCGGTGCAGGCTGCGCACGATCTCGTCGTACTCGCTGTAGCCGGGGAGCTGCAGGAACGCCTCGGTGATCTCTGCCTGGCTGTAGCGAAGCGGAGGCAATTCGCCGCGGACTCCGGCGATAACAGACTTTGTTGGCATGTCTTGAACACGATCCTGGGAGCGGGGAGGTTCAGCTGTCTGGCGTGGGGACCGTTTGTTGGACACCCTCTACAGTATTGTCAGCCGCACCGCTCTTTGCTGCCGGCAGGGCGGCTCCGTCATGTATCTGTAAGCGCTGATGGACCTTGACCAGCGGTTTTGGCGCCCACCAGTTCCATCTGCCCATCACATGCATGAACGCCGGCACCAGGATCAGGCGCACCAGGGTCGCATCCGCGAGCACAGCCAGGGTCAGGCCCAGCCCGAACATCCGCATGAATGACACGTGCGCGGCGAT
The DNA here is from genome assembly GCF_011694515.1 of Mycobacterium sp. DL592. Classification (NCBI taxonomy): domain Bacteria; kingdom Bacillati; phylum Actinomycetota; class Actinomycetes; order Mycobacteriales; family Mycobacteriaceae; genus Mycobacterium; species Mycobacterium sp. DL592. The sequence continues at coordinate 849,691 of NZ_CP050192.1, read as the reverse complement.
CAGGGCGGCGAACGAGATCGCCATGATCAACGCCGCTGCGGTGATCACCCGGCCGGTGTGGGCCACCCCGAGGGCGACGCTTTCGTCGTTGTCGGCGCCGGTCTGTGGGGAGGCCAGCCAGAACTCCCGGATACGGGAGACCAGGAACACCTCGTAGTCCATCGACAGCCCGAACGCGATGCAGAACAGCAGCACCGGGATGTTGGCCACCAGGGTGCCGGTGGACGTGGTCCCGAACGCCCCGAGATTGCCGTCCTGGAAGATCCACACCATCGCGCCGAAGGCGGCCGACAGCGACAGGACGTTGAGCAGCAGCGCCTTGACCGGCAGCACCACACTGCCGGTCAGCAGGAACAGCAGCACCAGCGTGATCGCCGCAATCAGGCCGAGCACCAGCGGCAGCCGGGAGGCTATTGCGTTCACGCTGTCGCGGTTGGTCTGGGCGGTTCCGGTGAATTCGACGGTGCGTCCGTCGGGGGTGGGCACGGCGTGCAGCTTGTCGAGCTGGTGCTCAGAGCGGTCGGAGAACAGCGGGGCCGTGCTGTCGACGGTCAGCAGTGTGCTGCCCGACGCCTGTCCGGTCGCCGAGGTCGGCGGCCCCACCACCTTTCCCTCGACGAACGCTCCCGTTGGCGCGGATACCGACACCACGTCGGGCGCCCGGGACAGGTCGGCCGCGTAGCGCGACACGTCCTCGGCGGTCAGCCCGTCGGAATTCAGGATGACGACCGGCACGGCCGTCTCGAAATTCGTGGCGAAGTCGCGCCGCAGCTGATCGCCCACCTGATGTGCTGACGCCGACTGGGGCAACACCCGGTCATCGGGGAAACCGGGCCGCACCCCGAGGAACGGGATGCCCAGAACCAGCAGTACCGCGACACCCACCAGGCCGATCGGGATGGCACGCTTCATCACGAATTTCGTTGAGCGATACCAGAATTGCTCCTGCACGGGCTTGACGGCAGGTTCGGGTCTGTTGCGGATCCGACGGAAGAAGCGCCGGACGTCGAGCGAATCGAGCCGATCGCCGAGCAGCATGATCGCCGCCGGGGTGATCACGATGGCGGCCAGCGCAGCGAACGCGACGGTGGCGACCCCGGCGTAGGCGAACGACCGCAGGAAGTTCATCGGGAACGCGACCATGACCGCCATGGACAGCGCCACCGTCGTCGCCGAGAAGATCACCGTGCGGCCGGCCGACATCATGGTCCTGGTCAGCGCCAGTTCGCGGGGTGCCCCTTCGGCCAGTTCGTCGCGGTAGCGGCTGATCATCAGCAGGGTGTAGTCGATGGCCAGCGCGAGGCCCATCGCGGTGGCGAGGTTGAGCGCGAAGATCGACACCTCGGTGAAGTAGGTGGTCACCCGCAGCACGGCCAGCGATCCCAGGATCGCCATGAGTCCGACGGCGACGGGCAGCGCGGCCGCGAACATGCCGCCGAACACCCAGACCAGCACGAGGAAGCTCAGCGGCAGGACGATCGACTCCATCAGCAGCAGGTCGTGCTTGGACTGCTCGGTGACCTGGAGGTTGACCATCGCGGTTCCACCGGAGCGGACCACGATCCCGTCCGAGTCGCGGGCGATCTCCTCGGTCAGCGTCTTGGTATAGCCCTGCTGCTTGTCCACCGGGCCGACGATCCCCGTGACGATCAGCCCGGACTTCTTGTCGGTGCTGATCAGGGCGGCAGCTGCAGGCGGCGGCGAGGTCCACGCCGAGGTGATGGCGGCGACGTGCCCGGATCGCTGCAGCCGGTCGATGACGTCGGTGGCCGCGGCGCGGGCTTGCGGGCTGTCGAAGCGGTCCGGCGCGCTGATCACGACCAGCAGCTGGACGTCACCCTGACCGAACTTGTCGGTGAGCAGGGTGGCCGTTCGAGACGACTCCGCGGTCGGGTCCTGCAGGCCGCCCGGGGACAGATGGGTGGCCACCGGGATCCCGAAGATACCGATGGCAACCATGACGAGCACCGCGACCGCGATCACTCGCCGCGGCGCCGCGATGGCGAGCCGGGCGATCGCTTGCAGCAATGTTTCGTCCTTCGGTTATCGGTGACGTCCTGAACCTGATACGTACACCAAGGTCCGCGAGTTCACCGCCGCTTTCCCGGCGATGGTAGCCAGTGCGGCACGCCGGCGGGGTGCCGCCCCGGGCCGTACAACGCGAATCGGCCCCCTCCGGTGCGGAGGGGGCCGATGTCGCGAACGTCGAGAATCAGGCAGCGTCCTTCTCGCTGGACCGCTTGCTGCCACCGGTGGACTTCTTGGCGGAGCCGCCGGAGGTGCCGGCCGATGACGAGGTGTCGCCGGACTTGTCCGACACCGACTTCAGCGAAGTCGCCTGGCGGGCCGAGCCGGACTTGCCCGGCTCGACCTTGTTGCCGTCACTGAGATCGGTTGCGCCGTTGCTGCTTTGGTCGCCGGAGGCGGCCGGGGTGGTGTCCGAGGAGTCCTTGACCGGCTCGGTTGCGGGCGCCGCGGACTTGACGGTCGCAGCCTTGGTCGCGGCCGCGCTGGCCTGCGCCCCGCCCGGCAGCGCGCCGACGATCGCGTTGACGATGTCGGTCACCGAGTTCTTGACGAAGTCGACGCCGGCCTTGGCGACCAGCGCCACGCCGCCGGCGATCGCCTTGACGATCGTGGGCAGGTCCAGGGTCTTGACCGCCTGAAGGACGTTGTAGATGGCGGTCTGCGGGGCGACGATCAGACTGCGGGTATTGACGAAGAGCTGGGTGGCCAGGCCCGGAGTCTGGCTGACCGGGATACCGGCATAGCTGACCAGCGTCCAGCCGTCTTGGGGGTTACCGGTGATGACGACCTGCTCGGTGTTGCCCAGCGGATGGCTGAGCAGCAGCGGAATATCCGGGTTGTTGACGTTCATCATCGTCCAGATCATGATCGTCGCGCCGTGCGAGAAGATGACCGGATCGGTGCCGCCGTTGGCGATGACCGAGGCCAGCGCGCCGTTGACGCGGGCTTCGAACTCGTTTCCGCCCTCGCCGAGCGGGATGGGCAGCGAGCGCAGGCCCAGGGTCCAGGTCAGCGGGATCAGGAAGTAGAAGATGCGACCGATGCCGCTGTCGATCGGGTCGCCCTCGAAGATGCCGGCGCTGATCTCGTTGAAGCCCGCGTTAGCGGTGGCCACCTGATGGGTGATGCCCAGCATCGGCGCCGCGGTCTGCGCGGTGCGGACCATGGTGGAGGTGTAGACGCTGGAGAAGCCGGCGTTGGCCAGGCTCTGGGCGATGCCCTGGGCCTGCTGCACGCCCAGCGTGGTGAGGTTCGGGCCAGGGACCTGGGTGTCGATACCGGCGCCGGGCACGTTGCCTTCGGACTGTGCGTGCCGGACGAAGGTCACGGTGACCGAGTCGGCCGCCCACGCCGGCAGTGCCGACGTGACGAAGAGAGCGACGGCCGCCAGGGCCGTCATGACCGCTGTGAGGGCTCGGCGCGGCATCAGCGCGCCGCCTGTCTGATCTCGCATCCATACTCCATCTGTGACCCCCAGTGTGTGGTTGCTCACAGTCGTCGCCGACTGTGCGCCCCGACACTGTACAAGATCGGAAATGTGTCTACCGAATGTTCGTCCACCGACACGGTGGCCGCATTCGGCGACCGTGGGGTATCGGGAAACTAACGATCTCGTAGTTTCTCGGCATCGACCCTCGTAACCCGCGCCCACCCGTGGTGTCGTGGATGGAGTGATGTCATCTGTGTGGGTCCGCACCGCCCGAGTCGCGGCGGTCGCGGCCGTGTCGTGCATGTTCGTCATCGGGTTGCCCTCGGCTGCCGCTGCGCCGTCCTACGACTCCCAGGGTTACGTCGACTCCACGGCACGGTGTGCCGCGTCCGAGACCGCCGTCCTTTTCGGTAGCACCGAGACCTCCCGGGTGGCGATCTGCAAGGACTCCGGCGGGCAGTACGAGTACCGCGGGGTGCGGGTGCGCGACGGCGCCAAGCTGATCCTGTCGGCGTCGGCCTACGGCAGCGGCGCCTATGACGCGGAGAACGACGGCATCACCTATCTCGTCGACTCGAAGTCACTGACGGTGAACTCCAACGGCAAGACGATCCGCAGCGAGTCGTGGGTGGACTTCCACGGGCCGCAGGCGCCGAAGTCGACGACGACCAGTTCTGCGCCGAGCACGTCCGGGACCGCCACGCCGACGACGTCGGCCACGCCCACTTCCACCACGCCCACTTCCACCGCGCCCACTTCCACCACGCCGACGTCGACCACGCCGTTGCCGCCGCCGCTGCCCGCCGAGGTGGGCGGAAGCCGGTAAGCGGCGCGCACTCAAAAACCACGATGATTCCAATCGGCCGGGCCCGGCGCCCGCCGCGGGCTTCCTCGCGCAGCTCCCCGAAAACCCACTGCACCAGCGGGTTTGTGGACCGCGATCCAGCGTGGCCGGCACGGGCCGAGCGGGCGACGCACGTGCACCGACTCTTTCGAGTTGACCTCGCTCCGCGATGGGCTTGAATTTGTTGTACGCGAGTAGAAGAGGAGTGTCGGGCATGGTGTTACGTGTCGTTCCCGAAGGACTGGCGGCAGCCTCGGCGGGAGTGGAAGCGCTTGCGGCACGACTGGCTGCCGCGCACGCGCAGACCGCCCCGGTGATCTCCGCAGTGACACCGCCGGCGATCGACCCCGTGTCGCTGCAGACCGCAACCGATTTCAGCGCGCGAGGCACCCAGCACGCGGCGATCACGTTGCAGGGCGTCGTCGAGTTGACCCGCGCCGGAGCCGGAGTGGCTGAGACCGGCGTCAGCTATGCGACCAGTGACGCCGCCATCGCATCGTCGTACGTGTTCCCTGCCTGAGGATGACCGCCCCGGTCTGGATGGCCTCGCCACCGGAGATTCATTCCGCGCTGCTGAGCAGCGGCGCCGGTCCAGGACCGCTGCTGGCCGCCGCCGCGGCGTGGACCTCGCTGAGCGCTGAATACGATTCGGCGGCAGCAGAACTCACCCAGCTACTGGCGTCGGTTCAGGCCGGTGCCTGGGAGGGCCCCAGCGCCGAGGCGTTCCTGGCGGCCAACGTGCCGTACCTGGCCTGGCTGGTGCAGACGAGCGTCGACTCCGCGGCCGCCGCCGCGGCGCACGAGACCGCCGCGGCGGCCTACACGGCGGCGCTGGCGGCGATGCCCACACTCGCCGAGATCGCTGCCAACCATGCGACTCACGGCGTCTTGCTGGCCACGAATTTCCTCGGTATCAACACGATTCCGATCACGCTCAATGAAGCCGACTACGTGCGGATGTGGGTGCAGGCCGCCACCACGATGTCGACCTATCAGGTAGTGGCGAGTGCCGCCGCGGCGGCGACACCCCAAACCACCCAGGCACCGCAGATTCTGGCGGCCGAGACCGCTGATCCATTGAGCACGCTGCAGGGCATCGTGCAGCAGATCTTTGCCATCCCGGTAAAGTTCTTGCAGCAGGTCTTCTCACTGTTCGGGTGGACCTGGGATCCTGTCGCCGGCACGATCAACGGAGTCCCCTACGCCGACATCCCCCTCGGGAGCGGTCCGATCTACTGGATCACCAGGCTCTTCCTCTACGCGCAGGAATTCCAGAACCTGTTCCAAACGCTGCTGACGAACCCGCTTGCCATCTTCCAGGCGATCGGAAGCGCCTCGCCGGCCACGATTGCGGCTTACCTTTCGTTGCACCCAGTCCTGGCCATCGCGCTAGGCGTATCACCGTTACTGGCATCAACACTGCTGTCGGTGGTCCCCGCGGCAGCCGCCGGCGCCATCGTCGGAGGGGTGCTCGGCGGGCTCGCGGCCATGCCCACCGACATTCCCGCCGACGCGCCATCGCCCGCACCGGCGCCGGTTCCCGCCGCGGGTAACCAGTTGCCGGCCGCGGGGATCGCCCCCACCGTGGCCGGTGCCGGATCCGCGGCGGCACCCGCACCGGCGGCGTCGGCCGCCGGGTCGGCAGCCAGTCCCGCACCGCCGCCTCCCCCACCGGCCACCGGGGCCGGCTTCTTCCCGCCCTACGCCATCGTCGGGCCGCCGCCCGCCATCGGATTCGATTCGGGTACAAAGACCAGGACCACCGCGAGCGCATCCGCGCGGGCCTCGGAGGCAGCGGCCGCCGCGGCCGTGGCTGCCGAAGCGGCACGGCGCAAGCGTCGCGCGCGCCGGCGCCAGACCACTCCGCAGACCGGCCACGCCGACGCGTACATGGACGTCGAGGTTGATCCGGAATGGGAAGCGCCACAGCAGGACAGCGGGCCGGCCCCCACCACTGCGGCGTCCGGACGCGGCGCCGGACCGATCGGGCTCAGCGGGACCCTGCCCAAGACCGCGGCCGAGGCCGCCGGTGTCACCACCCTGGCGGGCGGCTCGTTCGGCAGCGGCCCCACGGTCCCGATGGTGCCGCAGACCTGGAATGCCGATACGCCGCAGGGGCCGCCGGCCCAGCCCGCGGACCGCGATGACGAGGACCGACGCTAGTCGGTCTTGAGGCTGACCAGCGCCGCTGCCGGATCGCCGAGGGTGCGTTGGCCCGTCACGACATCGACCTGGTACAGCGTTCCCGTCCATGCGAAAGGCGGCTGGTAGCCGTCGCAGACGCCGATCCCCTCGTCATAGCCGGGTCGCAGCTGAGTGCCACCGATCTGCCAGACGAACGGTAGGTGATTGGAGCTCAAGCCGGTCGCCGCCACCTGTCCGTCGATGATCGCCTCGACCCGGGTTCCGCCGCCGGATTGCGGCGCCAGTCGGCACCCGAGCCGATGGCGGCCACCGCCAACGGCTGGGGTGCCGACGGTGACGGTGTCGCCCAGGATGACCACTGTCACCGTCAGCCGGCCACCGGTGACGTACGCGACCAAGCCCGCGATGCGGTCCCCTAAAGCGAACAGCACGCCGTCGCTGCCGCTGTCAGCGACCTCGACGTCGGCGCTCACCTCGGCGCCTGCCACGAGCGAGGGAAGCACCTCGTCACTCACCGGACCACCGGCCGGATAGATCACCGTGTGCGAGCGAGGCGGATAGTCCGGCGGCACCAGGCGCCCGAACCGTGCGATCAGCGAGTCGGCCAGTGGCAGAACGTTGTTACGTTCAGCTTCGGACAACCACTGCCGGGCAAGGGATTCCACGATATCCGGGTGCGCGTCGGCGACGTCGTGCGCCTCGGAGAAGTCCTCGTCGAGCCGGAACAGTGACCACCGGTCGGAGTCGAAGTCCCGGCTGCCGGTGAGAAGTTCCTCTTCGTCGACGACGCCGCCGGAGACGTGGTCGGTGGTCGCCTTCCAGCCTTGACTGACGATCGATCGCGAGCCCAGCATCTCGAAGTACTGCGTCGAGCGGGGGTCGGGCGCGTCCGGATCAGTGAACGTCGCCAACGCGCTCGCCCCGTCGAGCCCGACCGGCTGCTCGATTCCACACGCCTCCAACACCGTTGGCATCACGTCGATCGCATGCGTGAACTGGCCGCGGACCCGGCCACCCTGCGCGCCGATGACACGGGGCCAGTGTGCGATCAGCGGCACGCGGGTCCCGCCCAGCCACGAGTAGCGCTTCCACAACCGGAACGGGGTGTTACCCGCCCATGCCCATCCCCATGCGTAGTGGGGGTAGGTGTTCGGGCCGCCCCAGTCGGCGAGGTGAGCCAGGCTGGTCGCGACGTCACCCCGGATGCCATGAGCGAACAGGTGTTCGTTGACCGTGCCGGAGACCCCGCCTTCCGCACTGGCTCCGTTGTCGGAGAGCAACAGGATCAGCGTGTCGTCGTAGACACCGAGGTGCCGCAGAGCGTCGAGCAGCCTGCCGATCTGGGCGTCGGTATGGGAGAGGAAACCGGCGAAAACTTCGAGCATGCGCGCGTACACCCGCCGCTCATCGCTGCTGAGGTCTGCCCAGGCCGGAACCCACGACGGCCGAGCCGTCAATGTCGTGGTGCGGGGCACCACACCGGTGGCGACCTGGCGGGCGAACACCTCCTCGCGCCAGCGATCCCAGCCCTGGTCGAAGCGGCCGGCATAAGCGTCGGCCCAGGATGCGGGCACGTGATGCGGCGCGTGCATAGCCCCGGGCGCGAAGTAGGTGAAGAACGGCTTGCCAGGAGCGGACTCCTGCTGATTGACCACCATACGGATCGCCTGGTCGGCGAGATCCTCGGTCAGGTGATAACCCTGGGCCGGCGTCTTGGGCGCAACAATCGACGAATTGTCACGGACCAGCCGCGGCGCCCACTGATTGGTGTCGCCGCCGAGGAAGCCGTAGTACCGTTCGAAACCCAGCCCCAGCGGCCATCTTTCGAAAGGCCCGGCGTCGCCGAGTTCGTAACGGGGTGCCAGATGCCACTTACCGAACGCCATGGTGCTCCAGCCCGCGTCGCGCAACACTCTCGGCAGGGTGGGAGTCGACGGCGGAATTCGGCCCGAGTAGCCCGGCAGGTCGGTGGGGAGGTCGGTGAGCATCCCCATCCCGACCGCATGGTGATTGCGCCCGGTCAACAACGCCGCACGGGTCGGCGAGCACAGCGCGGTGACGTGAAACCTGTTGTACCGAAGTCCGTCTGATGCCAGCTTATCGATGTTGGGCGTAGCGATGTCGGATCCGAAGCACCCCAGCTGACCGAAACCGAGATCATCGAGAACGATCATCAGGACGTTGGGAGCGCCGCTGGGGGCCCTCATCCCAGACCGGCCCGCTCCCCGACCGCTGACGTCGGCCATCCCACGTCGGGCACCTGGCTCAACTGGACCTGTTCTGCCACAACACCTTCCAGCGACAGCGGATGCAGTGACGTCACGGCAGCCAGTTGGCGGCCATCCTGGACCACCAGCGTCGGCAGGTCGGCGGGTGAGCCGTCCTCACTGCGGATTGCCGCCGCCGCGGCCAGCTTCGGCCGCTGCACGGTCCCGGTGATCTGCACCGCCGTCCAAACCTCGGACGACGGGTAAGCCCGGATCTCGGCCAGCGTGCTGCCCAGATCCTCGCCGACGGTGACGCCATAGGCGGTCAGGTATCCCTGCGTACCGTCCTGCACGGAACGCCAGCGTTCCTGGGGAACCGGCCCCAGCAGGTCCGGGATGTCCAGGTCGGTGGTGTTCACCGACCAACCCAGTTCACGAAGGTGGTCGGCGAGCCGGCGCAGGACGGTCTCCGCCGTCTCACGCAGCGGCAGATCGGCTGAGCGTGCCTGCAGTGCAACCAGATTGGCTGTCGCCGACAGGGTTAACGTCACCCAGGTGGTCCGCCCGGATGCGGTGTCGCGGCTGGTGAGCCGAACCGCATCGGCGCGCACTCCGTAGCGGTCGAGGTAACCGGCGATCAGCGACAGCGGGATCTCGTCGTGCGCCCCGGGAGCCAGTCGCAGCGCGACCGTGGTCCGGGCGTCGGTGAGCGGCGCGGGTTGATGCGTCGATGGCCGGCGTCCCCGAACCAGCAGGGCGATTCGGCCCGCGACCACCGAGGTGAGGTGCCGGCCCCGCCACCAGGCCAGCAGAACCACGGCGAGGACCACGCCGACGCCGAGCACCCAGCGGTCATGGGCGGTGCGCCACGGATAAGCCAGCACGGCGGGGATCACGGCCAGCGCCACCAGGGTGATCCGGCCCGGACCGGGCAGGGCGATTCGAGACCGCAACGCGCTCATCGGGTGGTGTCCTTTCGTCGATTCGCGGTGAACGCGACCACGGCAACCGCGGCAGCCAGAACCGCCGTCCCGGCCAGCGCGATGGTGCGCGGAGTGTGGTTCTCAACCGGCTGTGGCGCCGGTGCGGCAATCTGTTCGCGGGCCGCGACCTGCGGGGCGGGCAGCTGCCAGGTGAGGGCGGCCACCGGGTCAACCGTCCCGGCGCCCACCAGCGTCGAGGGTGAACGCGCACCCCGATGGGCGGTCGCGGTCAGCCGTTCGACGACCTGCGGCGCGCTCAGTTGCGGGAACCGGCTGCGCACCAGCGCAGCCACGCCGGAGACATAGGCGGCCGAGAAACTGGTGCCACTGAGCGGGGTGAGCTTTCCCCGATCGGTGGGCGCACCGTTGGCCAGGCCGTCGCCGCTGTTGCTCAGTGAGAGCACGTTCTCGCCGGGAGCGGCCAGCCCCAGCCATGGGCCGGACATCGTGAACGTCGACGGCTGACCGTCGGCGGCGACCGAGCCGACCGACAACACGTAGGGCTGCCACCACGAAGGCACCGATACCGTGGTGACTCCAGCCCAGTCGCCCTGGTTGGACTGGCATGCAGTGCCCGCCGTCAGCCCGACGGGCCCCGAATTGCCGGCGGCCGCGACGATCACGACGTCCTTGTCGACGGCCGCGTAACGCAGCGCCGCACCGAGCAGGGACTGGTCGGGGCCGCTGCCTGCGGGCAGGCAGATCACCGACGAGATGTTGATGACCCGCGCGCCGAGGTCGGCCGCCCGCACCACAGCCCTTGCCAGACTGGAGATTTCAGCCGCCGCACGCGCGGCCGTCGGATCGTCACCGGGGATGCGTGGCCCGAACTTGTCCGATGTCTGCCGAATGGACACCAGCCGTGCGGCGGGCGCCACTCCGGAGAACCCGTCGGGGCCCGGCCGGCCGGCGATCAGGCCGGCGACCGCGGTGCCGTGCCCGTCGCAATCGGCCAGGCCGTCGCCGGCGCCGATGTAGTCGCCGCCGCCGGACAGATCGGGCAGCCGCGGGCCGGGCTGTACACCGGTGTCGATGACGGCGACGGTCTGGCCCTCACCGCGGGAGAACTGCCAGGCACTCTGCAGGTCCAGCGCGCGCTGCGCGGGTGCCGGGGTCGCCACGTCGGTGCCCTGGATCAGACCGGTCGTCTCGCACTCGAGGCGCTGCACCAGAGGTATCGCCGATCCGGTGGTGCCTGGCGGCGGCACCGCGGAGGCGTCGACCTGAGGCGGGTCCACTCCCCACGCGGGCGGGGCGCAGAGTACCGGCAGTGCGGCAGCGAGAAGCGCTGCCGCCCAACGGTTGAGAACTGCTGTCATCGATTGAGGACCCAGTCGAAGAGGCCGACGACGTAGACGATCACCGGGATCAGCGAGGCATCGAAGCCGGCTGCGACGAAGCCCAGCCCACGGCGGACGGGCAACGAGTAGCTGTCGGGATCGGCGAGACCGGGGTTGGCGGCCACCACCCACCAGGCGGCGACCAGCGCCGCGAGCACCGCCACGGTCACCAGTGCTCCGACATAGCGGCCCTGCACGGCGAAGACAGCCAGCAGCGAGAGGGTCAGCAGTGCCGGCTGGGCCAGCAGCCACGCCTTGTCGGCGGCGGTGTCCCAGATCCGGGCCCGCAGCACCGCCGCGGCACTGGTGGCCAGGACCAGATACCACGCCCACGGCCCGGGCTGGCCGAGCCCGACGACGCCGAACGACCCGATCACCGAGAGCAGCACAGCCCCGGCGATGAAACCGGTCTGATGGGCCTCGCTGATCCGGACCCGGCGGGGAAGGTCCTTGAGCACCTGCAGCGGCGGCGCGGTCGGCGCCGGGTCGCCGGGAGCCGGGATCACCGGAAGCGGGAAGCGGGCCCACAGCGCCGACAGCGGGGCGGCTTGGATGGTCACCAGCAGCGCCACCGCGATCACGATGGCGCCCAGGGTGAGCAGCGGCAGATGCCACAGCACGGCGGCGGCCGAGGCCACCAGCAGGCCGGCCCCGACCACGGTGGTGGCGGTGAAGAAGGCCAGCCCGTCCTCGCCGATGATCGTGTTCAGCAACGACCAGGCGGCGAACCCGGCGGCGGCGAGTAGAACGTGGGACCAACCGAACGGCCCGGGTACGACCAGCGCAAGCGCAGCCGTGATGGGGGCCAGAGCAACACCCGACAGCAGCAGCGATGCGCGACGGGCCCGCGCGGTCAGCAGCAGGCTCGCCACGACGACGACGGCGGCCAGCGCGCCGAGGACATATCCACCCACCGGCGTGCCCGATGCGAGGCGGTACCCCACCGCCAGGCCGGTGAGCGCCAGCACGAGGGCGACCGTGCCTGCCGAGGCCGCTCGCCGGATGTGATCAGGTCCCCAGGGCTGCTTACGCGCCTCCGAGAAGATCACCGCAGCGTCGGCGATGTCTTCGACGATGCCCGGCGCAGCGGGACCCGCCGGAATGGGCTGCAACGCAAGTAGATCCCCGTCCACCACGCCCACCGTGTCAAGGCTGGCGTCAAGGCTGAACGGCGCCCCGCCGATCGGGGCCAGGGTCAACCGTGCCGGTGCGGCCGTCTCGGCCTGTTCGACGTCGTCGCCAGTGTGGGCCAGCCGTTCGACCGCAGGCAGGATCTCGCGCAGCGGGACCTCCGCGGGCAGCGAGATCTCGGTGATCCGATGGCCGGCAAGCACGGCAACGCGGACCACCGGCAGTACCGGTGTCACCAGGGTCTCAGTCATGATTGGCTATCTCTTTTCAGTGAACGAGTTCTCGGAACAATCCGGCGCCGGAGAACCAGCGCCCTTCGGGCAGGGTGGCGGCCAGCGTGTCGACGGCCCGGGCGATCGCCGCGGGGGATCCCGGGGTGAACGTCGAGATCCATTCGCCGTCGTCTGCCTTGTCGGGCGTGACGAGGACGCGGCCGTACTCGCAGTCGACGACGGCGACTCCGACCGGACTGGTGGTGGTGCTGCCGTCGCGGTTCTGGCCCGAGACGATCTCGACGTAGCTGCGCGGCCCCGCGAACACCGCGCTCACCATCTCCCGGGCGGCGCGCGGGATCCCGAGATAGTCCATCACCGTTGACAGTTCGGCACCGGCGCGCAGTTGTGCGTCCGCCCGAGCGCCGACCCGGGCCGGAATCCGGAAGTCGGGAAACGACGCCGGTGGGCGGTTCTCCAATCCGACGGTCAGCACCGGAACCAATGCGGCCGCATCGTGGATGGCCATCTCGGTGAAGGTGATCAGCTGCGCGTTGCGCAGCGCCACCACCACGTGCTCACCGCGTCGGGCGATGATCCCCCGCAGCAGGTCACCGCTACCGTTTCGGGTTGACACACAGCGCATCTCGTACCACTGCTCGGGGTGGCACACCACCCGTATCCAGTCGGCCACCGCAGGCTCCAGTGGCACGTCGTCGGGACGGACCGGGTGCGGGGGCGTAGTCACCCCGAGCACCCAGGGGAACGTCCCCGCACCGACCGCCTCGGCGATGAACCAGGCTGCCTCGACCGAGAGTTCAGCCGCGTTGGGCGAACTCACCTGCTCAGCCCCACTTGGCGCCTTCGGCCTGGTCGCGGGCCTGCATCGACAGGGTGTTGGACTCATGCGTCGAGGCCATCGCCCGGTAGGCCGTCACCAGCTCGTCCAGCGCCTGATTCCACTGGACCTGCCAGGCCTGGTAGGTCAACCCGGTGTCACCCTGCCAGGCGCCACGCAGCGCCGCCTGCTCGGCAGCGATGTCGCCGCCGATCGCCTGCAGCGTGCCCGCATAGCCGGCCATATCGGCGGCGTGCCCGAGCATCGCCGGGTAGTTGTAAGCGATCTGGGACATCAGAAACCTCCGTAAGTTGCGGCGGCGGCCGAGTCGGCGGCCACATAGGTGCCGCCCGCCTCACCGAGGTTGGCCTGGGCCAGGTCGAGCAGGGTGTTGATCTTGGCGGCGGCTTCGACGAACCGGGCGTGGGAGACCTGGAACGCGGCCGAGGCCTCGCCGATGTGGAACGCCTGTGCGGCAACGGCTTCCTGCTCGGCTTGGGCGATGGTGGACCGCAGCAGCGCGGTCTTGGCGCCGAACGCCGATTCCGAGGCGATCAGCTGGGGGATGTGGGCATCAAGCAGACTCATGACGGGTATCTCCGATCGGGGACTGGTGAAGGACGGTTCGTCGGTCGATGGCGGTGGCGCAGATCAGGTGTGCCTCCTTGTCTGCGGTGATCACGGTCGGTGGTCCTCGCCACCCGAGACATGCTCGGCGACAAGGGGGTTGACGAGCTGGACGTAGGTCCCGGTGTCGCCGGCGGAATCGTCGTCGAGCAGCAGAGCCCGGCCCGCGGGCAGCCGGGCGAACCGGTGACCGCGGATCTTGGCGCCGTCGGCGGGGTTGCCCGACAACAGCAGGGTGGTCGCCTGCAGGTCGTTGAGACGGCGCAGCAGCGGGTTGGTCATCAGAGCGTGGGCCGAGCCGGTGGCCCGCGCGGTGACGATCACCCTTAGACCGAGATCGCCTGCCTGGGCCAGCAATCCCAGCAGCGGCGTCCACGGGCGCTGACCGGCGTAGGGACCGGTCACAGCGGGCACGTCGGGGATCTGGTCGATGTCGTCGATGATCAGGTAGTGCGTGTGCCCGGTGTAGGTCCAGCCGGTGAGCTCCTTGGCCGACGCCCCCGCCGGCGGCCGGCGGCCTTCCAGCAGGGCCGACAGTCCGAGGATCGCGGGCGTGATCCGGTCGACATTGGCGGTGTATTCGTTGTCTTCGAACAGCGGTTCCGCCACGAGGTGCAACCGCCGGTCCAGCACCGTGAACGCCACCCGGTCGGCGCTGGAGTTGTCGCGCACCGTGCGGATGACGTGCCGCAGGAAGGTGGTTTTGCCCGTCTTGCCGTCACCGAACACCGAGACCAGCGGGTTGGCGGCGAAGTCCAGGACGACGGGGCCCAGATCCTGTTCACGCTGCCCGATCACGATGCGTTCCACTCCGCGTGCAAGCGGTGCGACCGTGGCAGGCGCGAGGTCGGCGGGAAGCAGGCGCACCGGCGGTGCACTCAGTCCCGGATACCGCGCGTTGATCGCCTCGACGTATTCCGGCTGCGGCGCGGCGAACAGGAAGTGCTCGGCCCCGGTCGTCAGACCGCGGCCGGGCTGGTCGTGCGGAACACCGTCGGCCGGACGCCGGAGCTGGCCGGGGACGCGCACGTTGCTGTCGCGAGGATCGGTCAGGCGCAGCTCCAGGCGCAGGCCCAGTCCGTCGCGCATCGCCAGCGGCACCTCCAACCAGTTCGGCGTGGTCACGACGACGTGGATGCCATAGGCCAGCCCGCTGTTCGCGAGCTCGGTGACCTTGGCCAGCAACGGGTTACGCGTGTTGAACTGGTCAGTGTTGTCCCGGCTGAACCCGTAGAGGTTGTCGATCACCAGGAACACGTGGCCGTAGCCGTCGTCCCAGCGGCCGTCGACGGAGCCCGACCGCTGCCGGGCTTCCAGCAGCGCCTCGAGCTCACCGAAGGTCCTGCGGATGCGCTCGGCCTCCAGCGGCGAGGCCACACTGCCGACATGAGCCAGGCGCTCGACGTCGCGCAGCCTGCCGCCGCCGTAGTCCAGGCAGTAGAAGCTCACCTCACGGGGTGTATGCAGGGCGGCGGCCGACAGGATGAACGTCTGCAGGGCCGTCGACTTGCCCGACTTGGGCCCGCCATGGATGACCAGGTTGCCCGCGGCTGAACCGGCGTCGAAGATCAGCGGATCGCGCCGCATCTCGAACGGGCGGTCGATCTCACCGAGCGGCCAGCGCCATTGCCCGGCGGGCACACCCGCCGAATTCAGCACCGCACCAAGGGGAATGGTTTCCTCCAGCGGGGGCAGCCACAATGTGGGGGCGGACGGCCCGACCGCGGCGAGTTGCTCACCGATGGTGGTGATGAGCTTTCGGGGCGCCACCGGTAGCGCCTCCTCGACAGGCAGCACGATCACGTCCGGGTCGACGTCGACGTGCGAGGCGGTGAACAGGCGGGCTTCCGGGGCGGCGGGCAGCACCTTGGTCCTTGCCGCCGTGGGCGGTTCGTAGATCCCGTCGACGTAGGTGCTGCGGAACTTGATCGGATCCGCACCCGGATTGGGCACCAGGAAGCCGACGCCCTTGTGTTCCCTGCCCGACTCGATGTGGTAGGCGTCCTCGACTCCGATGACCTGGCGGGAGACCGCCGCGCTGGCGACCTTGAGACCGATGCGGTACGAGGTGTTCTTGTCGATGTCCTTGATCCTGCCGACGTCCAGCGTCTGCGACGCGAACAGGATGTGGATGCGGAACGAGCGGCCCTTGCGTGCCACGTAGTCGAAGAGTTCGGCGAACTCGGGGTACTCGGCGAGCATCAGGGTGAACTCGTCGGCGACGATGAACAGCGTCGGCAGCGGCGGAAGGTCGTAGCCTTCGGCCGTCTGGCGGGCGGCCTCGTACTCGGCGACCGAGCTGAATGCGCTGCCCTGGATCCGCCGGCCCGCTTCACGCAGGAGCGCTTCGCGGCGCGCCACTTCGCCGCGCAGTGTGTCGGCGAATCGATCTGCCAGTGAACGCTTTTCGGCCAGGTTCGAGATCACCGCGACGACCTGCGGGAAGTTGCGGAACACATCGGCGCCCGCCTCCCCCTTGAAGTCGGCGTAGATCACGATGAGGCGCTCGGCCGAATGGGTGGTCAGCAGCGACAGCAGGATTGACATGAGCGTCTGCGATTTGCCGGAGCCGGTCATACCGATCATCAGGCCGTGCGGACCCATCCCACCTTCGGCCTCGTCCTTGAGGTCGAAGAACAACGGCTCACCGTTGGCGGTCACGCCGATGGGGACGCGCAGTTCGTCGTCGCGACGGCGGGGCGCCCACAGCGTCGGAACGTCGAGAGCCGAGGCGTCGTCGATACCGAGCAAAGTAGTGAACGCGGCCCCGGTGGTGCCCGCCGAGCGAAGCCCGGCATGGGTGGGGTTGGAGTCCCAGCGAGACAGCCTGCGCGCCAGCTGATTCGCCTCGTGCGCCGGCAGGCTGTCGGCGTGCTCGACATAGGTCTGCCACCCGTCGGTGCCCCAGCGGTCGATGCGGCCCTCCCCCACCCGCAGGATCGGCCGTTCGGGATCCGGGTATTGGTCGCGACTGGGAGCGGCGTCGTCGAGGTGGATGACGGTGACACCGGCGAACCCCGCCGACAGCACCGAACCGGCGAGGTCGTACCCGGGTTCGTCGATGACGACGACCAGGTGGCGAAGGCCGGACTCCGAGCCGTCGAACACCGGCCTGCTGGCCAGTGCCGGTCCGACCTTGGCGGTCAGGCTGTCGACGTCGGCACTGAGATACCGGGCCGGTCCGACACCGTCGACCTCTCCCGGGATGTCGCTGTGCGGCAGCCATTTCAGCCACGACCAGTCGGCGGTGTCCAGATCCCGACTGGCCAGTGCGATGCCGAGCAGGCCGGGGTCATGCCAGGTGACCGCCTGCGCGATCCAGGACCGGACCGCAGCGCGGACCTCATCGGCGTCTCCGACCACGGTCAGCTTCGAGACCTTGGTCAGGTCGACGCCGACCGGCACGTCCGGGACGGTTCGCTGGGTGTCGAGCAGCCCGCGAAGCGCGCTGTGCGACACCGGCTCCAGATCGATCTCGTCGACGGAATCCTTCACCCGCAGCGGGGTCTGCAATTCGACGTCGCTGCGGCCGGTCCGCACCACGAGGAAGTCGCCGTCATGCGGGTCGCGCTCCCACTGGCGGCGCGATCCCGGAATCGCCGCGAGCGTTTCGGGTTCGGGATGGGACCACTGGGCGGCCGCGCGCTGATCGGCGGCCTGGGCGCGGACGTTGTCGCGGACCACCGAGAGGTAGCGCAAGTAGTCGGCGCGTTCGGCGTCGACCTCTTCGGTGCGAATCTTGTTGTCGGAGCCGCGATACAGCGCCGTGGCCGCGAGCAGCAGGACGAACGGGAAGAACAGGGTCTGCGCCGAGATGATCTTCATGCCGGTGGCGACCATCGCCACGATCATCCCGATGATCAGCGCGACGATCAGGTACGGCAGCACGCGGCGCAGCAACGACGGCGGCACCACCCTGGGCAGCTCCGGCGGCGGCTCGATGACGATCGCACCCTTGCGCACCTGCGGCGTGGGCAGGCGCCTGCGCGCCTCGAAGATGAGCCTGCTCATCGGTTCTCCGTCCCGGTGTAGGCGGCAAGGGCATCGGCCTGCGACAACGCAGGACCGGGGGTGAGCAGGGCGAGCACTGACCACGGGACCGGCAGCGGCGGCTGGGTCAGGCCCAGTGCGGCAACGGTTTTCTTGGTGCCGTCCTTAGCCGTCCCCCCGTCAATACCGAAACGCACACCGGTGTCGGAGACCCAGAACAGTGAGCCGGCGCTCGGCGATGCCGGCTGTTGACCGACGGTCTGGACGAAGTACCCGACCCCGGGTTTGAGCACCGCACGCTGCGCCCCGCCGGATCGCACGAGGTCGACACCGGGTGCATTCTGGCCGACCGGCAGGGTCCCGCCGGCCAGCAGGGTCTGCGAGCTCACGCTGGCGCCGTCCGGCTTGGCCCAGTGCAGGCAGGTGACCGGGGACGCCGAGGTGTCGACGATCTTCACCTCGCGGTCCGGGAAGGCCGCGGCGTCCAGCGCCCGTGACACCGGTGCGCGGGCGATGTCGTCGGCGGTGAGCTGCGGCGGCTGTGCGAACCCGTACGAGTTGCCGTTGCGCAGCACCGCGGCGAGCACCGGCGAGATCTCCTGCACACCGTCGGCGAGGACGGCGTAGAACACCGGCGCATTGTCCGGGCCGTATGCACTGACCACGCTGCCGACCGGTATCCCGGCGGGAAGTGCGTAGGCGGGTGGCTGGCCGGCGTCGGCGATGACGGGCTGGCTCAGCGGAGCGCTTTCCGGGATGGCGTTGAACAGTGCCGGCGAGATCGGCCGGGCGGCCGGGAGTTCGTTGCCCAGTCCCAGTGCGGAGGTCACCGACCGGTCGTTGAGGTCGATCGCGCTGCGGCGGCCGTTCCACAGCAACCACTTTCCGCTGCCGTTGTCGGCGAGGATGGCGGAGCCCGACTGCAGTGGTTTCGCGTGCTCGCCGTTCTCGACGAGCGGGCCGGCGATGACGGTCACCCCTGCCGCGGCCGGTGGGAGTCCCTCGCACACCGTCCAGTTCGCGTCGCGCGTCCCGTCTTGCACGATCCGTTCCGGGGCACCGGGTATGCCGATCGCCGGTCCACGCGACAGCGTGTCCAGGGCGGTGCTTCGCACGTCGGCCGGGTTGACCGGCTTGCCGACCGCGAGCCGCGCCGAGGTCAGGTTGAGCACCGGGTGCAGGACGTCGTTGACGCGCACGTACAGCGCTGCGCTGTCACGGTCGGCGAGCACGTCGTTGTTGCCCACCTCGCCGCCGGGCCTGATGACCGAGAACACGAAGCAGCCGATCAAGCCGGTCACCGCAAGCAGGACACCGGTCAGCACTGCCCTGGACTGGCCGCGCAGCGGGTCGACGAGCATCCGGGTGTCGTTGAGGGCGACGCCGGATGCGATGCGCCGCAACACGAATCGCCAGCCGGTGACCTGGTGGCGGGTGACGAACCCCCGCCGGTAGCTCACCCGGTCGGGGTTGGCGTTCACAGGTGTACGCGCCGTGAAGGATTGGCGGTCCTGCGGGTCGCGGGCCGGGCCCGTCATGCCGGCTCCGCCAAGCCCAGTCCGCGCAGCAACGGCCGCACGGCATTGACCACATCCGGGGCGGTGATCGTCATCAAATCCTCGTCGGTGAAGGCGCTGGAACCGGAATGCTCGGAGTGATCGAGGCGGAACTCGCGTTCCTCCTCGGAGCGTTCGACGACGTTGCGCACGAAGCGGCCGTTGCCGGCGACGTCGAGGCTGCGGCGCTCGACGCCGGCCGCATCGGGGGTGCTCGACGACGCCAAATGCGTGAACAGCGAACGGAGATCGTCCAATGCCGCTGCGTCGAAGACGCTGTCGCGTTGGCGGGCCATCGCGCTGGCGATCTCGACGAGTTCACCGGCGGTGTAGGACGGGAAGTCGATGCTGCGGGTGAACCGGGAACGCAGGCCCTCGTTGGTGTCCAGGAACCGGTCGAGGTCGGCGCGGTAGCCGGCGACGATCACCACCAGGCGGTCGCGGTCGTTCTCCATCCGCGCCAGCAGGGTGTCGATGGCCACCAGACCGAAGTCGTTCTTGGCCCCAGTGGCCACCAATGCGTAGGCCTCGTCGAGGAACAGCACCCCGTCCAGCGCGCTGTCGATGATGGCGTTGGTCTTGGCCTCGGTCTCACCGATGTGCTGACCGATCAGATCAGCCCGGTGCACCTCCTTGACGTTCTCCTTCTTCAACAGGCCCAGCCCGCAATAGATCTTGGCGACCACCCGGGCGATGGTGGTCTTACCGGTTCCCGGCGGGCCGGCGAAGACCAGATGGTGCGAACGCTGCGCAACCGTCAGACCACGCTCCTGGCGCAGCAGCGCCATGGCGACCGAACTCTTCAGCCGCGAAACCTGATCCTTGACCTCCTCCAGACCGATGAACTCGCCGAGCTGGCGCTCGGCTTCGGTCAGCAGGGTGGCTTTTCGCTCGTGTGCCCCCGGGTCGATGAAATCGTCCTCACCGGGTTCGGTGGCCGGGTCCCACGGGTCGCTGCGGGCCTCGATGCGGGCGGCCGTGGTGACGCTGATCCCGTAGGTGGGATCCAGCAGCGCGTGCTCGACCTCGGCGTTCTCCGGGTTCGCAGCGTAGAGGTCCTGCAGGGTGTCCTGCGCCTCGTCCTCCTCGCCCTGGGCACGCAGCGTCAACCCCTTGGCGAGCGCGCCGTCCACCGCCGCGACCTCGACCGGTCCGGACGGATCTTCCAGGTAGGACAGGGCGGGTGCGAACATCCCGAGGCGAGCCAGCGCGGTTCCCAGCGCGACTCTGACCGCGTGCCGGAACAGGTCGTCGGCCTCGGTGTCGTTGACGATCGGGGTGAGCAACCGGACCACATCGGACCACCGCTGCGCCCGGTAGTTGACCGCGACGGCCGCCCATCGGGCTTCCCGCGAGTCGGGTCTGCGCTCGGTGACGTCTGCGACCACCTCGGCCGCCTCGGCGAAGGCACCCCGGGACAACAGATCTCCCGCGTAGGCAAGATGAAAGTCATCGGGCCGGCTGGCCTGGAACGTCAGGTAGAGCCCGCTGTCGTAGCTGAACGTCAGGGCGCCGGCGTCGAGTTCGATGCGACGCTGCAGGGCCCCGGCGGTGTGCGCGGTGGCGGAGATCGCGTGGAGAACCTGCGGGGTCGTCTCCCCCGCGGCGGCCAGTCCCACCCAGGCATCGTTGTGGTCCTGCGCGATGCGGGTCAGCGCCGCGAAACCCGAACGGGCCGCGGTCAGGTCAGCGGGCCGGCGCCTGCCATACACCGACAGCCCCAATGCCTTGCAGCACGTGGCGAATCGGCTGACCAGGTCACCATCGACCTTCAGCGTCGGGCCCGTCGTGAGAATCTCAACAGCAGTAGTCATAGGCCATGCGCGGGCACGCTGACGCGCGCCCGCTTACTCCTCGGGATTGTCACTTGTTCCAGTTGCAAGAAGGTATCCAGATGTCGAGATCTGTGCACTACCGCCGATCGCCGAAGATCGACCATCGCGAAGGTCAATTACGCACTGCAACAACAATATTGATGCTATTGACGCGGTGTCAGTAATTATTGATCGCGGCGAGCAGAAGAGGTCGGAGCGTCGATCATCCACATCACCGAGCACCCGGCAGATACCCTGCGACGGTAGCGCGCGTCGACAGCACGCCGGAGGAGCACCATGTCATCTCTCACCTACTCGGTGGGCCGAACAGTCGCGGTCGGGCTCGGTGCCGGCGCAGTACTGCTCGCTGCCGCCGGACCCGCGGCGGCCGATCCGCCGCCCAACTGCACCTCCGCCGACCTGGCCGGCGTCATGTCCGGCGTCAGCTTCGCGTTGTCCGGCTATCTGTTCACCCATCCTGACGTCAACGACTTCTTCACCGGCCTCAAGGACCTGCCGATGGACCAGAAGCGGGCCGAGGCCAAGGCCTATCTCGATGCGAACCCGCAGGTGAAAGCGGAAGTTCAGGGCATCCGGCAGCCGTCGGTGGACTTCCACAACCGCTGTGACGTCCCCGTGCCGGTCGACATTGCCGGGCAGTAGCCGACTGCCGCTGGCCAGCGACTCTTCTGTCGGACATGCTTGACGGATGACAACCAGAGAATCCGACGAGGTGTCGGCGCCCGGCGATACCGTCGAGCCTCAGGCGGTCTTCGCGAACCTGGCCGACATCGTCTACCAGGGGTCGGGCTTGGATGACGTTCATCCGGCCATCTGCCTGGCGGCGACCATGATCGTTCCCGGCTGCGACCACGCCAGCATCCTGCTCAAACGCAAAGGCGACTACGTGACGGTGGCGGCCACCGATGAGGTCGCGCGGCGGGTGGACGACCTGGAGCGCGCGACCGGGGAAGGCCCCTGCGTGGACGCCATCGAGGAGGAATCCGCCCAGGTGGAGCCGGACCTGCACACCTTCAGCCAGTGGCCCACGCTGGCGAAGCGGCTGCTCGCGGACACACCGGTTCGCGGGATGATGGCGTTCCGCTTGATGGTCGACCAGCACAAGGTGGGCGCGCTCAACCTGTTCTCCGACACTCCGGGCGCATTCGACTCCTACGCCGCGGGCCGGGCGATCATCATGGCGTCATTCGCCAGCGTCGCGGCTGCCGCGGCCGCCCGCGGGGAGGACGCCGAGGGGCTGCGGTCCGCACTGTTGAGCAACCGCGAGATCGGCAAGGCCGTCGGCATGCTCATGGTGCTCAACGACATCGACGAACCGAGAGCGTTCGAGGTGCTGCGCCGCAGTTCGCAGGACTTCAACATCAAGCTGACCGATGTCGCCAAGGCCGTGATCGCCAGCCGCGGCAGGCCCCCCGCCGGCTGAGCCGCGCGCCGTCAGGGGTGATCGTGGTGGTCGCCGCCGGTGTGCAGCCCCATGTTCGTCACCGGTTCCGCGTGCGGGGTCTGGGCGGAATCGGTGTGCGTGGCTGTCGCCGCCGGCGGGAGGTCGTGGTGATGGCCCTGCAATCCGGACGCCAGGCCCACCGTAACCGCGACCGCCATCACAGAGTTGGCGCCGAGCAGGACCAGCGCTCGCCCGGTACCGGAAACCTGTTGTGCCCGAGAGCTTCTCAGCCAAGTCCACAATGCGCCCATGATCACGTAACACTGCAGCAGAAGCACGCAGATACCGGCTGCTTCCACCGCTTCGGGCTGACCGGCGTGCGGCCCGAACGGCATGCCGACCGTCCGTGAGACGATCCAGAGGCCCACAGAGCCGGCATTGACCGCGATGCCGGCGGCGAGTGCCACCGCCGTCGGACGCGACCAGGCCAGGAATCCCCAGATCAGCTGGAACACCGCGATCGAGGCGAAGAACACCCCGGAGACCGCCCAGTCCCGCCAGTGCGCAGGCGCGACGCCGAGATGGATGACGGCTGCGCCGATCGACGCGACCGCCGCGCAGCGCGCGGAGAGCCGGTTGTCGATCCTCATCGGATCCATGAAAGCCACGGGATCGACAGTGACACGGCCCCAGCGGTTGCGACGAGCAGGAACTCATAACGTTCGGGTGCCAGATCGACAACGCGGTCTGCGCAGCGGACCTCAGGTATCGCGGTGCCGGCGGTAGTGCCGGGCCACCCGGGTGCGGTTGGCGCAGATGTTCTGGGTGCAGAACTTCCGGCGCGCGTCGGTGGCGACGAACAGCATGCTGCAGGCGGGATTGTGGCACCGGCGTAGGCGGCCGAGGCCGGGCCCGGTCAGCAGGTCGATGAGGCTGTCGGCCACCACGGCAAGGGCGATGTCGTGGGGCTGGTCCGCGGGCGCCTGCCAGTTGGTCACGGCGGCCCATCCGGCGCTGGAGTGCTCGAGGCGCCGGATCGCCGTCGCCCGTGCGCTGACGTCGTTAACGGCCCGCACGGCGGCCGGGTCCTGGGTGGCGCCGGTGAGCTGTGCGTCGAGGATCTCCCGGACGGCGCGGCGCAATTCGACGGTGGGCTCGCGCGGCGGTACCGCGATCCCCTGCGGAAGCCGGTCGGCTTGGAGATTCCACCACCGTCGGCACATCGCGTCATCAGGTACGAGGTCGACCGGCGGATCCTGCACGGTGATCAAGGTGTCGGCGAGATCCACGGCCAGCGGCTCCCCCGCGACGAAGAAGCCGGCCGCCTGCGCGTCGGCGAGCCGCGTCTCGATGTCCACCCGACTAACGATAACAGCAACTTGACATCGTTAGTGCGTTCTGTGCATGCTGACTAACGTCAGTAATCAATTAATAGCGTTAGCACCCCAGAGAAGGATCCCGATGACCTCGCTCAACCTCCTGCACAGCGCCGACCGGCGACTCGTCACCCTGACCGCCTCGCTCGCGACCGCGGATCTCGACCTGCCGAGTCCCTGCACCGGCTGGAACGTACGGTCACTGCTCAGCCACACCGTCGCCTCGATCGACGCCTTCGCGTCCGGTGTCGACGGCCAGGGCGGGCCGACCGAGGAAGAACTGTTCAGCGGCGCGGACATCCTCGGCGCGACGCCGCTTGCGGTGGTCGAGAATTCGGTGCACCGTTCACACCATGCGTGGGCGACCGTCACCGACTGGCAGGCCCCGATTTCGACGGCGCTCGGTGTGATGCCCGCCGGGCAGGCCGTCGGCATCGTCACCTACTCCACGCTGATCCACAGCTGGGATCTCGCGGTCGCCCTCGACCGGCCCGTGGAGTTCGACGACGCCGAGGCCGAGTTGGCCGAAGCGGTCGGCTCTGCGCTGGTTCCGGCTCTGCGGCCGCAGAACCTCTTCGGTCCGGCGATCACCGCGGACACGGCCGCGACACCCACTCAGCGGGTGGTCGCCTTCGCCGGCCGGCACCCGCTGTGACGAACGGGAGCGGGGACGCCGCGGTGGGATTCCACAGCGGCGAACTCGCCGTCCAGAACCTGGCCGGAGTCGGTGCGCAGGCCGAGCGGCTGGCCCCCATGCTGGCCCGCGGTCAACTCCGCGGCGCGAGCACCGCCCTTCTGGCCAGCGCACAACTGGCCGTACTGACCGCCCGCGACGCCGAAGGCCGACTGTGGACGTCGCCGGTACTCGGCGACCCGGGTTTCCTCGCCGCCGTCAACCCGACCACGCTGCAGGTCGATGCCCGCATTGCCGACGCCGACCCGCTGCATGACATGCCGGCAGGCCAGCCCGCCGGCGTGATCGTCATCGACTTCGCCACCCGGCGACGCTGGCGCATCAACGGGGTGGTGAGTCCCACCCCGTCGGGGCTCGTGATCGAGGTCGACCAGTCGTACGGCAACTGCCCGAAGTACATCCACACCTCGATCACTCCGGATGGCGCGGCCGGCGCGGACCGCGAGCCGGTCTACACCGGGGAGGCGCTGCGGGCCGAGGACCGCAGGCTGATCCAACGGGCCGACACGTTCTTCCTCGGCACGACGCATCCGGTGTCGGGATCCGACGCATCGCACCGTGGCGGCCCGGCCGGTTTCGTGCTCGCCGCCCACGACCGGCTGTGGTTCCCCGACTATCCCGGCAACAACCTGTTCAACAGCCTGGGCAACATCGCCGTCGACCCGAGCGCAGCGCTGCTCTTCATCGACTTCGACACGGGGACAACGCTTCAGCTCTCCGGGCGGGCCGCACTCACATGGGATGACAGCGCGACTGCCGACGACATCATCACCGGCCGCGGCGTGAGCTTCACACCCGAGCGGGTGGTGGTGACGAGACTGCCGCGATAACGCGGCGAACTGCACAAACTTCAGTGGAGCTAAGAGGAATCGAACCCTGGCGTGGCAGATGGTATAGCTATCTCGTCTGGCCAAACGATGTAAAGCATGACGTGCGGCCGTACTTCGCTCGGCGAATCGCTAAAGCGATGCCCAGCATAGGCAGCCGGCGCCTCGGGGGACGGTGCGAAATCCATCTCCTCGTTGACGCCCTCCGAAGCTGGCGCACGGTGACAAAATTCGCGTTCGTCGGTTTCGGTAGGCGCACCGACCACCAATTTCGGGTGGACCACCGCTGGGCTTCTGCCAGCCCTACGCCAGAGCTGATGTGCAGTCTGGGCGGTAGCCCTGGCCTCGATAGCAGCGTGTCGAGCAGCTCAACAGAAACGGTTGAGCGGCCACGGCCACCGTTCGCATGCTGGAAGCCAGTGCCGAAGTGAAACGACGTCGGTTTCATCCTCGCGGGCGTGCCGCCCACCGGTAGATAATGCGTCGTACGCCACTGCCGTCACGACGTTAGCGAATTGGCCAAGACTAGACCCACTGTATTCGAGTGGTCCGCGTATGTAGGTGCGAACCACTTCGTACACGCCTGCACGCAGAATATCCGGAGATTCTGACCCATTTTGCGCCGAAAAGAGAAATCCGAATTCTCCGCCACGCTGCGCGAGAGCGGGTCGATTGAGAGAATCGAGCGTGCTGAATGCCCGCGCAGAAACCCTCTCGTCAATCTCGCTCCTATCCAAATAACCTGCAGTCATCTGTTGGCACACATCAAGATCCTCGACCACTCGGACCAAAAAGGCATCGAACAGGGCAGGGTCTTCGAGAACAAGCCCGCCAAACTCATCGGACACAAGGCCATATTCTTCGAACGATCTCGGCACCGGCCCCCCTA
The DNA here is from genome assembly GCF_011694515.1 of Mycobacterium sp. DL592. Taxonomy (NCBI): domain Bacteria; kingdom Bacillati; phylum Actinomycetota; class Actinomycetes; order Mycobacteriales; family Mycobacteriaceae; genus Mycobacterium; species Mycobacterium sp. DL592. The sequence goes on along the minus strand of NZ_CP050192.1, from coordinate 823,356 downwards.
TTGTTAGATGAGAAACAAGCTAACGATTACGGTTGCACTCCCCGCAAAGAAGGCGAGCTCCGCCAAAAAGAAGACAAGTTGGACCGAACCACTCTTCGACACATCCGCATCGTTGCCTTGCAACTTACTAATCATAAATTGATACCCGAGGAAAGATAGGAAGATGCACGCGAGCAGAAGAATGGCCGCGATCCGAATCGTACACAACACGTCACTTGATGGAGTTCCACGAGTGGCAAGACCGCCGACCAGTGCCAGCATGACTCCCGATGTGCTTGGCATGAGCTTGAATAGCTCACCGACAAAGTCCGTGGCTTTCGCGTCTGAACTCATTCTTGACCCCTGGCCCGACGAAGACGCGGTCCCGCGCAATCCGGGTGTGACATTAGCCCCACGAAGCGCTGCAGTAAACCGTTCACAGCAGCTCCACAGGCGGTAGCTGGAAGCTAACTAGTGTCTCGGGTCAGACCACTTGGAAAGCTTCAATTTCGTCCAACACGGTGATCGTCACTTGGATGATCAACGGACTATCCCAGTCCACATGGAGCACAAACTCGACCCCGCCAGTACCGCCCTCTGGATCGTGCGCTCCGATGTTTGTGACGTAGACATTGGCATCGCCCACGTGCGGTCGGCCTCGCTCGTCGAGCGGATCGGTGCCGGGTTGCCACTCGACGGCGGTAACGAGGACCGACGACGACTTGTTGATCGCATCCCAGTTGAAGTTCTTCTGCATCCGGCCTTGCTGATTCCGATAGATAAGTCGGATCGAACGAGACATGGCGTACCTCCAAGTACACGTAGCTGTTGACCACTCATTCGGCGAACCCATTGCTGAGTGATCAGTCCAGTCTCATTCCAGACAGCCGAGACCGAGTGAGTACTCGACTACTCGAAAACCAACTCACAGGAACGTTGAGCACGTTGTTCCCCTGGCCCGTGGCGACGATGCGTTATCCCTAACGTTCGATCGCCACCCATTCGTGTCGGCTAATGCCGAACGAGCAGTCACCCAACTCGAAACCCTCGGCTACCGAGTCACCCTTGAACCACACACCCAGCCTGCACAACCGCGCCCAACAGCAGGGACACCCGTTGCGGTCACCCAATTTTCGGGCAGAACGGTCGGGCAATCCCCTTGCCTTGTCGACGACATGCCTACTTCGTGGACAACAGCAGTTATTCATGAGTTGCACCACGAACCTGCCAGTCCGCGATGCGGAGCGAGTTCGATCTTGAAGCCTTAGGCTGCCCAAAAAGTCGCAGTTTCTAAAAGTGGAGCTAAGGGGAATCGAACCCCTGACCTTCTCGATGCGAACGAGACGCGCTACCAACTGCGCTATAGCCCCTTGGACGCTAGCAGGCTACCAGTCGAAGGCCCACCGGCTGAAACCGCCCGGGCTACTGGCCGGCTGCGCGCGGCAGGTCGTAATGCCGCGCGAACGGCACCTCGTCGAGGTGCTCGAAGATCGGGTCCTCGTCGTCGATGTCGAGCACGGCCGCACCCGGCCGGCGCAGCCGTGAGGGCACCACGTCGTACTCGCGGTCCTCGGTGTTCTCCACCCCGAGCCGCGAGCGCGCCATCCGCTGCTGCCGGCGGCGACGCACCTGCTCCTCGATGCGGGTCTGGCGGCGCAGGTAGCCCAGGTACAGGATCGTGACCACGGCGGTGCTGGCGCAGGCCCACCACAGGTCGCGGCTCACGGTGAACGCCAGCACGGCGGTCAGGATCATGATCGCCGACATCGCCGTCAGCATCCGCCTGCGGAACCGGTACTTGCGTGCCGTTACCGCGGCCGCGGTGCTGGACTCGAGGCGCCGCGAGCGGCCCACCCTGGGCGTCGCCGAGGTCGCCGGCTCGTCCTCGGTTTCCAAACCCGAGGTGTCGTCGACGTATTCGTATTCGTCGGCGGTGCCGTCCTGCGGGTCGTCGTCGGTGACGGCGTCGAACTCCTGGGTGGCGTCCAGCTCGGCGACGGGCTCAGGCGCGGGTTCCGGCGCGGGCTCGGGTTCGGCCTTGACGACGGGTTCTGCCGCCTCGTCGAACAGGGTCGGCTGAGCGGCCTGGGCGCGCACCGCGCCGCCGCCGACCGGCAGTGCGCCGGAATCCTCGTCGACCACGTCAACGTCGAGGTAGTCCTCGTCGGCGCGCACTTCTTCGGCTACCGCGGCGACGACGACCACGGCGCGGGTCCGCACGGGTTCGGCCAGCTCCTCGTCGACCTCGTCGTGGTCGTCGAACTCGTCGTCGTCGCGCTGCCAGTCGGGATCGTGGTGGTGGCCTGCGGCCGGTCGGCCTTTGCGGCGCAACAGCCGGGACTTGTCGTCGCCGTTGAGCACTCTGGTGGCCAGTGCGACGTCGCTCGTGCGACGAACAGTGTCGCGCTTACTGATGAGCATCGGCACCAACACGAACAACCAGAGCACCACAAGTGAGATCCAGAGCAATGACTGGGGGATGCTTGGCATGGTGGCCTGCTCCTTTCCCGTTCAGGCTAGGTCCGTGACCTACGCAACCCGAGACGGCGCGCCGCAGACAATTACACACGTGTAATTAGGCCATGACAAGCACCAACAGCCACAAATGTCACATTAGTAACAGGTGACGTGGGCGTCAGCTCCAGCGGGCGAGTCCTCGGTCGACCAGACGGGCCGCCACCGAGCCGTCCACCTCCTCGACCGTCATGGCCACCAGAAGGTGGTCGCGCCACGCCCCGTCGACGTCCAGATACCGCTTCAGCAGGCCCTCCTCGCGGAACCCGGCCTTGGCCAGGACCGCCCGGCTCGCCGCGTTCTCCGGCCGTACCGTGGCCTCTACCCGGTGCAGGGTCACCGGCCCGAAGCAGTGGTCCAGCCCCAGCGCCAGCGCACCGGTAGCTATCCCCCGGCCGGTCACCGCACTGGACACCCAGTAGCCGATCCAGGCCGACCGCAGGGCCCCGTGCGTCACGTTCCCGATCGTCAGCTGACCGCAGAAATGCCCGTCGAGCTCGATCACATACGGCAGCATCCTGCCCTTGCGGGCCTCGGCCCGAAGACCCGAACACACCGGCGGCCATGACGAAACGGCATGGCGCACAGTCCAATCCACCTCAGCCGTCGGCTCCCAGGGCTCCAGCCGCGACTGGTCGGCCAACCGGATCCGGCTCCACTGGGCGGCATCGCGCATCCGCACCGGCCGCAGCCGGACCAGACCGGCGGGCACCCGCAGCGGACCGACGGGAGTCGGCCAGCCCGGATGCAGCGAGCTACTGCGCCAGAGATTCACGGGCTCAGCCGCGCTGAGCCAGGAAGGCCACGTCGACGACCTCGCCGGTGCGCACCTGCTCGGTCTCGGTGGGAACCACCACCAGGCAGTTCGCCTCGGCCAGCGTGGCCAGCAGATGCGACGAGGCGCCGGGTGCGCCGCCCAGCGCCTGCACCAGGTAATCGCCGGTGTCCTGGTCGCGCATCAGCTGCCCACGCAGAAAACCTTTACGGCCGGCGACCGAGGTGATCGGCGACAGCGCGCGGGCCTGCACGACACGCCGCATGGGTGACCGCTTGCCCAGCGACAGCCGGATCAGCGGCCGCACCATCACCTCGAACACCACCAGCGCGCTGACCGGATTGGCCGGCAGCAGGAACGTCGGCACCGCGTCCCGACCGAGCTGACCGAAGCCCTGCACCGAACCGGGATGCATCGCGATCCGGCTGACCTCCATCTCACCGAGCTGGGACAGCACGGTGCGCACACCCTCGGCCGCCGCACCGCCGACCGCGCCGGCGATGACGACGACCTCGGCGCGACTGAGCTGGCCCTCCACCACCTCCCGCAGTTCCTTGGGTTCGGTGGTGACGATCCCGATCCGGTTCACCTCGGCGCCGGCGTCGCGCGCGGCCGCGGCCAGCGCGTAGGAGTTGACGTCATAGACCTGGCCGTTGCCGGGCGTGCGGCTGATGTCGACGAGCTCGCCGCCCACGCTCATCACCGTCACCCGCGGCCGGGGGTGCACCAACACCCGCTCACGTCCCACCGCAGCCAGCAGGCCGACCTGGGCGGCCCCGATGATCGCGCCGGCGCGCACCGCGACGTCACCGGGCTGCACATCGTCACCGGTGTGCCGGACGTAGGCGCCCGACCGGACCCCGCGCAGCACCCGCACCCGGGTCTGACCGCCGTCGGTCCAGCGCAGCGGCAGCACCGCGTCGGCCAGCGTCGGCATCGGGGCGCCGGTCTGGACACGTGCGGCCTGCTTGGGTTGCAGCCGGCTCGGCGTGCGGGTGCCCGCCTCGATCACGCCCATCACGGGAAGGCTGATCTCGCTGCCCTGTTCGTCGTCGTCGCCGACGGCCAGCACGTCGACGCTGCGCACGGCGTAACCGTCGATGGCAGCCTGGTCGAATCCCGGCAGCGGATGTTCGGTGATGACTTCCTCGGCGCACATCAGTCCCTGCGCCTCGGCGATCGCAACCCGAACAGGGCGGGGCGCCACCGCGGCAGCCGCCACCTTGGCCTGCTGTTCTTCTACCGAGCGCACAGCGCGCCTTTCTGCCTCGAGCCCCGGTCGCGCAGGCCCGCCGCAGCCCCTACTGTTCGGTCTTTTCGGTCAGGCCCAGTCGCGCGACCAACCATCGCCGCAAGTCCGGGCCATAGTCGTCACGATCCAACGCAAAGTCAACCGCAGCCTTGAGGTAGCCGCCGGGATTTCCCAAGTCGTGTCGAGACCCGCGATGGACCACCACATGCACCGGGTGGCCTTCCTTGATCAACAACTCGATGGCATCGGTGAGTTGAATCTCCCCGCCCACACCACGCTCCACCCGGCGCAGTGCGTCGAAGATCGCCCGATCCAACAGGTAGCGCCCGGCCGCAGCGAAGTGCGAGGGCGCATCCTCAGGTTTGGGTTTCTCCACCATGCCCAAGACCCGCAACACGTTCGGGTTGGTCGCGTCTGGCACCGTCTCGACGTCGAAGACGCCGTAGGAGCTGACCTCGGCCGCGGACACCTCAATGGCACACAACACCGAGCCGCCCCGCTTGGCGCGCACCTTGGCCATCGTCTCGAGCACACCCGTGGGCAGCACGAGGTCATCGGGCAGCAGCACCGACACCGCGTCCTCGTCATCGGAGAGCACCGGCTCCACGCAGCTGACCGCATGGCCCAATCCCAGCGGCTCGTGCTGGATCACCGACTCGACCTTGATCAGCGCCGGGGCCCGACGGACCTTCTCCAGCATCGCCTTCTTGCCGCGGGCCTCCAACGTGCCTTCCAGCACCAGGTCCTCGACGAAGTGGGCGACAACGCCGTCCTTGCCTTCCGAGGTGACGATCACCAGCCGCTCGGCACCGGCCTCGGCGGCTTCCTCGGCGACCAACTCGATACCCGGAGTGTCGACGACCGGCAGCAATTCCTTGGGCACCGTCTTGGTCGCCGGCAAAAAACGCGTCCCCAGGCCCGCCGCGGGCACAATCGCCGTGCGCGGGAACGGAACCACTGACGGCGTCATCGTTCACACCCTATCCGCAACTGCTGGACCTTCCCTATGGCGCAATGGCTGCGCTCGCTGACATGGTGGACGTCGTGCGTGCCGGAACGAAAGCTCAACACAGAGCCGCGCTGTTGGCCGCGCGCCGCGCCGTTCCCGACCAGGTCCGCGAGGCCGAGGCCCGCGCGTTGAGCAGCCACCTCGCCGCCGTCGCCCAACCCGGTGACACGGTCTGCGCCTACGTGCCCGTCGGCGCCGAACCGGGCTCGCCGGAGCTGCTGGACCGATTGCGCGATCTGGGCGCGCGGGTGCTGCTGCCGGTGACCCGCGCCGGGGACCCGCAGGCGCTGCTGTGGGGTGAGTACGCGCCCGGAAACCTGCACGCCGGCCGGTTCGGCCTGCTCGAACCTACCGGCCCGCGGCTGGATCCGACGGCGGTGGCCCAGGCATCGGTCGTGCTGGTGCCGGCCTTGGCGGTGGACCGCCGCGGCGTGCGGCTGGGCCGAGGCGGCGGCTACTACGACCGTTCGCTGCCGCTGTGCGCCCCGGGCGCACGGCTGGTGGCGGTGGTCCGCGACGAGGAGCTCGTCGCGGAACTGCCCAGCGAGGCGCACGACATCCTGATGACGCATGCACTGACCCCGCACCAGGGACTGGTCGCTCTCGGCGACGGATAATGACGCCACGGAAACACCATGCACTGCCGGACTCCCCCTGAAACCGCTTTCGCGGCAATTTACGGCCTGCCGCTCCCCCGTGCAGCGTGAGGGGAATGATACCCACCGGATGGCGGTTCTAGCACTTGACACGGTAGAGTGCTAACAAGTTTTGTTTCCTTCCGGAGGTTCATGTGCCGACCTACAGCTATGCGTGCACCGAGTGCGACAACCGCTTCGATGCTGTGCAGGCCTTCACGGACGATGCGCTGACCACCTGCCCCAAGTGCTCCGGGCGCCTGCGCAAGCTGTTCAACTCCGTGGGCGTGGTCTTCAAGGGCAGCGGCTTCTACCGCACCGACAGCCGGGACGCCTCGAAGAGCACCGCCAAGTCGGAGTCGTCCGCGTCGAGTTCGGAAAAGTCATCGAGCTCGGAAAAGTCGTCGAGCACCAGCGACTCGTCGGCAGCGAGCACCGGCTCGAGTTCGACGTCGAGTTCCAGCTCGTCGACTCCGGCTGCCGCCGCCTCCAGCTAGTTATCCACAGGCCGCCCGCCCGGCCGAGCGCCAGGACTCCGCGCGTCACCTAGCGTGGCCGCATGGGCGAATCGCTCAATCCGACTCTGCTGAGCCGTCTTTCGCGTGCGCTGCGACCCGACTTCGCCCGCACCGTTCTGGCGCGACGCGTCGCCGCGGCAGCCCTGGTCCTCCTCGCGGGCGTCGCAGCGCTGCGCCCCGATCCCGGTGATGCCCGCACCGACGTGGTGGTAGCCGCCCGCGACCTCAGCCCCGGTGTCACGCTGACAGCTGACGATGTCCGGGTTGAAAGCCGTTCTGCGGCAACACTTCCCGACGGCTATCAACACGCCACCACGCAGATCGTCGGTGCGACGCTGGCCGGCCCCACCCGTCGCGGGGAGATTCTGACCGACGTCCGTGTGTTGGGCTCGCGGCTGACCGGGCTGACGGCAGGACCGGACGCACGGGTGGTTCCGCTGCATCTGGCCGATGCCGCCGTCCTGGACCTGATCCGCCCCGGCGACGTGGTCGACGTGCTCGGCGCGGTGTCGGCCGAACCGGACGCCCAACCACGGGTGGTCGCCGCCAATGCCATCGTGGTGCTGGTGTCGGCCAAACCGAAGGCAGTGGGCTCGGGTGACGATCGTGTGGTCCTGGTGGCGCTGCCCGCCTCGGCGGCGAACTCGCTGGCCGGTGCCACCCTTGTGCAGACCGTCACGCTGACGATCCACTAGACCCCCGAACAGGACCTTTGGTCTGCTTTCCGCGGGCAGACAGGTATTACCCTTCGAGGTCTCTGCGAATCACTCGCCACCAGAAAGGGCAATACTCGTGTTGAAAGGCTTCAAGGAGTTCCTCTCCCGCGGCAACATCGTTGACCTGTCGGTCGCGGTGGTCATCGGCACCGCGTTCACCGCGCTCGTCACCAAGTTCACCGACAGCATCCTGCAGCCGTTGATCAACCGCATCGGCGCCGACAAGAACTCCGAGTACGGCATCCTGCGGATCGACATCGGCGGCGGCCAGACCATCGACCTCAACGTCGTGCTCTCGGCACTCATCAACTTCGTGCTCGTCGCTGCCGTCGTGTACTTCCTCGTCGTTGTACCGTACAACCGGCTGCGCAAGAAGGGCGAGGTCGAGCAGGCCACCGACACCGAATTGAGCCTGCTTACCGAGATCCGCGATCTCTTGGCCGACGCCAGCGGCACCCCCAAGCAGGTGACCGGCCCCGGCACCGGCCCGAGCCCCGACACCGCCACCTACACCAGCGGCGACAGGGACTGATTCCCCGCAAACAAAACGGCCCCCGGCGTGAGCCGGGGGCCGTTTTGTTGACGTGCAGGGAGTTAGTTCATGTTCCAGGGTTCGCCGTAGGTGGTGACGCTGTCGCCGGCCTTGGAGATCAGGCGAGCGAACGGGCGCAGCAGCACACCGCCGGCCGCACCGGTGACGGTGCCGTGGGCGTTGGCCACCGCCACCGAGCCGTTGGGGCCCGAGACGTCGACGGAGAAGGTGGCGACTTCCTGGATGCCCGGGCCGTTGCCCAGGTCAGCGCTGATCGACACACCGGGGAACAGGTTCGGGGTGATGATCGAGCCCAGCGGGTTGAAACCCGTCGGGGAGATGTTCGCGTCATCCAGCAGGATGTTGGGGGTGGTGTAGCTGAAGTTGATACCCACACCGAGTGACCACGGGAAGCCCACCTGGTAGCCCAGCTCCAAGGTGCCCGCGAACTCGTCGGCACCGGAGCCCACGACGCTGTAGACAGCCTTGCCGGAGTGGAACCACTCACGGGTCAGCCGGTTGCGGTCCAAGGGGAACACGCCGTCCAGGAAGGTGTCCCACTGCTGAATCGTCAACGTACGGCCACCGCCGTCGACGAGACTCAGCTGATTGTCCAAACCTGCGTGAGAGGTACCTGTCCCGACGAACATCGCCGCGACGGCGGCGACCAGGGCCACCAGTACCCGACCGATTACCTTCATGTTCTCCCTAGCTATGTCGTCGATGATCCCGGAGGAGGATCACCGAAATTTGGTCCGTGCTCGGGTCCCAACATGCTGACACCGCACACTGCGTAGTGCAGATCAAATGAGAGTCCTCACACTCTGCTCTTACGCTTTGCTCATCGTTGACACGAGGAACATAACGGCACGGCATCGAGGCGGCAACGCATAGCGATGGGGTGCGCCGGATCGAATCTTGCACGGCAAAGTTTGCTGGGGGGCTAACAACAGCCCGCGGGAATCCGCAGGTCCCTGAGCCCGCAACGGTCGCCGGATCCGCAGTTGCATGAACTTTGCGCCCGGTTCGCGTCACACGACGCTGGGTCCGGGTCAGCTGCCACCACCTGCGAAGCGCTAATGATGGTGCGGCGGAACGTTATCCCGCAGCCATTCGTCGCGGTCCGCGTCTTCGCCCCCGCCGTTCGGATCCCGTTCATCGGAAGACGCCTGAGGCAGTTCGGTACCGAAGATCTTGTTAACTGTGTTGCGGTCGTGGCGCTTGGCGTCCATCACACCTCGTCTAAATTGTGATAAAGATCACATTCGCTGCATTTGCCCAGTTCACAGACTTGTAACACAAGGGCTCCCAGTCGTATTGCAACAACCTTAAGAAACGGTACGCCGAACAGATGGCGACCGCGGAATGACCAGAAGGAAGGTCAGATCTCCAGGCTCGACAGCTGGCCGATGACGTGTGCGGCGAGCGGATTGAGCGTCGCCATGCCGTCGCGAACGGCGTAGCGCGACCCGGCGATGTTCACCACGAGTGTGCTGCCGGAGATCCCCACCAGCCCGCGAGACAGTCCGGCGTCGGTAATGCCGGCCGACAGGCCTGAAGCCCGCAGCGCCTCGGCGATGCCGAGAAGTTCGCGGTCGAGGATGGTGCGGGTGGCCTCAGGGGTGACGTCGCGCGGTGTGACGCCGGTGCCACCGACCGAGACAACCAGGTCCACACCCCCGATGACGGCGGTGTTGAGGGCGTTCCTGATCTCGATCTCGTCGGCCGAGACCACAACTACTCCGTCGACCACGAAGCCCGCCTCCGCGAGCAGTTCGGTGACCAACGGCCCGCTGTGGTCCTCCTCGTCGCCGTGCGCGGTGCGGTCGTCGACAACGACGACGAGGGCACGGCCCACCAGCTCCCCTGGCTGTTCCATGGATCTCACCGTATATCCGGCGACCGACATCGCGGCAGTCGCATCGGCCCGCGTCACGGGAAGTTCACCCACGACGCGGATCACTGGGCAGCCTTGCCCAGTGTGACCTGCACTGTCTTGTCCCCGCCGGTGGGCGCGGTGTAGGTCAGCGTGACCTTGTCACCGGGAGCCCGTGACCGGACGGCCGCCACCAGCGCGTCGGCGCTGGCGATGACCCGATCGTCGACCTTGGTGACGACGACCCCGCTGGGCAGGCCGGCGGTATCAGCCGCACCGCCCTTGGTGACGTCGACGATCTTGGCGCCGTGGGTGGTGGCATCGTTGCTGACCTGCACACCCAGGGACGCGTGCGTCGCGGTGCCGGTGCTGATCAGCTCGTCGGCGATGCGCTTGGCCTGGTCCACCGGGATGGCAAAGCCGAGGCCGATCGAGCCGCTCTGGGCGTCCGGCGAGTCGCCGCCGATGGTGGCGATCGCCGAGTTGACCCCGACGAGCTCACCGGCCATGTTCACCAGCGCGCCGCCGGAGTTGCCGGGATTGATCGCCGCGTCGGTCTGGATGGCGTCGAGCACGGTGTTCTGATTCTTGACGTCACCGCCGGTGGCCACCGGGCGGTTCAGCGCGCTCACGATGCCGGTGGTGACGGTGCCCTCCAGGCCCAGCGGCGAGCCGACCGCCACCACGTCCTGGCCGACCCGCAGGTTGGCCGACGAGCCCAGGGTGATGGGGGTCAGCCCGGAGATACCCTGCACGCGCACGACGGCGATATCGCTGGCGGGATCGGTGCCCACCACGGTGAACGGCGCGGTGCGGCCGTCCGCGAAGGTGACGGTCGTGGTCGGGGCGCCACCAGACGGTGCTCCACCGGGTTCACCGGGCCCGCCGGGGGCACCCGGGGCACCGGGAGAACCCGGGGCACCGGGGGCGCCAGGAGCGCCGGGCAGGCCCGGAATGATCGGCGGGGCAGCGGGCGGACCGCCCTGGCCTTTATCTACGGCCGCGGCGACGACGTGGTTGTTGGTCAGGATCAGGCCGTCGGTGGACAGGATGATGCCCGAGCCCTCCTCGGACTGGCGGCCGAACTCGGTCTCGAGCTTGACCACGCTGGGCACCACCTTGGCGGCGACCTGCTCCACCGAGCCGACCGGAAGGTTGGCGGCCGGCACGTTGGCCGGACCGTTGGGCGACGCGTTGTTGACGCTGGTGACCGGCTGATGGTCGGGGTGCGCCAGCAGTACCACGGTGCCGCCGATACCGGCAGACACCACGGCGATCGCCAATGCGCCCGCTGTCAGCGCACCGGCACGGGACCGCTGCCGCGGCGGCTGCATCACCGGGACGGTGGCCGGATTGCCTTGGCGGACAGCGGCATACGGGTCGTACGGCTGACGGTACTGCGGCTGCTGCGCAGTGGCGTAGCGCCAGTCGTACTGCTGCTGATAACCGGCCTGGGGGTGCTGGGAATACCCCGGTGCCGCATGCGGATTCGGCGTGGTGTGGCCGGGCTGCTGCGGCGGCGAGTACCTCGGATGGTCGGTCATGTTGTCAGGTCGCTCTTTCTCTGGACGAGATGCCTAGAAACGTTGGTTCCAGCTTGCCTTGTGCTACTGAGAATCGACTGAGATAACACTCGGCACAGCCGATGGTTTTTGGCCGGAAAAGCCCATGTCCCCGTGTACTTTCGGGATCTGGGCAGTGATTTCGCTCTCAGCCGAATCCGAATACGTCGACGGGACGATCGGCCGACCGGGCAACAGCACGAAGAACGAGGTGCCGGGCGGCTGGCCGCCGGGGACGGTATCGGCGATGCGGATCATGCCGCCGTGTTTGACCACGACCTGTTTGACGATCGCCAGCCCCAGACCCGAACCGGGCATGGCACGGGCCGATGCCGACCGGTAGAACCGCTCGAACACCAGACCCCTTTCCTGAGGCGGAATTCCAGGTCCCTGGTCGGAGACGACGAGTTCGGCGTGCGCGGCGTCGACCTGACGCAGCCGCACCCCGACATGCCCGCCCGACGGGCTCCACTTGGCCGCATTGTCGAGCAGATTGAGAACCGCCCGGGACAAGCCCGCGAGATCGCCGTACACCTCCCAGCCGATCACGTCGACGTCGAACACAACGTCGATGCGGCGCCTGCGTGCCCGCTCGAGACTGCGGTCGACGACCTCGCTGACATCGATGGCCTCGTGGACGACGCCGCCGGCATCGTCACGGGTGAGATCGACGAGATCGCCCACCAGAGTGGACAATTCCTCGATCTGGGCGATGACGTCGGTGCGCAGTTCGGCCATCTCACTGTCCGGCAGCTGCGGGGCGCCCGGTGTCGAGGAGGCGATCAGGAGCTCGACATTGGTGCGCAGCGAGGTCAACGGTGTGCGCAACTCGTGCCCGGCGTCGGCGACCAGGCGGGCCTGGCGCTCCCTTGACTCCGCCAGCGCACGCAGCATCGTGTTGAACGTTTCGGTGAGCCGGGCCAGCTCGTCGCTGCCGAAGACGGGGATGGGCCGCAGGTCGTCGGTGCGGGCCACCCGTTCGGCAGCCTCGGTGAGCCGCCCGACCGGTCTGAGCCCGGTGCGGGCCACCGTTCCGCCGGCGATGGCGGCCACCACCACACCGATCCCGCCGACCGCGAGTAGCACCCACTTCAACTTGGTCATCACCGCGTTGGTGGGCGCCAGGCTCTTGGAGATCAGCAGCGAGCTGCCGTTGGGCAGGTGCACCGCCAGCACCCGCTGGTTGGACACCGTGCGCCGGGACATGAACAGCTCACCGCGGATCACCGCCTTCTCCGGCTGTCCGACGGGCAGCGTCTGGCCCTGCTGGTTGGCGGTGTAGATCGAGCGGCCCGGGTTGACCAGCATCGCATTGACGTCGGAGTAGGCCGTGCCCTCGATGGCCTTGCCCGGGTCGGCGGCCAGGGAGCCGCTGGCGATCAGCAGCTGCGCCCGGCTCTGCAGCTGGTTGTCGATATCGGTGTAGAGCGCGGCCGAGACCACCGCGTACACGGCGACTGCCATCAGCACCACGACCATCGCCACCATCGACATGGCCAGCAACATCACGCGCCATCGCAAGGACAGCGAAGTTGACGGTTCTTCTGGCGCCCGCGGTTCCCGCGAGCGCCGCCACATCGGCGACATCAGGGCGGTGTCTCACGCAGCACGTAACCCACACCTCGAACGGTGTGGATCAGCCGCGGTTCTCCTTCCGCTTCGGTCTTTCGGCGCAGATAGCCGACGTATACCTCCAGCGCATTGCCCGAGGTGGGGAAATCGAAACCCCAGACCTCCTCCAGGATGCGGCTGCGGGTGAGCACTCGCCGGGGGTTCGCGATGAGCATCTCCAGCAGCGCGAACTCGGTACGGGTGAGGCTGATGGCGCGTTTGCCGCGATGGACCTCGCGGGTCACCGGGTCCAGCGTCAGGTCGGAGAACGTCATGATCGCCGAGTCGGACTGGTCGTCGGGCGTGGTGCGGCGCAGCAGCGCCCGCATCCGGGCCAGCAGCTCTTCGAGGGCGAACGGCTTGGGCAGATAGTCGTCGGCACCGGCGTCCAGGCCGGCCACCCGCTCGGACACCGAATCACGCGCGGTCAGCACCAGGATCGGCAGATCGTCGCCGGTGCTGCGGAGCTGACGGCAGACCTCCAGCCCGTCCAGCCGCGGCATCATGACGTCGAGAACCACCGCATCGGGCCGTTCGTTGGCGATCGCGTCAAGCGCCTCCACGCCGTCCTGAGCCAGGTCGACGGAGTAGCCATTGAACGACAGGGACCGGCGTAACGACTCGCGCACGGCGCGATCGTCGTCCACCACAAGGATTCGCACGGCCACTAGTGTCAACCCAACGCCTGAGATTGGGCTGAGAGGCACGCCGTGCTAGCAGGCAATTCGCTGCTGGCGAACGGTGTCAGCGCTTGTCGAGGTCGATCAGACCGAGGCGGGCAGCCTTGAGCAGCCGACGCGGAACCTTGTGTGCGCGGCCGGCGACGGACACGTTGACCAAGCCGGTGGCTTCGGTCTTCCACTGCGAACGCCGACTGCGGGTGTTCGAGCGCGACATTCTGCGCTTGGGCACAGCCATGACGTACATCTCCTCGATCAGGGGTGTCGCCGCACAGAGACATTGATGCCGGCGGCCAACAGTTGCGACTCAGGATAGCCGCTCACTCCGGTGGGGTCCAAAACGTCTCCCGGCAACCCGGCACGGTGACGCGGCGGGCGATTCGCCCTGTGATGCGGGACACCCCTTGACGGCCCGCCGATACCGACCAGTAACCTACCGGTTGGTTGGGCCATCGAAGGGGATATAGCGCGTGACGAATGCGGTGCGCATCGGCAACTGCTCCGGGTTCTACGGCGATCGCATCGCGGCCATGCAGGAAATGCTCACCGACGGCGAGCTGGACTACCTCACCGGCGACTACCTCGCCGAACTCACCATGCTCATCCTCGGCCGCGACAAGATGAAGAGCCCGGACCGCGGCTATGCCAAGACCTTCCTGATCCAGCTCGAACAGTGCCTGGGTCTGGCCCATGACCGTGGCGTGCGCATCGTCGCCAACGCCGGCGGCCTCAATCCCGCCGCCCTGGCCGACGCGGTGCGCGGGCTGGCCGAGCGCCTCGGGGTCCCGGCGAAGGTCGCCCATGTCGAAGGCGACGATCTGCTGCCCCGCGCCGCCGAACTGCAGTTGGGTTCGCCGCTGACAGCCAACGCCTACCTGGGTGCGTGGGGCATCGCGGACTGCCTGGCCGCGGGCGCCGACGTCGTCATCACCGGACGGGTGACCGATGCGTCGGTGGTGGTCGGTCCTGCCGCGGCGCATTTCGGATGGTCCCGCCACGACTACGACCGGCTGGCCGGCGCGGTGGTGGCCGGCCACGTCATCGAATGCGGCACGCAGGCCACGGGCGGAAACTATTCGTTCTTCACCGAGATCGCCGACCTGACGCACCCCGGGTTCCCCCTCGCCGAGGTCTACGAGGACGGCTCCTCGGTGATCACCAAGCATGCGGGTACCAGTGGACAGGTCAGCATCGGCACGGTCACCGCGCAGCTGCTCTACGAGATCGGCGGGGCGCGCTACGCCAACCCCGATGCGACGGCGCGCTTCGACACCGTCACGCTGGCCGACGACGGCCCCGACCGGGTGCGGATCAGCGGGGTGCGGGGTGAGCCGCCGCCACCGACGCTGAAGGTCTCACTCAACAGCATCGGCGGGTTCCGCAATGCGGCGAACTTCGTGCTGACCGGTCTGGACATCGACGCCAAGGCCGCCCTGGTGCGCCACCAACTCGACGCGGCACTCACCGACAAGCCGGCCGAACTGCAGTGGACGCTCAGCCGCACCGATCACGCCGACGCCGACACCGAGCAGACGGCCAGCGCTCTCCTGACGTGCGTGGTCCGCGATCCGGACGCCAAGAAGGTCGGACGCCAATTCACTTCTGCTGCAGTCGAACTCGCCCTCGCAAGCTATCCGGGCTTCCATACCACCGCGCCGCCGGGCGACGGGCAGGTCTACGGGGTGTTCACCCCCGGCTATGTGCCGGCCGCCGAGGTCGAGCATGTGGCCGTGCACCCCGACGGCCGCCGCGTCGTCATCCCCGCGGCCACCGAGACCGCCGAACTCGCCGGCACCGAATCCCCACAGCTTCCAGAACCGTTGACATCTGGGCCCACCCGCCGCCTGCCGCTGGGCACCATCGCCGGCGCCCGCAGCGGCGACAAGGGCGGCGCGGCCAACATCGGCGTCTGGGTACGCACCGACGAGCAGTGGCGCTGGCTGGCCCACCAGCTGACCGTCGACGCGCTGCGCGAATTGCTGCCCGAGACAACGGATCTGCCGGTTGCGCGCCACCTGTTTCCCGCTCTGCGGGCGGTGAACTTCGTCATCGACGGAATCCTCGGCGAGGGCGTCGCCTACAACGCCCGTTTCGACCCACAGGCCAAGGGCCTTGGCGAATGGCTGCGCAGCCGCCACGTCGACATCCCGGAGGCGATTGCACCGTGAATATCTGGACCAACCCGGAGCGCCAGCAGCTTCGTCAGACGGTGCGCAGCTTCGCCGAACGCGAGATCCTGCCGCACGCCGCCGACTGGGAGCTCGCCGGTGAACTCCCCCGCGATCTGCACCGCCGGGCCGCCGACGCGGGGCTGCTCGGCACCGAGTTCCCCGAGTCGGTCGGCGGCGGCGGTGGCGATGCCGCCGACTCGGTGCTCATCTGTGAGGGGCTGCACGAAGCTGGCACGCCCGGTGGCGTTTTCGCCTCGCTGTTCACCTGCGGGATCGCGGTTCCGCATATGGTCGCCTCCGGCGACGAGTACCTCATCGAGAAGTTCGTGCGGCCCACCTTGGGCGGTGAGCTGATCGGGTCGCTGGCCATCACCGAGCCCGGCGGCGGTTCGGACGTCGGGCATCTGCGGACCGCCGCGGTGCGTGACGGCGACCACTATGTGGTCAACGGCGCCAAGACCTTCATCACCTCCGGGGTGCGGGCCGACTACGTCGTCACCGCGGTGCGCACCGGCGGCCCCGGCGCGGCCGGGGTGTCACTGCTCGTCGTTGAGAAGGGCACACCGGGATTCGAGGTGTCACGCAAGCTGGACAAGATGGGCTGGCGATCCTCGGACACCGCAGAGCTGTCCTACACCGATGCCCGCGTGCCGGTCGCCAACCTGGTGGGCGCCGAGAACACCGGCTTCGCCCAGATCGCCGCCGCGTTCGTCTCCGAGCGGATCGGGCTTGCCGCGCAGGCATATTCGTCGGCTCAGCGCTGCCTGGACCTGACCGTGCAGTGGTGCCGGGACCGCGAGACCTTCGGCCGTCCCCTGATCTCCCGCCAAGCCGTGCAGAACACCCTGGCCGAGATGGCCCGCCGCATCGACGTAGCCCGGGTGTACTCGCGCCATATCGTCGAGCGGCAGTTGTCCGCCGGAGCCGCTGGGTCGGCGACATCAGACTCGAGCACCAACCTGATTGCCGAGGTGTGCTTCGCCAAGAACACCGCCGTCGAAGCCGGCGAATGGGTGGCACACCAGGCCGTCCAACTCTTCGGCGGGATGGGCTACATGACCGAATCCGAAGTCGAACGCCAGTACCGCGACATGCGCATCCTCGGCATCGGCGGCGGCACCACCGAGATTCTCACCGGATTGGCGGCAAAAGCGTTGGGATACCAGTCATGACCGCTCTGCACAGCATCGTCGACCCGGCCGCACCCGCCTTCGCCGAAGCCGCCGAAGTTATGACCGCCAAGCTCGCCGAGATCGACGGCGAGCTGGCCAAGGCACTCGGCGGCGGCGGACCGAAGTACGTCGAGCGCCACCACGCCCGCGGCAAGCTCACCGCCCGCGAACGCATCGAGTTGCTGCTGGACCCCGACGCCGCATTCCTCGAACTATGCCCCCTCGCCGGCTATGGCACCGACTTCGCGGTCGGCGCCAGCGTGGTCACCGGCATCGGCGTGGTGGAGGGTGTCGAATGCATGCTGGTTGCCAACGACCCCACGGTCAAGGGCGGCACCAGCAATCCGTGGACCTTGAAGAAGATCCTGCGCGCCAACCAGATTGCGCTGGAGAACCGGCTGCCGGTGATCTCCCTGGTGGAGTCCGGCGGCGCGGACCTGCCGACCCAGAAGGACATCTTCATCCCGGGTGGCCGGATGTTCCGCGACCTGACCCGGCTGTCGGCGGCGGGAATCCCGACCATCGCCCTGGTGTTCGGCAACTCCACCGCCGGTGGCGCCTACATCCCCGGGATGTCGGATCACGTGGTGATGATCAAGGAACGCTCGAAGGTGTTCCTCGCCGGACCGCCCCTGGTCAAGATGGCCACCGGTGAGGAGTCCGACGACGAATCCCTGGGCGGGGCCGAAATGCACGCCCGGGTCTCGGGTTTGGCCGACTACTTCGCCGTCGACGAACTTGACGCGATCCGCATCGGGCGCCGCGTCGTGGCCCGGCTCAACTGGGTCAAGCGGGGCCCGGCACCCAAACCCGTCGTGGCGCCGCTGGCCGACCCCGAGGAACTGCTGGGCATCGTGTCAGCTGATCTGCGCATCCCGTTCGACCCCCGCGAGATCATCGCCCGCATCGTGGACGGATCCGATTTCGACGAGTTCAAGCAGATGTACGGGTCGTCGCTGGTCACCGGTTGGGCCACGCTGCACGGATATCCGCTCGGCATCCTGGCCAACGCCCGTGGCGTCCTGTTCAGCGAAGAATCACAGAAGGCCACGCAGTTCATCCAGCTGGCCAACCGCTCCAACACGCCGTTGTTGTTCCTGCACAACACAACCGGCTACATGGTCGGCAAGGCCTACGAGGAAGGCGGGATGGTCAAACACGGCTCGATGATGATCAACGCCGTCTCCAACTCGACAGTTCCGCACATCTCGCTGCTGATCGGCGCCTCCTACGGGGCCGGCCACTACGGCATGTGCGGCAGGGCCTATGACCCCCGCTTTCTGTTCGCCTGGCCCAGCGCCAAATCCGCGGTGATGGGCGGCGCCCAGCTGGCCGGTGTGCTGTCGATCGTGAACCGCGCCGCCACCGAAGCGCGCGGCGGCACGGTCGACGAGGACGCCGATGCCGCCCTGCGGGCCGCCGTCGAAGCCCAGATCGAGGCGGAGTCGCTACCGATGTTCCTGTCCGGCAGGCTCTACGACGACGGCGTGATCGATCCGCGCGACACCCGCACCGTGCTGGGAATCTGCCTGTCCGCCATCGCCAACGGCCCGATCGAGGGGACGTCGAACTTCGGCGTCTTCCGGATGTGAGCAGGCCGATGAGCGCTTGCGCGAAGAGCAGAGGACCGAAGTGATCACGCGTGTACTCGTCGCCAACCGGGGTGAGATCGCCCGCCGGGTGTTCGCCACCTGCCGTCGGCTCGGCATCGGCACCGTCGCCGTCTACACCGATCCGGACGCGCAGTCGCCACATGTCGCCGAGGCCGACGTCCGCGTCCGCCTGGACGGCGTGAGCGGCTACCTCGACGCCGCCCAGCTGATCGCGGCCGCCACCGCATCGGGTGCCGACGCCGTCCATCCCGGCTACGGATTCCTCTCGGAGAACGCCGAATTCGCGGGCGCCGTCCTGGCCGCCGGGCTCACCTGGATCGGGCCGCCCGTCGCGGCCGTGCGGGCCATGGGCTCCAAGATCGAAGCCAAGAAGATGATGGCGGGCGCCGGTGTGCCGGTGCTGGCCGAACTGGACCCCGCCACCGTTACCGAAGCTCAGCTGCCCGTCCTGGTGAAGGCGTCGGCCGGCGGCGGCGGCCGCGGCATGCGGGTGGTCACCGAGCTCGCCGCGCTGGCGGGCCAGGTGGCCGCCGCACAGCGGGAAGCCCAGTCTGCCTTCGGTGATCCGACGGTGTTCTGCGAGCGGTACCTGCCCACCGGCCACCACGTCGAGGTCCAGGTGCTTGCCGACCAGCACGGCACCGTGTGGGCGGTCGGCGAACGGGAGTGCTCGATCCAGCGCCGCCACCAGAAGATCATCGAAGAGGCGCCCTCGCCCCTGGTGGAACGCATCCCGGGTATGCGGGAGCGGCTGTTCGAGGCCGCCCGGCTGGCTGCCAATGCCATCGGGTACACCGGGGCGGGCACCGTCGAGTTCCTGGCCGACGATCACGGTGAGTTCTACTTCCTCGAGATGAACACTCGCCTGCAGGTCGAGCATCCGGTGACCGAGCTGACCACCGGCCTGGACCTGGTCGAGCTGCAGCTGCTGGCCGCCGACGGTGAGGCGCTGCCCGCCGACCCACCGGCGACCCGGGGACACTCCATCGAGGCGCGGATCTACGCCGAGGACCCGGCACGCAACTGGCAGCCGCAGGCCGGCCGCATTCATCACTTCGACGTACCCGGTGTCACAACACAATTCGGCCGCACCCACGGAACCGGCATCCGGCTGGACTCCGGTATCGCCGACGGCAGCGCGGTGTCGATCCACTACGACCCGATGCTGGCCAAGGTCATCTCCTACGCCCCGACCCGCAGGCGCGCAGCCCAGGTGCTCGCCGCTGCGCTGGCCGGCACCCGGCTGCACGGCGTCCGGACCAACCGCGACCTGCTGGTGAATGTGCTTCGCCACCAAGGGTTCCTCGACGGCGCCACCGACACGGCGTTCTTCGACACCCACGGACTCGCCGATCTGGCCCGCCCGCTGGCCGACGCCCGGGCCGTTCGGTTGTCCGCAGTGGCTGCCGCACTGGCCGAGGCCGCCCACAACCGCGCCGCCGCCACTGTGCTCGCCGAAATCCCCAGCGGCTGGCGCAATCTGGTGTCAGGTAATCAGCGCAAGAGCTATCGAGATGCCGACGGCGACGAGCACGACGTGGCTTACCGATTCACCCGCGGCGGTGTGTTGCTGCCCGGCGACCACGATGTCCGAGTGGTGTCGTCGGCTCCCGATGAAGTGGTGCTAGCCGACGGAAACGGTGTTGCGACCCCGTTCGCGGTGCACCGCTACGGCGCCGAGGTGTTCGTCGACTCTGCACTGGGCGCAGTCGCTTTCACCGCGCTACCCCGGTTCCCGGAGCCCGGCTCCGTTGCCGAGCAGGGCTCGCTGTTGGCGCCCATGCCCGGCTCGGTGATCCGACTCGGCGCGAACCTCGGCGACACCGTGACGCTCGGCCAGCCACTGGTCTGGCTGGAGGCGATGAAGATGGAGCACACCATCACTGCGCCGGCCGACGGCGTGGTCACCCAACTCGATGTCAGCGTCGGCCAGCAGGTCGACGTGGGAACTGTTCTGGCCCGGGTGGAGAGCCCGGCATCTGAAGAAGGAAACGCATGACCGACACCAGCTTCATCGAAAACGAAGAGCGCCAGGCGCTGCGGAAGGCCGTTGCGGCCCTCGGCGCGAACTATGGCCCGGAGTACTACCTGGAGAAGGCCCGTTCCGGCGGCCACACCGATGAATTGTGGCGGGAGGCAGGACAACTCGGCTTCATCGGGGTGAACCTGCCCGAGGAGTACGGCGGCGGCGGCGCCGGCATGTACGAACTGTCCCTGGTGATGGAGGAACTGTCCGCGGCGGGCTGCCCGCTGCTGATGATGGTGGTCTCCCCTGCAATCAACGGCACCATCATCGCGAAGTTCGGCACCGACGAGCAGAAGAGGCGCTGGGTGCCCGGGATCGCCGACGGCTCGATCACCATGGCGTTCGCCATCACCGAGCCCGACGCCGGGTCCAACTCGCACCGCATCACCACCACCGCGCGCCGTGACGGCAGCGACTGGATTCTCTCCGGACAGAAGGTGTGGATCTCCGGGGTGGACCAGGCGCAGGCGCTGCTGGTCGTCGGCCGCACTGAGGAAGCAAAAACCGGCAACCTGCGCCCGGCGCTGTTCGTGGTCCCCACCGACACCCCCGGTCTCAGTTACACCAAGATCCCGATGGAACTCGTCATGCCGGAGAGTCAGTTCCAGGTGTTCCTCGACGAGGTACGGTTGCCCGCCGACGCTCTCGTCGGTGCCGAGGATGCGGCGATCGCGCAGTTGTTCGCCGGGCTGAACCCGGAGCGGATCATGGGTGCGGCCAGCGCTGTCGGCATGGGCCGGCTCGCGCTGACCAAGGCCGCCGACTACGTCAAGACCCGCCAGGTGTGGAAGACCCCCATCGGGGCGCACCAAGGGATCGCACATCCGCTGGCGGCGGCCCACATCGAACTCGAGCTGGCCAAGCTGATGATGCAGAAGGCGGCCGCCCTCTACGACGCCGGCGATGACGCCGGTGCGGCCGAGGCGGCCAACATGGCCAAGTATGCCGCCGGGGAGTCCTCCACCCGTGCCGTCGACCAGGCCGTGCAGTCCCACGGCGGCAACGGTCTGAGCCAGGAGTACGGCATCGCGGCGATGCTCACCGCGTCACGGTTGTCGCGCATCGCGCCGGTGAGCCGGGAGATGATCCTCAACTTCGTCGCGCAGACCTCGCTGGGCCTGCCGCGGTCGTACTGACGACCCGCAGGAGCTGAGATGGACACCCTGGTCACCTATGCGGCCGACGGGCCCGTCGCCCGGCTGACGCTGGACTCGCCGCACAACCGCAATGCGCTGTCGGGGCGGCTGGTCGGACAGCTGCACAACGGGCTGCGCAGGGCGGCCGACGATCCGGAGGTCCGGGTGGTGGTGCTCGGCCACACCGGCGGCACGTTCTGCGCCGGCGCCGATCTGAGCGAAGCCTCCGGTGGCGACCCGTTCGAGACCACCGCTGCGCGCGCCTCGGAACTGGCCGCGGTGCTGCGCGCCATCGTCGAATCACCGCGGCCGGTGGTGGCTGCCGTCGACGGCCACGTCCGGGCCGGCGGTATGGGCCTGGTCGGGGCGTGCGATATCGCCGTCGCAGGCCCGCGCAGCACGTTCGCCCTGACCGAGGCCCGTATCGGCGTCGCGCCGGCGATCATCTCGCTGACGCTGCTGCCGAAACTGTCGGCGCGGGCGGCCGCCCGCTGCTACCTGACGGGTGAGACATTCACCGCTGAGCAGGCCGCCGAGATCGGACTCGTCACCATCGCCGCGGACGACGTCGAGGCCGCGGTCGCCGGACTGGTGGCGGAGTTGGCCAAGGGCTCGCCGCAGGGGCTGGCGGCGTCGAAGGCGTTGACCACGGCCGGAATCTTGGCCGGTTTCGACCGCGATGCACAGCGACTGGCGACGGAATCCGCGCGGCTGTTCGTCTCCGACGAAGCCCGCGAGGGGATGTTGGCGTTCCTGGAGAAACGCCCGCCGCGCTGGCTGCAATAGAACGCTCCTGTGACAGTTGGGCGAACACTCTTGCGGTTGTGAAGCAGAGTCGTACCCTCGTATGCGATGAGCAACTTGACACCTCGGGACGCGTCGATGCGTGCCGCCGACGCTGACCGCATACAGGTCGCACAGTTGCTCGGCGAAGCCGCCGCCCAGGGTCGCCTCGACATCAGCGAATACGAACGCAGGCTGGCCCAGGCATATGCCGCGACAACGTATGAGGACCTGGAACGACTCACCGACGACCTGCCCGGCGCGCCTGAATCCTCACGGCGGCGCGGTTCGGGCCGGCCGGCCCCGTCGACGCTGTTGCTGGCCATCCTCAGCGGGTTCGAGCGGCGCGGCCGATGGAATGTGCCCGGCCGGATGACGACCTTCACCCTGTTCGGCGGCGGTGTCGTCGACCTGAGGTACGCCGACTTCACCTCGACCGATGTCGAGATCCACGCCTACTCGATCATGGGCGGCCAGACGATCCTGCTGCCGCCCGAAGTCAACGTCGAAGTCCGTGGCGTGGGCGTGATGGGCGGTTTCGACCACAACGTCGAGGAGCGCGGCACGCCCGGGGCGCCGAAGGTCACCATCCGCGGATTCTCGCTGTGGGGCGGGGTGGGCATCAAGCGCAAGAACCGTAAGGCCGGCGCGGCCGACCCGACCACAACCTAGCCTTATAAACAACGTCGGCCCCTTCCGATTGGAAGGGGCCGACGTTGTTGTGTGCGGTTGTCAGCTCTTGGCGCTGCCGCCGGTCGAACCGGAGCCGCCGCTGCCCGAGTCGCTCGAGGAACCGGAGTCCGACTTCGACTCCTTCTTGCCCGAGATCGCGTCGGCGATCTTCTGACCGATCTTAACCAGCGGGTTCTCCGACGTGGCCGCCTTCGGGGCCTTCACCGTCGGGGTCGCCTTCGGCAGGGTGCTGGTGTCGGTCGACGAGGTGGTGTCGGTCGACGTCGTGGTACCGGTCGACGGCGTGGTGGTGGTGTCGGTCGACGTGGTGTCGGTCGACGGTGCGACCGCCGTGGCGGCAGCGGCGGTGGTGGCCGAGTCGGTGGTCGCCTCGGTCTCCTTCTTGAAGCCGCCGGTGGCCTTCGTGGTCGCCTCGGTGGAGGTCGCGGCCTCGGTGGTGGTGTCCGCCGACGACTTGGCATCACCGGTGGTGGTGTCCGTGGTGGCCGTGGCCGACAGCGCGGTGGCGGTCTTGGTGGCCGCCGCAGTCGTGGCAGCCGCTGACGGCAGAGCATCACTGATCGAGGTGACGATGTAGCTCAAAACCGCTGACAGGCCGGGAGTCCCGTAGCTGAACTTGCCGTCCGGGGTGGCGCCAGTGAAGAACAGGCTGGTCAAGATGCCGCCACCAACCGTGATCGGGCCAAGGTTGAAGGTCGGCAGAGCCTCGGCTGCGGAGACGAGCAGACTGTTGATGACGTTGGTCACGCCGTACTTGAAGACCGTGTCGGCGATCAGGGCCGGGACCGAGCCCGAGCCGAAGACCTCGTTGGCGGCGACGTCGAGGACCGCAGGCAGGCCGCCGGCCTCGAAGAAGTAGTTGTCCAGCGTCAAGCCGCTGCTGCCCTCGCTGCTGGTGCACGTGTTCGAAGTCGCGCAGTCGATCACGTAGTAGAGGACACCCGAGATGCCACTCACATAAATGGGGCTTGAGCTCTGGTAGTAGGGCGTGGTGCTGGTCAGGAAGCCACCCCAGCCGAACCAGTAGGCGTCGTTGATGCCCTGCACCGTGATCTCGCTGATGGAGGTCAGCTCGTATTTCGCGGTCGAGAGCGCGAGCGGTGCGGATGGCGATGCCACCGCGACATCATTAGAAGGAACGATTGCCGGCACTGCGGCGACGACGGCTGCGGCGCTGGCAAGCGCGACTCCCGTCATGACGATTGGCCGAGTTCGTGACGCCATTGCTGATTCCCCTTGCTGGTGCGGGTTCGCCGAGGTCGTGACGAACTCGATGCTTTGCTGATACGAAACTTAGAAGATCCTGATGAATACTAAGGGGCTGTTTGCCGTCTAGCAAGCGGAACCGGGGAAATGGGTAGCTGGCAAGTTTCTCACCCGTCACAGCAATTACATAGCTTCGACACCCCGCGCGTTGCCGGATACTACCGCTGATACCGTGCCACAACCTGCACGTCGCACGTGTTCGCTAGAATTGCACGCCATCGGACGGTGGCGTTAATAAACCTGATGTTTGCCACGCTCTCTGCGACCCGATGTGACACGTGGAAACACGGCGAAACAATCGTGTTGTTTGCTGAGCGATTGCTGGAGGCGGCTCAACGACGCCGTCTACGCGACCTTAGATAGTCGCCGACGACGGCCGCGCCCAGTCCGTCGAGGTCGGGTTCGACCACCCGGCCCTCCACGCGGCGAGCAACCTGATCGATGAAACGGGCCAGCCCGGGATCGTTCCCCAACCTGAAAATCGTCACCTGCGCGCCAAGCCTGGCGACCTCGTCGAACCCGCGGACGGTGTGGGCGATGGTCCGCGGGTGCGGCGGGTAGTCAAAAAAGACCGACGACCCGCGGCCGTCGAAGTCCTCCAGGTGTGCGGTCGGCTCGCCGTCGGTGACCACGAGCACCACCGGCTGGGCGTTCGGGTGCCTGCGCAGATGCCGAACCGCCAGCGCCAGCGCATGGTGCAGGTTGGTGCCCTGCTCGTAGACGCCTTCCAGTCCCGTCAGCTCGGCGGCGGTGACGGTCCTGGCGTAACGGCCGAAGGCGACGATCTGCAGCGCGTCGGACCGGAACCTGGTGCTCACCAGGTGATTGAGTGCGAGCGCGGTCTGCTTCATCGGCAGCCAGCGGTTCTCCATCACCATCGAGAAGGAGGTGTCGACCAGCAGTGCGACCGCGGCCTGCGTGCGGGTCTCGGTCTCCGACACCTCGACATCGTCGACGGCGATGCGCAGCGGCTCGTCGGCATCGGTGCCCCTGCCAATTCCCGGGTCGCTTCGCTCCTGCCCTCCGGCCTGCCGCAGCACGGCATTGGTCAGCGTCCGGGTGACGTTCCACGGTTCGGTGTCGCCGAAGGCCCACGGGCGGGTGGCACCGGTGAGCTCACCGGCCGCACCGGCCCGGCGGGTGGCCCGCTCACCGTGGCGGCCGGAAAGCTGTTGTGCCACATCGCGAAGCGCGGCCTGGCCCAGCTGACGCATCGCCTTCGGCGACAGCCGCCACTGACCGTCCGAGCCGCGGTCGAGGAAGCCCTGGTTCATCAGCGCGCGTTCGAGTTCGGCCAGTGTGCGGGCGTCGACGGCGGCTTGGTCGCCCAGCTGGCGGGCCAGCGCGTCGAGGTCGACGTCATCCATGGTCGCCCCGGCGTAGCTCTGCGACAGCTGCTCGGCGAGCTGCTCGAGTTCGGCGATGTCGGAGAGCGCCTGCGCGCCCTCCCCCATGCCCAGCGGGTTCTCGCCGGAGAACTCCGAGGAACCGTTCCAGTCCTCACCCGGCCGGGCCGCCTGCAGATGGCCGTCGAGCCGATTGAGCGCGTTCATCAGCTGCGGCGAGCCGAATGCCTGCTGCGCCAATGCGTCCAGTTCGGCGCGCTGGTCGGGGGTCAGGCTGTTGCGGAAGCGCTGGGCCGCGGCGGCACGCTTGGCCAGCGAATCCAGCAGCTCATCGACATTCTTCGGGTTCTCCGGGAAGTACTGGCCATGCTTTTGCATGAAGTTGCTGAAGTCGTCGGGGGTGTCTTCCCCACGAGAGTGCTTGTCCAACAAGTCATTCAGGTCATCGAGCATCTCGTTGACGGCCTGGCGGTCCTCGTCGGTGGCATTCTCCAGCGCCTGCTTCATCCCGGCGAACCGCTGGTCGAGCATCTCCCTGCCGAGTAGATCCTTGATCTGCTCATACTTCTGGCGGGCTTCCGGGCTGCGCCAGTCGTAATCGGAGAGCTCCTGTACCGCCTTGGCCGGCGACGGGGACAGCGACTCGATCTGCAGCTCGGAGAACCTGGCGTCGTCGTCGAGCGCCCGCGCGAGCTCTTTGCGCTCGGCCAGCACGGCCTCGTCGAGCAGTTTCTTGATCTCCTGCAACGTCCCGTCAAGGTTGTTGCGGTTCAACAACTCTCGCCGTCGACGGTTGGCCTCGGCGGCCAGCCGGTCGGCGCCGCGCATGTTCGGGGTGCCGCGGCGCAGCAGTTCGGACAGCGCACGGCGCGGCGAGGTCCCTTCCATGACGTCCTGGCCGATCTGCTCGAGCGCCTCGCGCAGGTCCACCGGCGGGGCCAGTGGATCAGGCCCGCCGGTGTACGGCGAATACCGGGAGCCATGCCCGTGCCTGGCTCTAGCCATGGCCGTACTCCTCACCGCGGCTCGTCCCTCGCCGCTTTATCGTCGTACGGCGATCAGCCATAGACGGTTTCACCCTCGCCGGTCACCTTGTCGATGCGCTTGGCCAGGTACAGCGCTTCCAGCGCCAGTTCGAGGGCGGCGGCACGCTGGCCGTCGGATTCAGCCCCGAGACGCTCAGCGATCGCCTCGATGACCGGCAGATCGGGAAGGGCGGCCAGCACGTCCTTGGCCGACACCAGCTCGCCGGTTGTCACCGCCGAACCGCCCTCCACCGCCGAGACCAGGGGGCCGACGTCGATGCCGCCGAGTGCCCGCTGGGCGGTGTCGGCGGTGGCGCGGCGCAGCAGGTGCTCGAGTACCGCCTGTTCGCGGCCCTCCTCGCCGGACTCGAATTCCAGCTTGCCGCGCAGCACGTCGATGATGGTGCCCAGATCGACCACTCGGGCCACCGGGTCGTCCTCGCCGAGGATCGCGCCGCGGTGCCGTGCGGAGGCGGCGACGGTTTCGGCGGCCGCGATCGCGAAGCGCGCCGAAACGCCGGAGCGCTGGTCGACGGAGTTGGACTCGCGCAGGTAGCGGGCGAAGCGGGCGATGATCTGCATCAGGTAGGCCGGAACCTGCGCCGACAGGTGCGCTTCCTGGGTGATGACGCCGACTTCGGCGTCCAGTTCGCGCGGGTAGTGGGTGCGGATCTCGGCGCCGAAGCGGTCCTTCAGCGGAGTGATGATGCGCCCGCGGTTGGTGTAGTCCTCCGGGTTGGCGCTGGCGACGACGAGCACGTCCAACGGCAGCCGCAGCGTGTAGCCGCGGACCTGGATGTCGCGTTCCTCCATCACGTTGAGCATCGAGACCTGGATGCGCTCGGCGAGGTCGGGCAGCTCGTTGACGGCGACGATGCCGCGGTGCGCCCGCGGGATCAGGCCGTAGGCGATGGTTTCCGGGTCGCCCAGGGTGCGGCCTTCGGCGACCTTGATCGGGTCGATGTCACCGACCAGGTCGGCGACGCTGGTGTCCGGGGTGGCCAGCTTCTCGGTGTAGCGCTCGCTGCGATGGCGCCAGGCCACGGGCAGGTCGTCACCGGAGTCCGCAGCACGGCGGATCGACTCGGGCGTGATCGGCGAATACGGGTGCTCGCCGATCTCGGCGCCGGCGATCACCGGCGTCCATTCGTCGAGCAGGTTGGCCAGCGAGCGCAGGATGCGGGTCTTGCCCTGCCCGCGCTCGCCGAGCAACACGAAGTCGTGACCGGCGATCAGCGCCCGCTCGAGCTGCGGGATGACAGTGTCCTCGAAACCGAATATGCCTGGCCAGACGTCTTCGCCTTCGGCCAGCGCGGCAAGCAGGTTCTCCCGGAGTTCCTCTTTGACGGTGCGCTCGCGGTGGCCGGAGGCACGCAGTTCACCAAGGGTGCGGGGGAGGTTGTCAGGTGACGTCACGCCTCCACGCTACGACTGCTGTCGCGCGCAAGCACGGGCTACCTCCTTACCCGTGCGTGACGGCTGCCCTGCTACGCGGGCGAGAGCATCTGAAATCCGGACAGGATCGTCTCGGCGTCACGGCGGTAAGTTGGGTTGCCCGGGTCCGCGCTCTGCACCGTCACCGTCATCGCATAGGTCCGGTTGTCGGTCTGCAGCACCGCGCACAGCACGCGTGCCGGATGCGGCGGCAGGCCGCCGACCGAGGGCATCTGGTAGTCGATGGTTTCGGCGGGCAGTCCGCACAGCGTGGTCTTGGCCGACTGCATGTCCTTGGCACCGATGCCGGACCGCAGCCCCTGGCGCTGCGCGTCGAACACGTCGTTCGGCTCGGTCAGGCCGGGCCTGCTCTCCAGCGTCACCACTGCCGTGGGCGCGAAGCCCGCAGTGACCAGGTCGGTGTTGCGCATGGTGTAGCGGATCAGCTCGGAGTCCATCATCCGCACGCGTTCCCAGCCGGCCGGGTGCGGGATCTTCAGCACCGGCTCGCCCTGCTCCCGGCTCGGAATCGTGGTGAGCGGAACGTCGACCGACGTGCAGTCGGCGGCCGTGGCACCCAGGTTGCCCAGGTTGGGCGCGGCGACCCCGCGGGCGTCGTCGACCACCCGGGTGCACGACGTGAGCAGCACCAGGGCGGTCGCCGCGACCATCACCACCCGCGGGGTCATCATGGCGATCTCAGTGCGCGAAGTGCCGGGCGCCGGTGAGATACAGGGTGATTCCCGCCTTGGCGGCAGCCTCGGTGACCAGTTCGTCGCGCATGGATCCGCCGGGATGCACGATCGCTTTCACCCCCGCTGCGGTCAGTGTCTCCAGCCCGTCGGGGAACGGGAAGAAGGCGTCGCTGGCCGCGACGGCCCCGCGTACCCGGTCACCGCCGCGCTCGACGGCGAGCCTGGCGGCGTCGACCCGGTTGACCTGGCCCATGCCCACCCCGACGGTGGCGCCGTCGGCGGCGATGACGATCGCGTTGGACTTGACCGCACGGCAGGTGCGCCAGGCGAAGGCCAGGTCGGCCAGAGTTGCCGGGTCAGCGGCCGCTCCGGTGGCCAGCGTCCAGTTGGCCGGATCGTCACCGGGGGCGTTGATACTGTCGCGCTCCTGCATCAGCAGCCCGCCGCTGATCTGACGGATCTCCACCCCGTCGACGGGCGGCTCGGCGGCGACCAGGACGCGAATGTTCTTCTTGCGCGCCAGCACCTCGACCGCACCCGGCTCGTAGGCCGGCGCGATGATGACCTCGGTGAAGATCTCCGAGACGAACTCGGCCATCTCCACCGTCACCTCGGTGTTGGCGGCGATCACCCCGCCGAACGCCGACAGCGGATCGCACTCGTGGGCTTTGCGGTGGGCGTCGGCCACCGAGGTGTGCGAGATTGCGATACCGCACGGGTTGGCGTGCTTGATGATCGCCACGCAGATCTGCTCGTGGTCGAAGGCTGCCCGCCACGCGGCGTCGGCATCGGTGAAGTTGTTGTAAGACATCTCTTTTCCGTGCAGCTGCTCGGCCTGGGCCAGGCCCGGCCAGCCGACGTCGTCGCTGTAGAGGGCGGCCTGCTGGTGCGGGTTCTCGCCGTAGCGCAGCTGCGAGGTGCGCCGCCAGGTGCGCCCGAACCACGGCGGCAGGAACGGCGGTGCGTCACCATCCTCGGGCGCCAGGGTGAAGCCCATCCAACTGGCCACCGCGACGTCGTACTCGGCGGTGTGCCGGAAGGCCAGCGAGGCCAGCTTCTTGCGCTCGGTCAAGGTGAACCCACCGGAGCGCACGGCCGCCAGCACCCCGTCGTAGCCGAGCGGGTCGACCACGACGGCGACGCTGGCGTGGTTCTTGGCGGCGGCGCGGACCATCGACGGCCCGCCGATGTCGATCTGCTCGACGCATTCGTCGATCTCGGCCCCGGAGTCGACGGTCTCGCTGAACGGGTACAGGTTGACCACGACGAGGTCGAAGGGCTCGATGTTGAGCTTCTCCAGCGCCTGCACGTGCTCGGGGTTGCGGGTGTCGGCGAGCAGTCCGGCGTGGATGTGCGGGTGCAGGGTCTTGACCCGGCCGTCGAGTACCTCGGGGAAACCGGTGACCGTTTCGACCGGTGTGACTGGAATACCCTTGCTGGCAATGGTTTTCGCTGTCGAACCGGTGGAGACGATGTCGACGCCTGCCTCGTGCAAGCCCTGGGCCAGCGGGATCAGCCCGCTCTTGTCGTACACGCTGATCAGTGCGCGGCGGATCGGTCTCTTGCCGATCAAAGTCCCCGTCGTCATCCTATGGTCGCCTTTCTGCCACTCCAGGTCACACCGCGGGTTGCCACCGCGGCCAGCACGTCCACCAGCAGTCGTCGTTCGACGACCTTGATGCGTTCGTGCAACGTGTCTTCATCGTCGCTGTCGAGAACCTCGACCGCTTCCTGAGCAAGGATCGGCCCGGTGTCCATTCCGGCATCGACCAGGTGCACAGTGCACCCGGTGATCCTGACCCCGTAGTTCAGTGCGTCCGGCACGGCGTGCGCACCGGGAAAGGCGGGCAGCAGCGCGGGGTGGGTGTTGACCACCCGGCCGATGAACCGCGAAAGAAACTCGGGGCCAAGGATTTTCATGAATCCCGCGGACACGACCAGGTCGGGCTCATAGGCGGCGGTGGCGTCGGCGATGGCGGCGTCCCAGGCGGAGCGGTCGGGGTGGTCGCCGAGGCGTTCGCAGTAGGCGGGAATCCCGGCGGCCTGCGCGATCTGGACGGCCCGGCAGTCGCGGTCGACGCCGACGGCCACGATGCGGGCCGGGTAGTCCCCCACCGCGGAGTCCAGCAGGGACTGCAGCAGCGTCCCGGTTCCCGAGGCCAGGACGACGACGCGAGCCGGCGCGCTGGGCGGGATGCTGAGGGGATGCTGCACGGCGATGAGCCTAACGGTGGTTCGTCCCCGGCGAGACCGGGCACCCGGCTGATCACCGCGGGATTGACGTCACGCCGGCGGCTGGGGCTCGTCCGCCTCGATGTCGTCGTCGACGAACATCAGATCCTCGACGTCCTCTAGGTCCGGTGCGGGCCGGACCGGTGGCGTCGGGGGTGCCGGTTCCAGCTCCGGCTCGGGCTCGGGTTCTTCTTCGGCTTCGAACAACGGCTCGGCCTCCTCGTCCGGAAGCAGCGCGAGGTCCTCGACGTCGGCGGGCTCGCCGAACACGATCGGCTCCGTCATAGGCTCACCCGCTGGCTCACCCGCTGGCTCACCGTCGGGCTCGGCCACCGGCACCGGCGCCGCGACGCGCTTGGGCCGGCGGATCACACCACCCGACATCACTACGGTCAGGCCACCGACGAGGAAGAACCAGAAGAACACGCCCGGGCCGAACGTCGACTGGTCGACGCCGACATCGCCGAAGTTGCCCAGCTTGCCGCCGCCGGCATAGCCGAGCAGCGCCATCGTCAGCGCCGCCAGCAACGCGGCCACCGCCAGCTTGCCCAGCGCCGTGGGCAGCGGCAACGGCCGGCGCGCACACTGCTGTCCCACCGCCACACCGGCTGCGGCGCCGACGATGAGCAGCGCCACCCACACCGGCCCGAGCGGCGGTGTGGGTACTGCCGCCAGGATCGGAACAGCTGGAATGTCACCGCCGAACACCGTGAAGGAACTGAACGTCGCGAAGCCGATGTGTGCGCTGGAGCCGACGGCCACCGCCGAGGTCCCGACGATCACGTTCGGCGCGTACAGCACCGACAGCACCGTCAGACTCAGCTGGCCGAACACCGAGTCGGTGATCGCGAACAGTTCGTGCATGGTGCCCCAATGCACCACCAGCGACGCGGCCGTCACCGCCGCCGACAGGCCGAACAGCGCGAGGATCCCGGCGAGCGCGGCACGGACGGTGTCGCCCAGCCACATCGGCAGCCCGGCCGAACGCAGGGCGCGCCAGCCCACCTGTGAGCCCACTCCGAGCAGCGCGCCGGCGGCATGCACCGCCAGCACGCCGGAGAAAGCCCGCAGTGCGCTTGGTGTCTGCAGGTCGGTGATCACCGAGGAGGCGTCGTGGATGACCGCCAGGGCGATCGCGGCGATCAGCAGGGGGCCGCCGAGAGCAGAGGCGGCGATCCAGCGGATCACGAACCACGATGCCCGCGGCGATGTCGCCTGGGCAGTCGTGCGAGCGGTGCCCCACACCATCAGCAGCACCGGCAACAACGGCAGCACGCCGAGTTGATGGCCGGCGATCGAGATCGGCACCTGGTGCACGGCCAGCCACATGCTGGCCACCGCGCCCAGCGTGCCGGTCATGTCGCTGTTGGCGATGACGAGCTGCAGCAGCGTCACCGCGGTGATCACCACCAGGGCAACCAGCGACGGCCCGAACGCGACCCGAACCAGGTCACGCGCCTGGCGGGCGCCGACGGGTCGCTGGTCCTCTATTCGCGTCACTGGTCGCACTGGTTATCTGGAGTGCGCGAGGCGCACCCGGTCAGGACGGTGTCGGGCCTGATGACGGCGACGATGACGGCGCCTGTGACTGCTGACCGGGCTGCCCGGGCGCCGGCTGCTGCTGACCTGACCCGACCGACGGCGGCGGGCTGAAACTG
>NZ_CP050192.1:661456-790347 GCF_011694515.1 Mycobacterium sp. DL592 | reverse complement strand
CGGCGGCGGACCGTACTGGCCGTACTGGTCGTAGCGGGGCCGCGGCGCAGGTGCAGTGATGACACCGGCCTCCAGCAGCAGTGCGGCCACCGCGGCGATGGCCTCGATGATGGTGAAGGCCAGCACCAGCCACAGGGCCCAGCCGATCGAGAAACCGGTGGGCTTGCTGACCACCTGGGCGATCACCAGCAACACAGCCAGAACCGACACCGCTGCGACGACCGCGGTATACGGCTTGGTCTTGGGCACCAGGCTGACCGCGGCCAGCACGGCGGCGAGCGCCGCCGCAATGACCGGGTAGCCACCGCCGCTGCCGGTGAGTTCGGCTCCACCGAAGGGGCCGAGTTCGGCGGTGACGGTGAACACCGGGCCGAAGCTCGCCAAGTAGGCGGCCAGGCCGGCCACCACGACGCCGATCGTCAGATACAGGGGCAGCTTGCTGGGTCCGGGCTCGCCCTGCGCGAACGACGGCCCGGTCGCCCCGTACGCGCCTTGCGGCTGCGTGGGCGGGTAGCCCGGGTTGTTGGGCGGGTAAGTCATGGCCTCTCCTGCCTTGTCACGCAGCGCTCCCCTGCGGCGCTGCGTCGGTTGTGGCACTCGAACCGGCCCGCTGGGCCAGTTCGACCATCAACGCTAGCGCACAGCGCCGCGGGGGCGGCGACCATCGGCGTGTCACACAGGCAGTTCGCAAACTGCCCGCATGCCTCAGGCGGAGGCCAGCAGTGGTGCGCCCACCGAATCGCTATCTGCTGCTTCGATTTCGCGCACCAGCGGCAGTACGCGGGCGCCGAAGTATTCGATCTCCTCCTGGAAATGCAGGAAGCCGCCGAGGATGAGGTCGACACCGCGTTTGCGGTAGGCGGCGATGCGTTCGGCGATCTGCTCGGGTGTGCCGATCAGCTGGGTGCGGAAGCCGTCGTTGTATTGGACGAGGTCTTCGAAGCTGGAGTCGGCCCACATGCCGCGCTTGTCACCGGTGGAGCTGCCGGCCTGCTGCACCGCCGATCGGAAACCTTCCACGGCGGGCTTGTTGGCCTTGGCGATGATCTCCCTGAGGACCTCTTTCGCCTCCTTCTCGGTGTCGCGGGCGATGATGAAGCCGTTGAGACCGAACTTGACCTCGCGGCCGGCCTCGCGGGCGTGGTCGCGAACCTCGACCACCTGCTCGGTGACGCCGTCGAAGTCCTTGCCGTTGGAGAAGTACCAATCCGAGTAGTAGCCCCCGTTTCGCCGCGCCGCGGTGGAGTTGCCGCCTTGGAACAGTTCAGGATTGGGGCGCGCCTCGGTGTTGAGCGGCTTGGGCTTGAGGGTGAAGTCGTGGATGCGGTAGAAGTCGCCCCGGAAGTCGACGTTGTCCTCGGTCCAGATCTTGCGGATCACCTGGAGGAACTCGGCGCTGCGCCGGTAGCGCTCGTCATGCTCGAGCCACGGCTCACCGAGGTGGGTGAATTCGTCTTTGAACCAGCCTGAGACCACGTTGATGGCGAAACGCCCTCCGGAGAGGTGATCGGCGGTGGCACCGAGCTTGGCCAGCACCGCCGGATGCCACAGGCCCGGATGCACCGCGGCGATGACCTTGAGCCGCTGGGTCGCCAGCAGCAGCGCCAGGCTGAAACTGGTCGACTCGTGCTGGAACTCCGCGCCGTAACTCGCCTCGTAGCGCACCTGGCTCAGCGCGTACTCGAAGCCGTTGTTCTCCGCGGTCTGCGCCAGCTTCGCGTTGTACTCGTAGTTCCAGTCGGTGCGCTGCTCGATGTCACTGGTCACCAACCCGCCGCTGACGTTGGGCACCCAGTAGGCAAATTTCACTTGGTCTGCAATGCGTTCGGTCGTCACGGTGTGCGATTTTCGCCACGCTGCCCGAACCCGTCACCGGTTTAACTCGCCGAGAGTTCAGTTGTTGGACGGCAATTGCGAGAAGAGGCGTCAAAAAGTGACGTCTAGACGGACCATTCGCCAGCCGAGGTCGGCGAAGAACTCGAGGCGGTCTATATCGCCGGCGTACTGCTGTGGATCCGTCCAGTGCTGGAAGCCGTCGTACTCGACGCCGACTTTCCAGTCAGGCCAACCCATGTCGATACGCCTGACGAAACGCCCTGCGGCATTGCAGATCGGGATCTGCGTGACGGGTCGGGGCAAGCCCGCGCGGAGCAACAGCAGGCGAAGCCTGGTCTCCTGCGGAGATTCCGCTCCCCCCGTCGGCGAGGTCCAGAATCCTTCGCAGCCGACGAATATGCCGGGCTCCCGGATACCGTCGGGCGATCGCAGCAATGCAGTCCAGGCTGATTCCCGTCGCGGCCAGCAGCGCGTCGACCCGGATCAGTCCAACGGTGAACGGTGATCTGCGACCGAGGTCGTAGGCGGTGCGGGCGGCGGTCGTGCAGCGGATGCCCCGCACCGCGGACACCTCATCGTCTCGGAATCGTCTCGGACGTGGCCGCTATGCACGGTGATGCCGGGTGGTCGGCGGTGCTGTGAACACACCAGTTCGGCCGGCCCGTCGTCGGGCATCGAGCGGACTTCTAGCAGAGCGGCGGCCGAAACCCCGGCGACGGTCGCCCGCCTACCTGACCACAGCCAGGCGGCGACGGCCCGATCCGTGGCGGTCAGCTTCGCCGTGGCCGGCGCGTACACGTTGCGGTGCACCTTGACGTGGCTGCGGGTCAGTTCACGGCGGGTCACCAACCCCGCGGCCAGTGCCTCGCTGGCCATGATCAGCTTCGTCACACGGCAATCGTCAGCACCGGGAAGGGGTGGCAGCCAGTCACTCCTGTGGACAACCGCGCCCAAAGTTCAGTTGTTGAACACAAATCGCGAGAGGAGGCGTCAACAAGTGAGGTGTCGCGATCGGGACCCGGCCTTGCCCCGACGATTGGAACTCGTTCTAATGCTCGGCATGGATTACGGGCTTGTTCTGTTCACCAGCGACCGTGGCATCACCCCGGCGGCGGCCGCCAAGCTCGCCGATGACCACGGCTTCCAGACGTTCTATGTGCCGGAGCACACCCACATCCCGGTCAAGCGGGAGGCCGCACACCCGAGCACCGGTGACGAGACACTGCCCGACGACCGCTACATGCGCACGCTGGACCCGTGGGTGAGCCTCGGTACCGCGGCCGCGGTGACCTCCAGGGTGCGGCTGTCCACCGCTGTCGCACTACCCGTCGAGCACGACCCGATCACTCTCGCGAAATCGATTGCCACGCTTGACCATCTGTCGGGCGGACGGGTGAGCCTCGGTGTCGGCTTCGGCTGGAACACCGACGAGTTGCTGGATCACCACGTGCCGCCCAACCGCCGGCGAACGGTGCTGCGCGAGTACATCGAGGCGATGCGCGCGCTGTGGACCCAGGAAGAGGCCTCCTACGAGGGCGAGTTCGTGAACTTCGGGCCGAGCTGGGCGTGGCCGAAGCCGGTGCAGTCGCACATCCCGGTCCTGGTGGGTGCCGGTGGCACCGAGAACACCTTCAAGTGGATTTCGCGCCACGCCGACGGCTGGATAACGACACCGCGCGACTTCGACATCGACGCCCCGGTGCAACTGTTGCACGACACCTGGGCTGCGGCCGGGCGTGAGGGTGCCCCGCAGATCGTGGCACTGGACTACAAGCCGGTGCCCGAAAAGCTCGCGCACTGGCGCGAAATCGGCGTGACCGAGGTGCTGTTCGGGCTGCCGGACAAATCCGCCGACGAGGTCAGCGCGTACGTCGAGCGACTGGCGGGCAAGCTCAGCGCACTCGCCTAGCCCAGAACGGCTCGGTTGACCCCGTCCTCACCAGACGTGACGACGATGCTCGCACCGAGCGGGTCACCGTCTGACATCAGTTCCACCAGGTCCGCGTCGGTGGTCAAGGCCATGAACCGGCTGTCGTCGGCGCGAAGCCGGCCGATGATGATCCCGGTGCGCTCGGGCCAGTCGTAGCGCACCGAGTATGTCTCGATGACGCCGGGACCGTCGGCGTTGCGGGTGACGGCCACCGTCGGCAGTGCGGCGATGTCTGCCTGCAATGCCTTGCCGCGATCAGGCCTCCAGTCGACGGGCGTGGTGGAGTACACGCCCGTGGAGTACTTGCTCATCACACCGCCGTTGGCGCCCACAAGGCCGAACGTGCCTGGCTTGTCACGCATTTCGGCGACTGTCTCGGCGATGGCATGCAACGAGTAGCTGTTGCCGGGACCGCCGAAGAACGGTAGACCACCGGTGAGAGTGAACCCACGCGGATCATCGGTTGCCAATCCGAATGCATCACATACCGCGAAGACCGGGAAAGGGAAGCAGCTGTAGAGGTCGAAGGTGCTGACGTCGTCGATGGTGATTCCTGCGACCCGAAGCGCTTCTGCCACCGACTGTTTCGCCGCGTGACTGATACTGAGGTCGACGCGGTCGAGCAGATCCTGCTCCGTCTGGTCGGCGTGCCCGTGCACATAGACCCACTTCTCCTCGGGCACGCCGAGACGACGGGCCGCCGTCACCGACATGATCAGCGCGGCGGCGCCCTGGTTCACCTGGTCACGAGCCACCATCAGCCTGGGGTAGGGGTCGCAGATCATCCGGTTCTGTTGGGTGACGGTGATCAGCTCGTCGACCGAGCGCTCCACCGGCGAGAACGAAAACGGGTTCTTGGCAGCGACTTTCGAGAACGGCGCGAACAGCTCGGCCATGTCGCGGCGGTAGTCGGCGACACCGCGCCCGAGACGCGCCCGCCTGGCGTTGTCGAGCAATCCGTACTGGACGGGCGCACCGGTCAGCCCGTGGTTGGCGGTGTATTCGCTCATGTACTGCTCGTAGCCGTAGCCGCGATCCTCGAGCTGGCCACCGACCGTCTCGGTAAAGTCCGGCTTGTCGTCGCGGCCCGCGTAGTACTTCTCCGTGGAGCCCGGCTCGGAGCCCAGCAGCAACGCCACCTCGATGTCACCGGCTGCGATCAAGCCGGCGAATTCCGTCACCAGCTTCTGGGGGCCGTTGCCGCCGATCGACTCCAGCACCGCACGGGCGGGATCCGCGCCGACGCGACGAGCCACCGAGCGCACGTAGTTGTCCGAGCATCCGAACGCCGGTTTGGTGAACGGCGAGCAGATCTCGAACTGCCGCAGCCCGGCGAACACCTCGATCGCCCGGGCCACTGCGGCAACGTCTGTGCCGGTGTCAGCGAGCGCGGCGCGAACCGCCTCGGTGGCCAGTTCCACCGACGACATACCGCGGTAGCCGGGGTCGTCGACCCGCTCGGTGAACTGACCGACGCCGACAATGACTGGGGTGCGCGGATCGACCATAGTTCGACAGGCTAATAGAACACGTTCCTGTTGCGCCAACCCGAGCCCGCACCACAACGTCCGTCAAAGACAAATGTCCCCGCACGCAGTGCGTGCGGGGACATTTGCGATTGTTCGTGCAGGAAGAGCTACAGGCTCTTCAGAATCTCCCGGGCCAGCGTGGCGGTCTCCGACGGCGTCTTGCCGACCTTGACCCCGGCCGCCTCGAGGGCTTCCTTCTTGCCCTGCGCGGTGCCTGCGCCGTCGGACACGATGGCACC
This sequence comes from Mycobacterium sp. DL592, assembly GCF_011694515.1. Taxonomy (NCBI): domain Bacteria; kingdom Bacillati; phylum Actinomycetota; class Actinomycetes; order Mycobacteriales; family Mycobacteriaceae; genus Mycobacterium; species Mycobacterium sp. DL592. The sequence goes on along the minus strand of NZ_CP050192.1, from coordinate 784,813 downwards.
GGCGTGGCCCATCGTCTTGCCCTCCGGAGCGGTGAAGCCCGCGACGTAGCCGACGACCGGCTTGGAGACGTTGGCCTTGATGTAGGCGCCCGCCTTCTCCTCGGCGTCGCCGCCGATCTCGCCGATCATCACGATGATCTTGGTCTCCGGGTCTTCCTCGAAGGCCTTGATCGCGTCGATGTGGGTGGTGCCGATGACCGGGTCGCCGCCGATGCCGATGGCGGTCGAGAAACCGAGGTCGCGCAGTTCGTACATCATCTGGTAGGTCAGCGTGCCGGACTTCGACACCAGACCGATCGGGCCCTTGCCGGTGATGTTGTTCGGCGTGATGCCGACCAGCGACTCACCCGGGGTGATGATGCCGGGACAGTTCGGTCCGATGATCCGGGTCTTCTCGCCCTTGTCGACGTTGTAGGCCCACGCATAAGCGCTGTCCTGCACCGGAATTCCCTCGGTGATGACCACCAGCAGCGGGATCTCGGCGTCGATTGCCTCGATGATGGCGTCCTTGGAGAAGGCCGGCGGCACGAAGGCGATCGACACGTCGGCGCCGGTCTCCTTGATGGCCTCGGCCACGCTGCCGAACACCGGGAGCTCGATGTCGTTGCCGTCTTTGTCCTTATGACTCACGGTCGTGCCGGCCTTGCGAGCGTTGACGCCGCCGACCACCTGGGTGCCGGCCTTGAGCATGAGCGCGGTGTGCTTGGTGCCCTCACCGCCGGTGATGCCCTGGACGATGACCTTGCTGTCCTTGTTCAGGAAGATAGACATATTTCGTTGGATCCCTTACTTGTTGGCCAGCTCGGCGGCTTTGTCGGCACCGGAGTCCATGGTCTCGGCCTGGATCACCAGCGGGTGGTTGGCCTCGGCGAGGATGCGGCGGCCTTCGTCGACGTTGTTGCCGTCGAGGCGGACGACGAGCGGCTTGTTGGCCTCGTCACCCAGGATCTGCAGCGCCTTGACGATGCCGTTGGCGACCGCGTCGCAGGCGGTGATGCCGCCGAAGACGTTGACGAACACGCTCTTGACCTGGCTGTCGCCGAGGATGACGTCGAGGCCGTTGGCCATCACCTCGGCCGACGCACCGCCGCCGATGTCGAGGAAGTTGGCGGGCTTGACGCCGCCGTGCTTCTCACCGGCGTAGGCCACGACGTCCAGGGTCGACATGACCAGGCCGGCGCCGTTACCGATGATGCCGACCTCGCCGTCGAGCTTGACGTAGTTGAGGTCGTTCTCCTTGGCCTTGAGTTCCAGCGGGTCGGTGGCGTCGCGGTCCTCGAACTCGGCGTGGCCGGGCTGGCGGAAGTCGGCGTTGGCGTCGAGCGTGACCTTGCCGTCCAGCGCCAGGATCTGGTCATCCGGCGTGCGCACCAGCGGGTTGACCTCGACCAGGGTGGCGTCCTCTCCGACGAACACCTCCCAGAGCTTCTGGATGGTGACGGCTGCGGCGTCGAGCACCTCGGCGGGCAGGTGGCCCTGCTCGGCGATCGAACGGGCGAAAGCCAGGTCGACACCCTTTACGGCGTCGACAGGCACCTTGGCGAGGCGCTCCGGCTTGGTGGCGGCGACCTCTTCGATCTCCATGCCGCCTTCGACCGAGCACATCGCCAGGTAGGTCCGGTTGGAGCGGTCGAGCAGGAAGGAGATGTAGTACTCCTCGGCGATGTCGCTGGCCTCGGCGACCAGCAACTTCTTCACCACGTGGCCCTTGATGTCCAGGCCGAGGATGTTCTGTGCGTGGGTGTAGGCATCCTCAGGGGTCGCGGCGTACTTGACGCCACCGGCCTTACCGCGGCCACCCACCTTGACCTGGGCCTTGACCATCACCGGCTTACCGATTTCCTCGGCGATGGCCTTGGCGTCCTCCGGCGAGTCGGTGACCCGGCCCGGGGTGGTGGGAACGTTGTGCTTGGCGAACAATTCCTTCGCCTGATATTCGAAGAGATCCATGTGCTCACTGTCTGGTCGGCGCTGACAATTTGTATGGGGGAAGTCGCTCCGGGGGAACTGTATCGACACGCGCGAAAGGCGCTAGCCCCGCCTACCACTCATGTGGCACATCTCACCGAGGGGTCCGAGTGATTCAACTCACAATCTCCTGAGGAATACCCGCATCGGTTGCCACCCGCATTGGAGATTGGTTAACGTCTCTGGGGTCTAGATAACGCTTTGATTACGGTACGAGGGGTATTCAGCTTTGCGGCAGCATCGGACGGACTCAGGTCTCCTCGGAGACGATCGTTCCGCACATGCCGCGACCAGGGCTTTTGATCCCGAGCGGGTCGACGTCACCGACATCATCCCCTTTAACGAGTTCGGTGATCTCTGCGACGTAGACTTCCGCGAGCACTCCGCCTTCGACACCGAGTCGCAGGTCGTGCACTCCCCGGAACTTGATGACATGCATGACGCCGACGACCTGACCCCGCTGCGACTGGTGGTACCCACCGAGTTCGCCGCCAAACGGGACAGCGACCGCGCCGAGCAGCCGATGTTCACCAACTCCGAAATCACCGACATCCTGCCGCGCACGCCGCAGCACCGCCGCCAGCCGACCAGCGCCGCCAAGGGCCGCGTGATGATCGCTGCGATGGCCGCCGGCGCTGCTGCCGCTGCTGCCTACACCGCGGTGAAGCCGCCGACCGAGACCACCACCCAGACCGTGCTGGCTGCCGACAAGACCCCGATCGAGGGCGGCGTGACCACACCGCGCGGGATGCAGCTCATCGCGGTGACGCCAGTCGCCGACGCATCCGTGCACAGCGAGGAGCTGTCCAAGGGCGCGGCGTTCGCCCAGGAACGCGCCGAGCGCGAAGCCCGGCTCCAGCGGCCACTGTTCGTCCTGCCGACCAAGGGCGTGTTCACCTCGGGCTTCGGCTACCGCTGGGGGGCGCTGCACGCCGGTATCGACCTCGCGGGCCCCATCGGCACCCCGATCTACGCCGCGGGCGACGGGGTCGTCGTCGACGCGGGACCGACGGCCGGCTACGGCGCGTGGGTCAAGATCCGGCACTCCGACGGCTCAGTGACGCTCTACGGCCACGTCAACACCTGGAACGTGCAGATCGGTCAGCGGGTGTTCGCGGGCGACCAGATCGCCACTATCGGCAACCGCGGCAACTCCACTGGCCCGCACCTGCACTTCTCGGTTCTGCAGAACGGCACGAACTTCATCGACCCGGTGCCGTGGCTCGCCGCCCGGGGCATATCGCTCGGGCCCTACGTCGGCTGAGCGTGGCTCACCCGAACGATCCCCGTTCCACCTCGCCGATCATCCGGCGCCAGCCGTCAGTGCCCATTCCCCCGCCCATTCCCCCGCCCGACGACACCCGCACCGGCATCATCCGCCGCGCGCCGACCGGTCCGGTCCCGCAGGTCGCCGAGCAACGTACAACGCACATTCCGCGGCCGACCGACCAGGAAGCCCCCACCGGGCTGATCCGCCGCGCGGAACCGGTGACCGTCGCGCCCCGCGCCGCGGCCGTCATCGACATCTCCACCGGCCGGACCGCGATCGCCGCGAGCGCGGTCAGCATCGTCAGCGGCTGGGCGACGTCAGTGGTGGCTACGGACCTGATCACCGGGTGGTGGCACACCGACCGATTGTTCTGTGTCGCAGTGGGTTTCCTGACGCTGCTGTTCGCGGCGACCACTGTGTCAGGGGTGATCCTGCTTCTGCTGCGACGCTCGGTGGGCAGCTATCTGATCACCTTCGGCGCCGTGGTCGCCCTGTTGACGTTCGGCAGCGTGTTCGTCGCCGGCGCGCGCATCCCGTGGCCGGTGTACCTGATCCCGGTGCTGCCACTGGCCAGTGTTGTTCTGGCACTGCACTCTTCGACCAAGCGCTGGTGCCGCATCCGCTAGCCGGACCGCCGTGACCGGGTACTGTCCCACCACGAGGCCACCCCGATCACCGCACCCGCCCACGCCGCGCCCAGCAGCCAGCCCGCCAGCACATCGCTGACGAAGTGCACACCCAGGTAGACCCTGGAGAATCCGACTGCTCCGGTGACCCCGACGGCGACGGCCCACACCACAACGCGCCCCGCCCACGACGTGACCACCCACCGGCTCACCGTCCACGCGCAGAGCAAGGCGATCGCGGCCGTGCCCGTCGCGTGCCCGGACGGAAAGGAGTAGCCGTCCTCCACCAGCAGCGCGAACCGCGGTGCGGGCCGGCTCCGGCCGACGACCCACTTGGCAGTGAATATGACCAACCCGATGCCGACGGTGCCGACCACCGCGACGACGGCAGGAAACCACGTACCAGAACGCCACACCACGACGGCGGTCACCAGCACCGCTATCGCGGTGATCACGGGCGAATCACCCACTACTGTCACGGCTTTCAGAAGCGCGGTCAGCCACAGCTCACGGTGACCAGCAAGCCACTCCGCAGCCGGCCCGTCGACGCCGTTGATCCCGTCGCCGACCAGAACGTCCTCGAGGATCTCGGTGAACGCCGCCGCGAAGCCGGCGACGACGACGAAACCGGCCAGCAGCGCCAGGCCGGCGGCCAGCGTCAGTGACGATCTCGCCGCGAGCGCACCCGCCGCGGCACCGAAGCGCCGGTCGGCCCAGGCCACCACCGTCGAGCCGCGCAAACGCTCCAACAGCCACGGCACCAGTTGTGCATGGCGGGCAAGCCAGAACGCGGCGGCGACGAATACCGCCAACAGCACCACCACGATCGCACCGACCCACCCGAAACCGGCGGTGCCCGGCCCGTAAGCCTGCACCTCTAGAGCTTGGTGACCGGGGCGTGGTTGTGCATCAGCTTGACCCGGCCGGCGCTGCCGAAGTCGATCAGCGACATCGCCGACTCCCCCACCCCGGAGACCTCTTCGACTCGGCCCAGACCGTACTTGTCGTGACTGACCCGGTCGCCGGGTTCGAGCACCAGCAGCGGGCGCTTGCTGCCGCCGGACGGCCGCATCGGTGACGGGCGGGGGGTGCCCCCGAACCGCCCGGCACCGCTGATCGGCGCGCTGTAGGACGGTGTGGGATCGGTGCGCCGCCAGTCGAGCAGATGCTCGGGAATCTCACGCAGAAACCGGGATTCGGGGTTGAGCATCGGCTGCCCCCACGACGAACGCACCTTGGCGCGGGTGAGGTAGAGCCGCTGACGCGCCCGGGTGATCCCGACGTAGGCCAGCCGGCGTTCCTCGGACAGCTCGGTCGGATCGCCCAGCGCCCGCATGTGCGGGAACATGCCGTCCTCCCAGCCGGTCACGAACACCACGGGGAACTCCAGCCCCTTGGCGGTGTGCAGGGTCATCATCGTGACCACGCCGGAGTCGTGTTCGGGCAGCTCGTCGGAGTCGGCGACCAGTGACACCCGCTCCAGGAACTCGGCGAGCATGCCGGTCTGGGGCACGTCCTCGTCGGCGCCGTCGGCATCCTCGGCGCCCTCGGCCAGCGCGGCCGCGTTGGCCCGGTCGGTGCTGAATTCGTGTGCGACGCTGACCAATTCGTTGAGGTTGTCCAGCCGGGCCAGGTCCTGCGGATCGCTGGAGGACTCCAGCTCGCTGCGATAGCCGGTGCGGTCGAGGACGGCCTCGACCAGGTCGCCGAGCTCGTCGTCCAGGCGGCCGCGCAGGCCGTCGAGAAGATTGACGAAACCGGCGATCGCCTTCTCCGAGCGGGTGTTGAGCATCGGCACCTTGCCCTGGGCGGCGGCGGTCAGCGCGTCGGCGAACGTCGACCCGGTGTTCTCGGCGTAGACCGCGACGCAGGCCTCGGCCCGGTCGCCGATACCGCGGCGCGGGGTGTTGAGGATGCGCCGCAGGCTGACGGCGTCACCCGGGTTGTCGAGCACCCGCAGGTAGGCGACGATGTCGCGAATCTCCTTGCGCTCGTAGAACCGAACGCCACCGACCACCTTGTAGGGAATGCCGGCGCGGATGAAGACCTCTTCGAGTGCGCGCGAGGAGTTGTTGGTCCGGTAGAACACCGCGAAATCGTTGTAGGAGAACCCGTCGCGATCGGCCAGCGCGTCAATCTCCCCCGCGACGAACCTGGCCTCGTCGTGTTCGTTGTCGGCGACATAGCCGACGATCAGCTCGCCGTCACCTTCTTCGGTCCACAGCCGCTTCTCGCGCCGCCCCGCGTTACGGGAGATCACCGAGTTCGCGGCCGTCAGGATGTTCTGGGTGGAGCGGTAGTTCTGCTCGAGCAGGATCGTGGTGGCGTTGGGGAAGTCGCGCTCGAAGTCCTCGATGTTGCGGATCGTCGCTCCGCGGAAGGCGTAGATCGACTGGTCGGCGTCACCGACCACGCACAGCTCACTGGGCGGCACCTCGTCGGGGCCGACGGCGCCGTGACCGGCAAGCTCGCGGACCAGAACGTACTGCGCGTGGTTGGTGTCCTGGTACTCGTCGACCAGGACGTGGCGAAATCGTCTGCGGTAGTACTGGGCTATCTGCGGGAACGCCTGCAGCACAGCGACCGTCTCGCCGATCAGGTCGTCGAAGTCGAGCGCATTGGCTGCCCGCAGCCGCCGCTGGTATTCGCCGTAGACGCTGGCGACGGTGCGGGCCAGGTCGTCGGTTCCCGGTTCGAGGGCCGCCACCGCGTCCTCGGGGCTGATCAGTTCGTTCTTGAGGTTGGAGATTCCGTTGGCCAGCAGCCGCGGCGAGTACCGCTTGACGTCCAGGCCCATGTCCTTGCCGATCATCAGCAACAGCCGGCGCGAGTCGTCGGCGTCGTAGATCGAGAAGTTGGAGTTCAGGCCCGGCAGTAGCGAGGCCTGGTTACGCAGGATGCGCACACAGGTGGAGTGGAACGTCGACACCCACATGTTGCGGGCCCGCGCCCCAACCAGGGCGACCACCCGTTCACGCATCTCGGCGGCGGCCTTGTTGGTGAACGTGATCGCCAGGATCTGGCCCGGGCCGACGTCGCGGGCGGCCAGCAGGTAGGCGATCCGCCGGGTGAGCACAGCGGTCTTGCCCGATCCCGCGCCGGCGACGATGAGCAGCGGGGCGCCCTCGTGCAGCACCGCCTGACGCTGCTGCGGGTTGAGGCCGTCGAGAAGCTCGGCTGCGTCGGCAGGGGGTTTGAATTCGGTCACGTGCACACTCATGTCTGACCCAACTTACCGCTGCAAGGCGACAGTTTTTTGCACAGGACCGGCGCGTGGTGGCACACTTCTTTAGTGCTCACTGCACGGCGGCGATTTTTCTACGGGTACCGGAGCGCGGCACCCGTGGAGGCATAGCTGCTCGAAACCCGAGAGCCCCGCGGTCCGCAATCCGGATCCGGGGCTCGTCTCTTGTGTGAGGTCCGGACCGCGATGAGACCAGCAGCCTCACACGAGGAGAAACGAAGCGATGACTGTAGAAGCAGAACAAATGCCTGACATCGACGCATTGCGTATCGAGATCGACCGGCTCGACGCCGAGATCCTGGCAGCCGTCAAGCGCCGCACCGAGGTTTCGCGTGAGATCGGCCGTGCCCGGATGGCCTCCGGCGGGACCCGGCTGGTGCACAGCCGCGAGATGAAGGTCATCGAGCGCTACAGTGAGCTCGGGCCGGACGGCAAGGACCTGGCGATGCTGCTGCTGCGGATGGGCAGGGGCCGGCTCGGGCACTGACGCCGGTCCCCCGCTCGACGAAATCGGCTACTTGGTCAGCGCGATGTACTTGGTGTCGAGGTATTCCTCGATGCCCTCGTAGCCGCCTTCACGGCCGAACCCGGACTCCTTGACACCGCCGAACGGCGCGGCCGGATCCGAGATCACACCGCGGTTGACGCCGACCATGCCCGATTCGAGGGCCTCGGCCACCCGAAGCGCCCGGTCCAGCGACTCGGTATAGATGTAGGACGCCAGCCCGTATTCGGTGTCGTTGGCGGCCGCGATACCTTCCTCTTCGGTATCGAAACCGATGATCGGGGCGACGGGCCCGAACACCTCTTCCTTGAGGATGCGGGCGTTCGCCGGGACGTCGGTCAGCACGGTCGCCGGGTAGAAGCAGCCCGGGCCGCCGGGGGCCTGCCCGCCCAGGGCCACGGTGGCGCCCTTCTCCACCGCGTCGTCGACCAGGTCCTGGACCGTGGACACCTGCTTGGCGTTGACCAGCGGGCCGAGCTTGGCGCTCGGGTCCAGGCCGTTGCCGAGGTTGACCTCGGCCATCCGCTTGACGAACTTGTCGGTGAACTCGTCGATGACCGCGTTGGAGACGTGCAGGCGGTTGGCCGCCGTGCAGGCCTCACCGCCGTTGCGCATCTTGGCCAGCATGGCGCCCTCGACGGCCGCGTCGACGTCGGCGTCGTCGAACACCACGAACGGGGCGTTGCCGCCGAGTTCCATCGACGTGCGCAGCAGCGCGTCCGCGGATTGCTTCACCAGCGCCTTACCCACCCCGGTCGAGCCGGTGAAGGTCAGCTTGCGCAGCCGGCCGTCGTCGATCAGCGCGGTGGTGACCTCCCGCGGCTGGTTGGTCGGCAGCACCGAGAGCACACCCTTGGGCAGACCGGCCTCGTCGATGAGCTTGGCCAGCAGCAGCATGCTCAGCGGCGTCTCCTGCGCGGGCTTGACGATCATCGTGCAGCCGGCGGCCAGCGCCGGGCCGATCTTGCGGGTTCCCATGGCCAGCGGGAAGTTCCACGGGGTGATCGCGTAGCACGGTCCGACGGGCGCCTTGGTGACGATGATGCGCCCGGTGCCGGCCGGCGCCTGCGCGTAGCGGCCGCCGATTCGGACGGCTTCCTCGGCGAACCAGCGGAAGAACTCCGCGCCGTAGCGCACTTCGCCCTGGCTCTCGGCGAACACCTTGCCCATTTCCAGGGTCATCAGGGTGGCGATCTCGTCGGTGCGCTCGATGATCGTGTCGAACACCGTTCGCAGGATCTCCCCGCGTTCCCGCGGCGGGGTGGCGGCCCACTGCGCCTGCACCGCGCAGGCTGCGTCGAGCGCGGCGATGGCGTCCTCCGCGGTGGCGTTGGCCACCTTGGTCAGGACCTCGTCGTTGGACGGGTCGAGCACGTCATAGGTCGACGAGGCTGTTCGCTCCTCGCCGCCGATCCACAAACCGGTCGGAACCGAGGCCAACAGCCGTTCAATATCTGGAGAGCTCATAGGCTCCATCATCCCCTCCCCAGGACACTTCCCCGCATTAGGGTTCTTGGAATGACCGTCGACATCTCCGCCACCCCGCAATGGAACGCGCTGCGCCGCCACTACGACGAGATCGCCGGCAAACACCTCCGTGAATTCTTCGCCGAGGACCCCGGCCGTGGCCGTGAGCTGACCATGACCGTCGGGGATCTCTACATCGACTACAGCAAGCACCGCGTCACCCGCGAGACCCTGGCCCTGCTGGTCGACCTGGCCCGGGCGGCGGACCTCGAGGGGCGCCGCGACGCGATGTTGTCTGGGGTGCACATCAACACCTCGGAGGACCGCGCGGTGCTGCACACGGCGCTGCGGTTGCCGCGTGATGCCGCCCTGACCGTCGACGGGCAGGACGTGGTCGCCGACGTGCACGAGGTGCTCGACGCGATGGGCGGGTTCACCGACCGGCTGCGCAACGGAGAGTGGACCGGCGCGACCGGTGAGCGCATCAAGACGGTGGTCAACATCGGCATCGGCGGCTCCGATCTCGGGCCGGTGATGGTGTATCAGGCGTTGCGCCACTACGCCGACGCCGGCATCTCGGCGCGGTTCGTCTCCAACGTCGACCCCGCCGATCTGGTGGCCAAACTCGACGGACTCGACCCTGCCACGACGCTGTTCATCGTCGCCTCCAAGACGTTCTCGACGCTGGAGACGCTGACCAACGCCACCGCAGCCCGCCGCTGGCTGACCGATGCGCTCGGTGACGCCGCGGTGGCCAAGCATTTCGTCGCGGTGTCGACGAACGCCAAGCTCGTCGAGGGGTTCGGGATCGACACGGCCAACATGTTCGGTTTCTGGGACTGGGTGGGCGGCCGTTATTCGGTGGACTCGGCGATCGGTCTGTCGGTGATGGCGGTGATCGGCAAGGAGGCGTTCGCCGACTTCCTGTCCGGATTCCATGTCGTAGACCGGCATTTCGCGACCGCGCCGCTGGAGGAGAATGCGCCGGCGCTGCTCGGGCTGATCGGGTTGTGGTACTCCGGCTTCTTCGGCGCCGAGACGCGCGCGGTGCTGCCGTACTCCAATGACCTGTCGCGCTTTGCGGCCTATCTGCAGCAGCTGACCATGGAGTCCAACGGCAAGTCGGTGAAAGTGGACGGCACCCCGGTGACCACCTCGACGGGTGAGATCTTCTGGGGCGAACCGGGCACCAACGGTCAGCATGCGTTCTATCAGCTGCTGCACCAGGGCACCCGGCTGGTGCCTGCTGACTTCATCGGGTTCAGCGAGCCCACCGACGACCTGCCGACGGCCGACGGCGGCGGCAGCATGCACGACCTGCTGATGAGCAACTTCTTCGCCCAGACCCAGGTGCTGGCATTCGGTAAGACCGCGCAGGAGATCGCCGCCGAGGGCACTGCCGCAAATGTGGTGCCGCACAAGGTGATGCCGGGCAACCGGCCGAGTACTTCCATTCTGGCTAATCGCCTCAACCCGTCGGTGGTCGGCCAGTTGATCGCGCTCTACGAACATCAGGTGTTCACCGAAGGGGTGATCTGGGGCATCGACTCGTTCGACCAGTGGGGCGTCGAACTGGGCAAGACGCAGGCCAAGGCGCTGCTCGGGGTGATCACCAGTGATGGCTCGCCGGCCGAGCAGACCGACAGCTCGACCGACGAACTGGTGCGCCGCTACCGCGAGGAACGCGGCCGGGTTCGCTGAGCCTGCGAAGCGAAGCCCGGCCATCGGGCAGGGCCGGGTTCGCTGAGCCTGCGAAGCGAAGCCCGGCCATCGGGCACGGCCGGGTTCGCTGAGCCGCCAGACTCGCGCCGACAGTAACCTCACGGCGGAAAATCGGCCTCCGGACCGCCGTGAGGTTACTGTCGGCGATGCTCGTCAGGAGAACGGCCTGGTGAACCGCGGCGGCAACAGCCGCAGCAGCGTGACCAGCGGAACCCACGGCCAGGCCGGCACGATCGCCCGCCCGGTCTCGCGTTCCACGGCCTTGACGATCTGCCGCACCCCGGTCTGGTTGTCGACCATCAGCATGGTGGAGTTCGACTTGGCCGTCATCTCCGACTCGATATACCCCGGCTCGATGACGGTGACTTTTATTGGGCCGGAAGCATATTCGCCGCGCAGTGACTCCCCGAGCGAGGACACCCCGGCCTTGCTGGCGCAGTAGGCCGCCTTCACACCGGGCACGCCCTTGTTGCCCAGCACGCTGGAGATCAGCACAAGGTGCCCGGAGCCGGCCTTCTTGAACATCTCCAAGGCGGTCTCAACCTGGACCAGCGCGGAGACGAGGTTGGTTTCGATGGTGGCCTTGTTGGCCCACAGTTTGCCGGTGCCCAGCGGGGCCCCCTTGCCGACGCCGGCGTTGACGATGACGCGGTCAAGGCCGCCGAGGGCGTCGGCAAGTTCGGCGAACACCTTGGGCACCTGCTCGTGGTCGTTGACGTCGAGGGCGGCCACGGCGACGGTGATGCCGGGGTGGCGCGCGGTCAGCTCGGCTTTGAGTTCGTCGAGCCTGTCGACGCGGCGCGCGCACAGCGCCAGATCACGTCCTTTGGCCGCGAACTCGCGGGCCATGCCCGCGCCGAGGCCGGAGCTCGCGCCGGTGATGAGAATTTTCTGCCGGGTCATGCACGGACCTTATCCAAGCGATCGGGTCCCTATTTCAGCAGCCGCGACATCCGTCGGTCGGCCAAGACCTTGCCTCCGGTCTGGCACGTCGGGCAGTACTGAAAAGACTTGTCGGCGAACGAGACTTCCCGCACCGTGTCCCCACAGACCGGGCAGGGCAGCCCGGTCCGGGCGTGCACCCGCAGCCCGGATCGCTTCTCCCCCTTGAGCGTCGCGGCCTGCTGTCCCACGGACCGTTGCACTGCGTCGGTCAGCACCGACGTCATGGCGTCGTAGAGCGCCGAGCGCTGGGACTCGGTGAGCTTGGCGGCGGTCGCGAAGGGCGACAGCTTGGCGACGTGCAGGATCTCGTCGCTGTAGGCGTTGCCGATCCCGGCGATGATCTTCTGATCGGTGATTACGGTCTTGATCCGCCCGGACTGTCCGGCAAGGATCTCGGCGAGGTGATCGGCGGTGAGCTCGAGGGCGTCCGGTCCGAGCGTCGCAATGCCGGGCACCTGCGCCGGGTCGCGCACGATCCACACCGCCAGGCGCTTCTGGGTGCCGGCCTCGGTCAGGTCGAATCCTGGTGCCTCGCCGGGCGTTCCGAGGTGTACCCGCAGCGCGATCGGGCTCTTACCGGGTTTCAGCGGCACCGCGGCCAGCTTGTCCGACCAGCGCAGCCAGCCTGCCCGTGACAGGTGGGTGATCAGGTAGAGCTCACCGGCCTGCAGGCCCAGGTACTTGCCCCACCGGTATGCACCGGTGACGGTCTGGCCGTGCAGTGCGGTGGGCGGCGGGTCGAACGTCTTGAGCACCGACAGCGCGCCGACGTCGATGCGCCCGACGGTCGCACCGATGGCATGCCGGCGCAAGTGGTCGGCGAGCGCCTCGACTTCCGGCAGTTCGGGCATGACTCCAGGCTAGCGACGCTAGATCCGTTCGGCGCTGCGCAGCGGCAGCGAGAACAGCCAGCCGACGATGGAGAGCACGATCGCCGCCCAGATGGCGGTCCACCAGAACTGGTTGATCTGCAGTCCCCAGTGGGTGGTGTGCTCGGTGATCCAGGCGGTGATCCACAGCATCAGGGCGTTGATGACGACGTGGATCAGACCCAGGGTGAGGATGTAGAGCGGGATCGACACCAGTTGCACGATGGGTTTGATGATCGCGTTGACCACCCCGAAGATCACCGCCACGACCAGGACGATGCCGACCCGTTGCAGGGAGGTGTCGCCGCCGACGAAGGTGATGCCGGGCACGACGAGTGTGACGACCCACAGCGCCAGGCCGGTGACCGCGGCGCGCAGGAGAAATGACCCCATGGGTGGAATCCTCCCACGGCAGCGGCGAACTAACTGCGAAGCAGGTAGATGTCCATGATCCAGCCGTGCCGGGAGCGGGCGTCTGCTCGAACGGCGGCGATCTGATCGCCCACCTCGCCGACCGTGCCGGTCACCAGGATTTCGTCGGGTGTACCCAGGTAGGCGCCCCACCAGATCCGCGTCTGCGGCGGGCAGCCGAGGAACGAGCACTCGCCGTCGAGCATCACCACAGCCGAACCGGTCAGCCCGCTGCCGCGCAGCTGCCGCCCGGTGGTGACGAGCACGGGTTCTCCGACGTCGTTTAATGGGATGCGGTGCCGGGCGGTCAGGGCCTGGATCGCGGTGATGCCCGGGATGACGTCGTAGTCGAACTCCACATGTTCGGCGACCTGGTCGAGGATGCGCAGGGTGGAGTCATACAGCGACGGGTCACCCCAGGCCAGGAAGGCACCGACACCGTCGGGCCCGAGTTCGGTCTCGATGGCGCTGGCCCACATCCGGGCCCGGGCGGTGTGCCAGTCGGCGACGGCCCGGGTGTAGTCCGCGTCGGCCGCGCGCGTGGGATCGGGCAACTCGACGAACCGGTAGCCCGGCCGGGTGATGAAGCGGCGGCAGATCTCGCGCCGCAACTCGACGAGGTCGCTCTTGGCCTGGCCCTTGTCCATCGCGAAGAACACCTCGGTGTCGTTGAGCGCGCGGACCGCCTGCGCCGTCACGTAGTCGGGGTCGCCGGCGCCGATGCCGATGACGTGGATGCGACGCATACCGGCGAGCCTATCGAGTGCGGCTGACCAGCCACGGCGCCAGGAGCACCGCCGCGAAGCACGCCCCGGCGACGCCGGACACCAGCAGCGGCAGGCGCCCGTCGGCGCCCCACAGCAGTCCGGCCCACACCCCGGCCGCCAGGATCGCCAGACCGCTCGCCCCCTGGAACACGCCCTGGGCCGTCGCCTGCCGGTCATCGGGTACCAGCGAGGAGATCCACGCCTTGCCCACCCCGTCAGTGCAGGCGGTGAACAACCCGTAGGCGCCCAGCAGAAGCGACGCGGTCAGCAGGTCGGTGGTCAGCCCCAGACCGATGTAGCCGACGGCGAAGAACACCAGCCCGAACCCGAACACCGCGGAGCGGGGCAGCCGGTCGGCGAGCGCCCCGGCGGGGAAGCTGGCCAGCGCGTAGACCAGGTTGTAGCCGACGTAGGCCAGGATCACCCCGACGACCCCGAAGCCGATTTCGTTGAGCCGCAACAGCAGCAGCGCGTCGGGGAAGTTGACGATGCCGAAGCCGACCACCACCGCGGTCACCCGCCAGTAGCGACCGGGCAGGTCCCGCAGTCCGCGGAAGATCGGTTGGCGTGGTGGGCGCGGGCCGTCGCGGCGCTGCTCTCGCACGAAGACGATCAGCAGGACCGACAGCACGGCGGGCACGATCGCGACATAGAGCAGCGGCGCAATCCGATGGTCCAGCAGTTCATACCCCGCCAGGCCGATCAGCGGGCCGACCACCGCACCGAGGGTGTCCATCGCACGGTGAAAGCCGAAAACCCGTCCACGTGACGACTTTTCGATACCCTCAACCAGCAATGCGTCACGGGGTGCGCCGCGGATCCCCTTGCCCAGCCGGTCGACGACCCGCCCGGCCAGCACCCCGGGCCATGCCGCCGCAATGGCGATGATCACCTTGCCCAGTGCCGCCATGCCGTAACCGGTTGCGATCAAAGGGCGTTTGGCGAAGCGGTCACCGAGTGGCCCGACGGCCAGTTTGGTCATCGAGGCCGCGCCCTCGGCGGCCCCCTCGATCGCTCCTACGACCGACGGCGGCGCACCCAGTACCGCGGTCAGGTAGATGGGCAGCAGCGGGTAGAGCAACTCGCTGGCGGCGTCCTGCAGGAAGGACACCGCAGAGAGCACCCGCACATTGCGGGTCAGCCAATTCTGTTGTGTCACGGGGTGTTCAGAAAGGCCGGCGCCAGGACGAAGAAGTTCTCCTCTTCCTGGACGAAGTGCAGACACAGCAGTGCGTACAGGCCGTAGAGGCAGGCCAGCAGGTCGTCGGCCTGTTCGGGACGCACAGCCCTGCGCTCATCGGCCAGTTCCCGGTGGGTGTGCAACCGCTGTGCAAGGCGGTGGATTTCGGCGTGCGTGCGGCTCATGGTCGCTGTTGCTTCGGCGCTGCCCAGTGGCCGCGCTAGTTCCGGGTAGAGCGCGCTGTCCTCGGCGTCCTCGTGGGGTAGCAGGGTGTCCTGGAGGAAGGTGTCGGCCGCGCGCAGTGAGTCGACGCCGGCCGGTTCGCCCGCGGCGACCTGGCGGGCGGTTTCGCGCAGCACCGACAGATCATCGCGCATGCGGTCGTGTTCGGCGGCGAACCGCGCGACCAGGTCCTGGGCGTCACGGCTCAGCGGCGGCGGCCCGGTGTGGTCGCCGCGCAGGGCGCGCAGCGCATTGAGGATCACGGCGAGGTCGATACCTTCCTGCAGCAGTGCGCCGGCAGCGGGTGGCAGCAGGCCCGCGGCGGCGAATCCCATCGCGACCAGCGACAGACCCATCCCCACGACGGCGCTTTGCACCGCGATCCGCCGGGAACGCCGGGCGATCAGCTTGGCATCGGCCAGCCGGTCCAGCCGGTCGGCGGTCAGCACGATGTCGGCGGCCTCCGAGCTCGCCGTCGACCCGCGAGCCCCCATCGCGATACCGACGTCGGCGGCGGCCAGTGCCGGGGCATCGTTGACGCCGTCGCCCACCATCGCCGTCACGGCCTTCGCCCGCTCGGCGCGCACCCTGGCGACCTTGTCTGCGGGGGTCTGCTGGGCGGCCACCTCGTCGAGGCCCAGGACGGTGCCGATCTGGCGGGCCGGTGCGGGACGGTCCCCGGTGAGCATTACCAGCCGCGTGATGCCGGCGGCCCGCAGCCGGCGCAGTGTGCGCGGCGCGTCGGGCCGCAGTGGGTCGGTCAGCAGGATCGCCCCGGCCAGGTCGTCGTCGACGCGCACCCAGGCCACCACCGCGCCATCCAGCGACGCCCGGGACAGGACCGCGGCCGCCCACTCCGGAAGATCCTCGTCGAGATCCAGGTTGCCGACCACCACGCGACGGCCTTCGACGATCGCCGAGACACCTGTTCCGGCCTCTTCACTGACCAGGCTGGGCACGCTGAGCGCAAGCCCCCGCAGCCGGGCTTCGCCGACGATCGCAGCGGCCAGGACGTGCGGCGACAGCTGGTCGGCGGAGGCCGCCAGCCGCAGGACGTCGTCGACAGCCCAGCCGGCGGCCACCGCGACGTCGGTGCCTCGGGGCCGTCCCGACGTCAACGTGCCCGTCTTGTCGAGCACCAAAGTGCTTGCCCGGCCTAGTGTTTCGAGGGCGCCGCCGCCGCGCACCAGAACACCGATGCGCGACGTGCGGGATAGGCCGGAGACGATGGCGACCGGCGCCGCGAGCAGCAGGGGGCAGGGGGTGGCGACCACCAGCACGGCCACCGCGCGTTCCGGCGACCCGCTGAACAGCCAGGCCAGGCCGGCCAGCACCAGAGCGGCCGGGACGAACCACACCGCCACGCGATCGGCGATGCGCACGACCGGCGCCGACTCGGCCGCCGCTTGTTTGGCCAGGGCCACGATGCCGGCGTACGTGCTGTCGGCGGCGGTGGCCGAGGCGCGCAGTTCCAGCCCTCCACCGGCGTTGACCACTCCGCTACACAGCGGCTCACCCTGCTCACGGCGCACGTGGGCCGCCTCACCGGTGAGCGCCGACTCGTCGAGTACGGCGTACTCCGACAGCACCAGCCCGTCGACCGGCAGCACCTCACCGGGCCCGACGATGATGATGTCGTCGACGACGATCGCGTCCAGTCCGACGACCTCGACATCGTCGCCGTTGCGCCGCCGGGCGGTGTGCGGTACCCGATCCAGAAGTGCGCGAAGGTCTTTGGTGGCCCGCCGTTCGGCGGCGGCATCGAGGGCCTGACCGGTCGCAAGCATGACGCCGACCAGTGCGCCGGCCAGGTATTCCCCAACCGCCAGCGCACCGGCCAGCGACAGCACCGCGAGGATGTCCACTCCGAGGCGGCCCGAGCGCAGCGCCGCGATGACCCACCACACGGCGGGCACCAGGGCCGCGAGCGTGCCGGCGATCCAGCAGCCGTCGGCCACGGTGTGCGCGCCGAGGAGCCAGGCCACGCCGCCGCCGGTCAGCGCCGCAAGCGTCACCGCCAGCAGGGCCCAGCGCGTCGCATCCTTCACGGAACTCATCATCCACCTACCGGGCGTAACATCCGCCGCGTGTCAACGTTTAACGGACTTCCCGCGCACGTGCTGTTTGTGCACTTCATCGTGGTGCTCGCGCCGCTGACCGCTGCCCTGGCGATCCTGTGTGCACTGTGGCCGGCCGCCCGTCAGCGGCTGGTGTGGCTGGTGCTGGCCCTGGCCGGTGCTGTCGCCGTGCTCACACCGCTGACCACCGAGGCCGGTGAGTACCTCGAGCACCACGTCGCGCGCACCCCGTTGCTGCACACCCACGCCGAACTGGGCGACACGATGATCGTCTTCGCGGGCGGTCTGCTCGTCGCGGCGGTGCTGATCGCCGTGGTGCACCTGCGGGCCGGCCGGGGCAAGCCGGTCTCGACAGTGCTCAACGCCATCGTCGCCGTGGTGGTGCTGGTCGCCGGTGTCGGCACAATCGTGCAGGTGTACCGGATCGGGGACTCCGGCGCGAAAGCGACGTGGAGCGAGATCCCGTTGACGTCGTCCTCGGGTGAGGGTGGCGAATAGCCCTCAGCCGCGCAGCGTCACGCTGGGCGACTGGCCGAACTCGGCGCGGTAGGCCTGGCTGAACCGGCCGGTGTGGGCGAAGCCCCAGCGCACGGCGATCGCGGCGACGGTGTCCTTGGCCGGATCGGCGGATATCAGGTCACGGTGGGCCCGGCGCAGCCGGATTTGGCGCAGGTACGTCATCGGGCTGACGTCGAGGTGCCGGCGGAACAGGTATTGGACCGCCCGCGGGGTGACGTTCAGGGCCCGCGCCACGTCGGTCATGCCGATATCGCGGGCGCAGTTGGCGTGCATGAACTCGACGGCCCGGCGCAGCATCGGCGGCCAGGTGTCCATGGTGTCGACGGTGTGGTCGTCGGCGTCGGCGAACGTGTTGGGGAAGACCTGCAGCATCGTGGCGGCCAGTAGCCGAACCGCCCCTGCGACGACCTGGTCATAGCCGCCGGCTCCGGCCCGGTCAGCCAGCGTTGTCGCGACATAATCGACCGCCGTCTGCCACTGCGCGGCGGCGGGCGCCGAGCGGGGCCGCCCCGAGGTGAACCGCACGGGGCCCCGGTCCAGGTCACCGGTGATCTCGGCCAGTACGTCCGGGGTCAGCGCGGTAAGCGATACCTCGGCGTCGACGAGGCGGGCCCGGCAGGTCCTGCCGGGGCGGATGGCCAGGACGGTGTCGCCGGCGCGGCAGGCCTCGGCGAGGGTGTCCGTACCCAGGTGCATGGTGCCGGATCTGACGTGGGTGACGACAAAGCATGGCGCGGGCGCGGATTCGAAGGTCAACTCGCCGGGGATGTGCGCCGTGCACAGGCTGACCGGGCCCATCACCACGTGCGACAACGTGATCGGACGGTCGCTGCGAAGCCCCTCGACGCGGCCGCATATCCCGTGCGCGCTGCCGATGAAGTCCGCGACGGCGGCGGGGTCCGCGGTCGTGCAGGTGGATTTCTGCGGAGGAGGTGACTCGAGGACTGCGGTCATCCGTGGGCTCCTGACTCATGCCGGCGTCATCAACCGCCGCCATCGCAGAGCTGTCGGATGTGTCGTCGCATGAGAACCTCGGCGACCGAACCGCCAGTGGCATGGTTGCGGTGCACACGCCCCTCAACTGAGGAGACGCTCGAGCGTTGTTCTCAACTCAGGGCAGAGAATACCTCGGCGCAGGACGATCTGACAGCATCTCTGAACGAAAATTAGAACACGTTCTACTATCGCGGTATGCGATTCACATACGCCGAGGCGATGACCGACCCGTCGTTCTATATCCCGTTGGCAAAGGCCGCCGAAGCTGCGGGCTACGACGCGATGACGATCCCCGACAGCGTGGCCTACCCCTTCGAGTCCGACTCGAAGTATCCGTACACTCCCGACGGCAATCGCGAGTTCCTCGACGGCAAGTCGTTCATCGAGACCTTTGTGATCACCGCCGCCCTCGGCGCGGTCACCACGACGCTGAAGTTCAACTTCTTCGTGCTCAAGCTGCCGATTCGCCCGCCCGCCCTGGTGGCGAAGCAGGCCGGTTCGCTGGTGTCGCTGATCGGCAACCGCGTCGGGCTCGGCGTCGGCACCAGCCCGTGGCCGGAGGACTACGAACTCATGGGCGTGCCGTTCGCCAAACGAGGCAAACGGATGGACGAGTGCATCGACATCATCCGCGGTCTCACCAGTGGCGACTACTTCGAGTATCACGGCGAGTTCTACGACATCCCCAAGACGAAGATGACCCCGGCGCCGACCGAGCCCATCCCGATCCTCATCGGCGGCCATGCCGACGCGGCGCTGCGCCGGGCGGCGCGCAACGACGGCTGGATGCACGGCGGCGGCGAAGAAGATCTCGACGAGCTGCTGGCCAAGCTGAACCGCTACCGCGAGGAAGAGGGCACGGCCGACAAGGACTTCCAGGTTCACGTCATCTCGATCGACGGCTTCACCGTCGACGGCGTGAAGAGGCTGGAGGACAAAGGCGTCACCGACGTGATCGTCGGATTCCGTGTCCCCTACATCAAGGGGCCCGACACCGAGCCGCTGGATTCCAAGATCCGCAACCTGGAGTGGTTCGCCGAGAACGTCATCGCCAAGGTCTGACCGTTACAGCGGATCCCACTTCGGGGCCCGCTTCTCCCGGTGCGCCATCGCAGCCTCCATCGGGTTCTTGGTGAACCCGGTCAGCACCTGGGTACGGTTCTCGATCTCCTTGGCATGCCGCAAGCTCGGGGCGTCCAGCGCCGTATTGAGTCCGGTCTTGGTCTGCCACACGCCGAAAGCGTTGTTGGCGGCGATGGTTCGGGCCATCTCGAGGGCAGCATCGGCAAGCCTGTCCTGGGGCACCACCTCGTGCACCAGCCCGATCCGGTAGGCCTCGTCGGCGTCGATGATCCGCCCGGTGAGCATCAGCTCGCGGGCCGCTCCCGCGCCGACGATCTTGGGCAGCAGATAGCTGGTGCCCATGTCCATCGAGGAGAAGCCGGCCTTGATGAACACCGACCCGAATCGCGCGGTCTGCGAGGCGATTCGGATGTCGCAGTGCAGCGCATAGGCCAGCCCGCCGCCGACGGCCACGCCGTTGACGGCGGCGATCACCGGGATAGGCAGCTCGTAGAGTCGGGTCATCTGGTCGGCCAGTCGCACCTGCGCGTCGTAGGTGGTCTTGAACGGGGCGCCGGCCGGCGGCGTCCACGGCTGCCCGGTGCCGCTGAGGTCGGCGCCCGCGCAGAACCCGCGGCCGGCTCCGGTGAGCACGGCCACCCGGTAGTTCCACGAACTGAGCTTGTCCAGGGCGTCGTCAATGCCGTCGAGCAACGCGCCGTCGATCGCGTTGAGCAGGTCGGGCCGGTTCAGCGTGACGCCGGCGATGCCGTCATCGAGTTCGGTGAATTCCACAGCGGGCATGCGTGCACGTTAGCGCCGGGGCGGCACCGGGTATAGGCGGGCCATGGCAACTGTCGACGTGTCGGTGCCCTCCGAGGTGAGCCCGCAGCGGGCGTGGGCGCTGGCGTCGGACCTGGCGCGGTTCGACGAGTGGATGACGATCTTCGCCGGGTGGCGCAGCCCGGTGCCGGCGCAGATCGGCGAGGGCACCTGTGTGTCGTCGCTGATCAAGGTGAAGGGCTTCCGCAACACGATCCGGTGGTGTGTGACCGGATACGACGAGCCGCACTCGATCGAGTTGGTCGGCACCGGTAAGCCCGGCATCACGATCGGCATCACGATGAAGGTCGTCGACGACTATCAGCGCACCTGTTTTCATCTGAGCGCCGACCTGTCCGGCGGTCTGCTCAGTGGCCCGGTCGGCCGGCTGGTAGCCCGGGTCCTGGAATCCGACGTCCGGCGGTCCGTGACCAACCTCGCCGCCCTGGCCTGAGCCGCTCGGCGCAGAAGTCGGTGCGTTCGGCGACAAATCAGCTGCCGATGAGACCTGCGACACCTCACCGCGCTACGGTGCATGCACCCAACGACGGGAGGGAGCCGGTATGGGCGGTTATCGAGAGTTGTTCGACGCCAGTGTCGCCGATCCGGCGGCGTTCTGGGCGCAGGCTGCGCGCGCGGTGACGTGGACGCGGGAGCCGCAGCGGATTCTCGACGACACCAATCCCCCGTTCTATCGGTGGTTCCCCGACGCGGAGCTCAACACGTGCGCCAATGCGCTGGACCGCCATGTCGACGAGGGCCGCGCCGAGCAGCCGGCGCTGATCTACGACTCCCCGGTCACCGGGACCAAGCGGGTGTTCACCTACCGCGAATTACTCGACGAGACAGCGCGTTTCGCCGGCGCCCTGCGCTCACTCGGGGTCGGCAAGGGTGACCGCGTAGTGCTGTACATGCCGATGATCCCCGAGGCCGTGATCGCGATGCTGGCGTGCGCACGCCTGGGCGCGGTGCATTCCGTGGTGTTCGGCGGGTTCGCAGCCCACGAACTGGCCACCCGCATCGACGACGCGCAGCCCGCCGTCATCGTCTCGGCATCATGCGGGATCGAGCCGACCCGCGTCGTCGAGTACAAGCCGATGCTGGACCACGCCCTGGAGTTGGCGTCGCACCAGCCCGGCGCATGTGTGATCGTCCAGCGCGACCGGCTGCGGTGCGAACTGGTCGAGGGCCGGGATCTGGACTGGGCCGAGGCGATGGCGTCTGCGTCGCCGGCGGCTCCCGTGCCGGTGGCGGCCACCGATCCGCTCTACGTGCTCTACACCTCCGGCACCACCGGTAAACCCAAGGGCATCGTCCGCGACAACGGCGGGCATGCGGTGGCGCTGCTGTGGAGCATGCGCAATGTTTACGACATCGACCCCGGTGACGTGTTCTGGGCGGCCTCCGACGTCGGCTGGGTGGTTGGCCATTCCTACATCGTCTATGGCCCGCTGCTGGCCGGTGCGACGACGGTGCTGTACGAGGGAAAGCCCATTGGCACACCGGATCCCGGCGCGTTCTGGCGGGTATGTTCCAAGTACGGGGTGAAGGCGCTGTTCACCGCGCCGACCGCGATCCGGGCGATCCGTAAGGAAGACCCGGAGGCCTCGCACATCAGCCGCTACGATCTGTCGTCGCTGAAATACTTGTTCCAGGCCGGTGAGCGGCTGGACCCCGACACGTACGCGTGGGCGTCGGCGAAGCTGGGTGTGCCGGTGGTCGATCACTGGTGGCAGACCGAAACCGGCTGGGCGATCGCGGCCAATCCCGTTGGTATCGAGCAGCTTCCGCTCAAGGCCGGCTCTCCCACGGTGCCGATGCCCGGGTACGACGTGCAGATCCTTCAGGTCGACGGTTCGCCGTGTGCCCCGGGCGAGGAGGGCGCGATCTGCATCAGCCTGCCGCTGCCGCCCGGCACGCTGCCCACGCTGTGGGGCGACGACGCCCGCTACGAGGCGTCGTATCTGTGCGAGCACCCCGGGTTCTATCTGACCGGCGACGGCGGGTACATCGACGACGACGGGTACCTGTTCGTGATGGGCCGCATCGACGATGTCATCAACGTTGCGGGACATCGGTTGTCGACGGGCTCGATCGAAGCCGTGCTGGCCGCGCACCCGGCGGTGGCCGAGTGCGCGGTGATCGGCGTGGCCGACGAGATCAAGGGCCAGGTGCCGCGCGGATTCGTCGTCCTCAAGGCCGGCGCGTCGGCCGAGGGTCTGGCCGCGGAACTGGTGGCGGCGGTGCGCGACGAGATCGGAGCGGTGGCCTGCTTCCGGTTGGTCGACGTGGTGCCTGCGCTGCCGAAGACCCGGTCGGGCAAGATCCTGCGCAAGACGATGCGTGGTATCGCACACGGCAAGGATGAGCCGATGCCCTCGACCATCGAGGACCCCGCGGTGCTGGAGACGTTGCGGCCAATCCTGCAGGGCTAGTCGGCTTCCCGGCTCTACCCTGTACCCGGTGACCGACATCCACACGGTGAAGACCGTTCTTGCCGTCGCCGCGGCACTGCTGGGCACGACGGCCGCAGTTGTTCGGGGCAGGGCGTCGCTGGCGGTGCTGTCGGTCGCGTCATTCACACTCCTGGCACTTCTCGCGCTGGAGATCAACGCTCCCCGGATCGTTTCGCTCGACGCCTCGATGTTCGACTGGTTCTATTGGCACCGATTCCATCGGTTGCGCATCAACTCCCAGGACGTCTTCTACTATCTCGGCCAACCGATACCGTTCGCGGCGGCCGGGGTGATCTGCGGAACGCTGCTGGCCTTACAGGCCAGGTCGGCGCTACGCGCGGTGGTCGTCATCGGCGGAGTCGCGGTCGGCGTGGCCGCCGAACAGACCCTCAAGGCGGTGGTCGTCCGGACGCCCGCAACCCTGGCCGCACTTCACGACGGGTCGCTGGTCGAGTACGCGCACTCGTTCCCGTCCGGCCACGTCACCACCAGTGCAACCCTGCTCGGGATGATCGCGGTGTGTCTGGGCACCGGATGCAGTCCGCTCACCAAGGCGACGCTGGCGGTCCCCGCGGTGACCGGTGCCGTGTTCGTAGCCTTCCTCGCGTTGCATACCGGGGCCCATATCTTCAGCGACGTCGTCGGTGGCACGGTTCTCAGCGCCGCGATCGTGGCCGCGGGCACCGCCGCCCTGAGGCCGCCGAAACGGCGGCAGTGAACCGGATCCTGTTGGTTCTAGGGGTTTTCCACACATCCGGGTTCGTCCCCAGGATGGGTTCGGGAGTCGGTTCTTGTCGGTGGGCCGGGGTAGTGTTTCGAACATGAGTTCGATCGTTGAGGCGCTGGATGCGCTCGATGCAGCGGTCGAACTGCTGGGCGCGACCGACATCGAGGAGTTGCCCGCCCATCAGCGCTTCGCGGTCCTCGAACGGCTGGAAACCTCGCTGCGCCGCCAGGTGGCGATCTCACACGAGCAGATCACCCACCTCGAGCAGTACGAGGGTTGCCCGCCGATCCCGATCGTGCTGGCCGACGTGCTGCGGATCAGCCGCAGCGCGGCCAAACGCCGCATCAGCGACGCCGAACACTTAGCTCCCCGCGTGGCACTGACGGGCCAACCGCTGGCCCCGTTGCTGCCAGCCACCGCGAAAGCCTGGGATGCCGGCCTGCTCGACGGCGAACACATCCGGGTCATTCAGAAGTTCTTCCGCGACCTACCCGACCATGTCGCACCGGCCGAGATCATCAGAGCCGAGCGCTCATTGGCCGAGCACGCCGAGCATCTGCGTCCCGATCAGCTGGAGAAGATCGCCGCACGGCTGGCTACGCACCTCAACCCCGACGGCACGTTCTCCGATGTCGACCGGGCCCGTAAACGGGGCTTCGTGTGGTGCGGCGGGCAGCGCGCCGACGGGATGAGTGTGGGCAAGCTGACCGCCACACCTGAACTGCGCGCGATGCTCGATGCCCTGTTCGCCAAACTCGCCGCCCCCGGCATGTGCACCCCCGACGGCGACACCGCCGACCGCGACGCACGCGGGCACGGCCAACGCCAGCACGACGCGCTGGTCGACCTAGCGCGCCGCCACCTCGGCGATCCAAAGCTCGGCCAGCACAACGGTCTTCCCGTCACCGTCATCGTCACCGCCACCCTGCAAGACCTCCAAGCCGCATCCGGACACGGCGTCACCGCCGGCGGCACCCTGGTCCCCATGACCGACGTCATCCGGCTGGCATCCCACGCTTACAACTACCTGGCCGTGTTCGACGGCGTGACCGGCAAGTCGCTGTGGCTGGGACGCACCAAACGTCTGGCCTCCGCAGACCAGCGAATCATGTTGTTGTCCAAGGAGCGGGGCTGCACCGCCCCGGGATGCACGGTGCGCGGCTACGACTGCCAAGTCCACCACGCGGTGCGCGACTGGAAACACGGCGGCACCACCGACATCGACGATCTCACCCTGGCCTGCAAACGCGACAACCTCCACGCCGAGAACGACGGCTGGGACACCCGCAAACTCCCCAATGGGCAAACGGAATGGATTCCCCCGCCGAATGTTCCGCTCATCGGCGGCACCAACACCTACCACCACCCCGAGCGGCTTCTACCCCGCGATGACGAAGACGACGACCCATAGTCGATGATGGTCACCATGGCCGTCAGCGTCGAGGAGATCGAGATCGCCGACCCCGCCGACGCGTGGCGTCAGGCCGGCTTCACCGTGGACGCCGACGGCGTATGCCGGGTCGGTGGTGTTCGGCTGCGGCTCGTCGGGCGGGAGTGCGGCACCGGCATCATCGGCTGGTCCCTGAGCGGCGTCGAGCGGATCGGTGACCTCGACGGCATTCCGACGACGACCTGCGACACAGCACCCGCGGACCCGGGCACGCACCCCAACGGCGTCACGGGAATCGACCATGTCGTGCTGCTGTCCCCCGACCTGCAGCGCACGGTCGAGTCGCTGGCCACGATCGGGGTGGTGGCCCGGCGGGAACGCGACGCGGAGATGGGCGGGCGGCCGATGCGGCAGATCTTCTTCCGCGTCGGTGAGGTGATCGTCGAGGTCGTCGGCTCGCCGGAGACAGCGGGTGAAGGCCCGTCCAGCCTGTGGGGCATCACCTACGTCGTCGACGACATCGACGCGACGGCCGAGTTCTTCGGGGACCGGACCCTGCCGGTCAAGGACGCCGTCCAGCCCGGGCGCCGGATCACCACGTTGCGGCACGGTGACCTCGGGATCTCGGTGCGCTCGGCGATGATCTCGGCGCGCCGGTGAGCGACGCACCGCAGTTGGTGCCTATTCTCGCGGGCATGCAAGACGACATCGTCGTCATCCACACCGACGGTGGATGCCGCCCCAACCCGGGCCCGGGAGGCTGGGGCGCGGTGCTGCGCATGCGTGAGCACGTCCGGGAGATGTGCGGCGGCGAACCCAGCCAGACCAGCAACAACCGCATGGAGCTGACAGCGCCGATCATGGCCCTCGAAGCACTCACGCGCACCGTGAGCGTGCACCTCTATACCGACAGCACCTACGTCCGCAACGGCATCACCAAGTGGGTGCACGGCTGGGAACGCAACGGCTGGCTGACCGCCGCCAAGGAACCGGTGAAAAACGTCGACCTGTGGCAGCGGCTGCAGATCGCCTGCGCGCGCCACCAGGTCGAGTGGTTCTGGGTCAAGGGCCACTCCGGTGTCGGCGACAACGAACTGGCCGACCAGCTGGCCACCCGCGGTCTACAGGAAGCCCTGGCACTGAGTTCCACTGGCATCCAAGGCTTCTGAGGCTACTTCTCGACAACCACCTCGGCCGGCTCCTTGTCCGGCCGCAGGCCACGCCAGCTCGGATGCCGCAGCCGGCCATCGGACGTCCACTCGCCGTAGCGCACCTCCCCGACGAGCTCGGGACGCACATACGTCACACCTTTGGTCTCCGTGCGCGGCAGCGGCGGATCGAACGGCGACTCGTCGGTGTGCAGCGGCGCCAGAATGTCCTTGAGCCGGGCCAGGTCCTTGTCGGAGAAGCCGGTGCCGACCCGGCCGACGAACCGCAGGCCGGCATCGCCCGGGATGCCCATCAGCAGTGCACCGATACGACTGGATCGCCCGCCGTTGCCTTCGCGCCAGCCGCCGATCACGATCTCCTGGGTGTTCCAGTTCTTGTCCTTGATCCACGCCGCCGACCGTCGCCCGGGCTGGTAGGTGGCGTCCCACTTCTTGGCGACCACACCCTCCCAGTTCTTGCTCCGGGAGTACTCCAGCGCCGCCGGGCCGTCACCGTCGAGCAGCGGCGGCACGATGAGATCGGTTCCCTTGGAGAAGGTTTCGAGAATCTTGCGGCGATCACGGTAGGTGGCGCGCAGCAGCGACCGCCCGTCGAGACGCAGGATGTCGAATGCCCAGAACTCGATGCGGGTGGCGCGTACCCGGTTCTGCATCTCGCCGAAGTTGGGCACACCGTCAACATCCAGGGCCACCACCTCACCGTCGAGGATCACATCATGATCGGCGAGATCGGCTGCCAGTGAAGCTAATTGGGGATACTCGCCGGTGACGTCACGACCGCTGCGCGACTGCAGCCGCAGCCGCCCATGGTCCACCTCCACCAGCAGGCGGTACCCGTCGAACTTGCCCTCGAACGCGTACTGGGCGGCGGTCAGCTTGTCGACCGAGCCCAGGGTGGCCAGCATCGGCGAATAGTCCTGCAGGCGCGGGGCGGGTTGTTCCTTCATCCGATGCGCCAGCCATTGGTCACCCTTGGTCTGAATCAGGGCATAACGTCCCGAGATCCGCTGGCCGTACAGGTCAACAATCACCTCGTTATCGCGGAACTTCTCCGCCTCATACGTGCCCGAGTCCCAGATGATCACCTTGCCGCCGCCGTACTCCCCCTTCGGAATCTCACCGGAGAACGTCGCGTACTCCAGTGGGTGATCCTCGGTGTGCACGGCCAGATGGTTGACCGCGGGGGTGTCGGGCAGGTTCTTCGGGATCGCCCACGACACCAGCACGCCGTCGCGTTCCAACCGGAAGTCGTAATGCAACCGCCGGGCGTGGTGCTCCTGGATGACGAACCTGTTGTTCTCTCCAACAGCTGGGGCGGCTTTCGGCACCGGCTCGGGCGTCTTGGCCGAATCACGCATGCTGCGGTAGGTGGTCAGCCGATCCTCCCGCGGCACATCCGCGTCGAGATCGGCCAACAGGTCACCGTGCTCGGCCACCCGGGCCAGCACCTCGGTGTAGTCCAAGTGGCGCAACGCGGGATCGCCGATCTCGTCCCAGGTGCGCGGCGCCGCGACGGTGGGGTGCTCGCGGCCGCGCAGCGAGTAAGGCGCGATGGTGGTCTTGGCCGCGTTGTTCTGACTCCAGTCCAGAAACACCTTGCCGGCCCGCAGGCTCTTGGTCATGGTGGCGGTCACCAGGGCCGGCATGGTCTGCTCCAGCTGCTGGGCCACCCGGCGGGCGAGCACCGCCGCGCCGCTGCTGCTGACCGGTTCGGCCAGCGGCACATACAGGTGCAGCCCCTTACTGCCACTGGTCAGCGGGTAGACCGTCAGCCCGATGTCGTACATCAGATCCCGCACGGCATTGGCCACCTCGCACAGCTGCGGCATGGTGACGCCCTCGCCGGGGTCGAGGTCGAACACCAAACGCGTTGCCGGACCGGGCTTTCCGGCTGAGGTGAAGCGCCACTGCGGCACATGGACTTCCAGCGCCGCCTGCTGGGCGATCCAGGCCAGCCCCGTGGAGGTGTCGATGATCGGGTAGGTGGTGGCACCGGAGCGGTGCACCACCGTCGCGCGGTCCAGCCAGTCCGGTGCCGAACTGGCGAGCTGCTTTTCGAAGAACGACGGCTCGTCGACGCCGTTGGGCCAGCGCTTGCGGGTGACCGGCCGGCCGGCAATGTGCGGCAACATGACGTCGGCGATGGCGGTGTAGTAACCGAACACGTCGGCCTTGGTGGTGCCGGTGGCCGGGTAGAGCACCTTGTCGGCGTTGCTCAGCGCGACGCGCGGACCTCTCGTCGCACCCGGCGGCCACACCTGATTCACCATCTCAACGTATTACCCGCTGCTACCGTGAACCAATGAAACGGTGGGGCGCCGGCGCGTTGCTGGTCGCAGCCGCGGTATTCGGTGCGCCGGTAGCCGGCGCCGACCCCGAGATTCACGTGCCCTACTGCTCAGGCGATGAGACCCCCACCAACAACAACTGCCAGTACCCGCCCGATCATCGGACTTCCATGGACGGCGCTCCCGGCGCGAACCCCGACATACCGCTCGGACTGACACCCCTCGACGAGCCCGCGGTCTGACCCGGAATCGCCCCGCACGCCTGCATACTGGACCTATGCGTTCCATCTGGAAAGGCTCGATCGCCTTCGGTCTGGTGAACGTCCCAGTCAAGGTGTACAGCGCCACCGAAGACCACGATCTGAAGTTCCACCAGGTGCACGCCAAGGACAACGGGCGCATCCGCTACAAGCGGGTCTGCGAAGTGTGCGGTGAAGTCGTCGAGTACCGCGACATCGCCAAGGCCTTCGAGTCCGACAACGGCCA
Organism: Mycobacterium sp. DL592; assembly: GCF_011694515.1. Lineage (NCBI taxonomy): Bacteria > Bacillati > Actinomycetota > Actinomycetes > Mycobacteriales > Mycobacteriaceae > Mycobacterium > Mycobacterium sp. DL592. Next base: position 755,624 of record NZ_CP050192.1, on the reverse strand, counting down.
GACCGTGATCATCACCGACGACGATATCGCCACCCTTCCCGAGGAACGTAGCCACGAGATCGAAGTGGTCGAGTTCGTGCCGGCCAGCGACATCGATCCGCTGATGTATGACCGCAGTTACTTCCTCGAGCCCGACGGGAAATCGCCGAAGTCCTATGTGCTCTTGGCCAAGACGCTCGCCGACACCGACCGGGTCGCGATCGTGCATTTCGCGCTGCGCAACAAGACGCGGCTCGCGGCGCTGCGGGTGAAGGACTTCTCCAAGCGCGACGTCATGGTGGTGCACACCCTGTTGTGGCCCGACGAGATCCGCGACCCCGACTTCCCGGTGCTCGACCAGGAGGTGGAGATCAAGCCGGCCGAGCTGAAGATGGCAGGCCAGGTCGTCGAGTCCATGACCGACGACTTCCACCCCGAGAACTTCCAGGACACCTACCAGGAGCAGCTGCGCGAACTCGTCGAGGCCAAGTTGGAGGGCGGCGAAGCCTTCACCACCGAGGACCAACCCGCTCAGCTCGACGAGACCGAGGACGTCTCGGATCTGCTGGCCAAACTCGAGGCCAGTGTGCGCAGGCGCCGCGAGCAGTCCGGCGACGGCGAAGCCACGGTGCCCGCCAAGAAAGCCGCAGCCAAGAAGGCCCCGGCGAAGAAAGCTCCCGCGAAGAAGGCTGCCGCCAAGAAGGCTGCTGGAGCCGGAAGGCCGGCGACGTCAGACAGCGCCAAGAAGTAGCGCCACAACGTCGTCTTCAATACGGCTGATTACGAAACTAGAACGTGTTTCAATTGCGTTCGGAATTCGCGGCCGGACGACGCCGCGATCTTGTTACGGTGTTCGCGGACAAGGGAAGAGAGACACGTGATCCTCGATAGTTTTCGCCTTGATGGTCAAGTTGCAGTAGTCACCGGCGCTGGCCGCGGGCTGGGCGCCGCGATCGCGGTCGCCTTCGCCGAAGTGGGCGCCGACGTGGTCATCGGCTCGCGCACCGAGTCCGAGCTCGAGGCCGTCGCCGGGCAGATCGAGGCACTGGGACGCCGCGCGCACATCGTCGTCGGCGATCTCTCCCACCCGGAGACCACGGCCGAGCTCGCCGGTAAAGCCGTCGAGGCGTTCGGCAAGCTGGACATCGTCGTCAACAACGTCGGCGGCACCATGCCGAACGCACTGCTGGCCACCAGCGTCAAGGCGATGAAGGACGCTTTCACGTTCAACGTTCTGACCGCGCACGCGTTGACCGTGGCCGCGGTGCCGCTGATGCTCGAGCACTCCGGCGGCGGCAACATCATCAACATCACATCGACGATGGGCCGTACCGCGGGCCGCGGTTTCGCCGCCTACAGCACCGCCAAGGCCGCCCTGGCCCAGTACACCCGGCTGACCGCGCTGGACCTGTGCCCCAAGATCCGGGTCAACGCCATCGCACCGGGGTCCATCCTGACCTCCGCGCTGGAGATCGTGGCCTCCAGCGACGAGCTGCGCGACCCGATGGAGAAAGCCACCCCGTTGCGTCGCCTCGGCGATCCCGCCGACATCGCCGCCGCCGCGGTCTACCTCGCCTCGCCCGCTGCCAGCTACCTCACCGGCAAGACGCTGGAGGTCGACGGCGGCCTCAACATGCCGAACCTGGATCTCCCGATCCCCGACCTGTAAGGATTCCCATGGCCATCCGCGTCGCACAGATCGGCACCGGCAACGTCGGCGTCCACGCACTGACCGCGCTGATCAACAACCCCGATTTCGAACTCACCGGCGTCTGGGTGTCCTCGGAGTCCAAGGCCGGCAAGGACGCCGCAGAACTCGCCGGACTCGACGGGGCCACGGGGGTCACGGCGACCACCGACCTCGACGCGGTATTAGCCACCAAGCCGCAGTGCGTGGTCTACAACGCGATGGCTGACAACCGGCTCGTCGAGGCGCTCGAGGACTACCGCCGCATCCTGGCCGCCGGGATCAACGTCGTCGGCAGTGGGCCGGTGTTCCTTCAGTGGCCGTGGCAGGTGATCCCCGACGAGATGATCAAGCCGATCGAAGATGCTGCGCGCGAAGGCAACTCGAGTCTGTTCGTCAACGGCATCGACCCCGGGTTCGCCAACGACCTCCTTCCCCTGGCGCTGGCCGGAACCTGTCAGAGCATCGAGCAGCTGCGCTGTATGGAGATCGTGAACTACGCCACCTACGACAGCGCGACGGTGATGTTCGACGTGATGGGCTTCGGCAAGCCGATGGACGAGATCCCGATGCTGCTGCAGCCCGGGGTGCTGAGCGTCGGATGGGGTTCGGTGGTGCGGCAACTCGCCGCCGGCCTCGGCCTGGAACTCGACGGACTCGAGGAGATCTACGTCCGCGAACCCGCACCGGAGGACTTCGAGATCGCCAGCGGGCACATCGCCAAGGGCACCGCCGCGGCCCTGCGGTTCGAAGTGATCGGTCTGGTCGACGGGGCGCCGGCGGTGGTGCTCGAGCATGTGACCCGGCTGCGCGACGACCTGTGCCCGGAGTGGCCGCAGCCCGCCCAGGAAGGCGGCAACTACCGCATCGAGATCACCGGCGAACCCTGCTACGCCGTGGACGTCTGCCTGTCGAGCCCCAACGGCGACCACAACCACGCCGGGGTGCTGGCCACCGCCATGCGCATCGTCAACGCGATCCCCGCCGTCGTCGCCGCACCACCGGGCATCTGCACCACGCTGGACCTTCCCCTGGTCACCGGAAAAGGGTTGTACGCTGCTGGATAGGCCAACCTGTGAGGAGGCCCATCATGCGGATCGCCACCCGAGTCGCCGCCGTCGGAGTCGCACTACTCGCGAGCCTGCTGCTCGCGATTCCCGCCGCTGCCGTACCGCAGTGCACCGACACCGGGCCGAACACCACCGTCTGCCAGACCCCCGGTCATGCGCAGATCACTACTTCACCCAATCCGTCGCTGACCAACCCGTACCCGGGTTGGGGCTTCGGCGGAATCGGCATCGGCCTCGGCGGACTCTGGATTGGTCTGTGAGGTAGCGGGCGTCTAACATCGCCGCCGGTGGCCGGTTGAGCAGTCCTGGGCCGCCTCCAGACGCCGCATAGAGAGCTCGACGGTTGGCAGCAGAGCAAGCCCGGGTCGCCAAGGCTGGTTGGTATCTGCTGGGGCCCGCGTTCGTCGCCGCCATCGCTTACGTCGACCCGGGCAACGTCGCCGCCAACATCAGCGCCGGCGCCCAGTTCGGCTTCCTGCTGGTGTGGGTGATCGTCCTGGCCAACGCGATGGCCGGGCTGGTGCAGTACCTGTCGGCCAAGCTCGGCCTCGTCACCGGCCGCACCCTGCCCGAGGCCGTCCGCGACCACACCCGCACCTCGACCCGCATCGGCTACTGGATCCAGGCCGAGCTGGTGGCGGTCGCGACCGACCTGGCCGAGGTGGTCGGCGGTGCGATTGCGCTGCGGCTGCTGTTCGACCTGCCGCTGCTGCTCGGCGGTGTGATCACCGGCGTTGTCTCGCTGCTTCTGCTGGTGGTGCAGGACCGTCGCGGCCAGCGGGTGTTCGAGCGGGTCATCACCGGGCTGCTGATGGTCATTGCCATCGGGTTCCTGTCGAGCCTGTTCGTCAACGCCCCGCCGGCCGGAGAGGTCGCCGCCGGGCTGGTGCCCAGGTTCGAGGGCACCGAATCCGTGCTTCTCGCAACGGCGATGCTGGGCGCGACCGTCATGCCGCACGCCGTCTATCTGCATTCCGGCCTGGCCCGTGACCGCCACGGCCACCCACCGGCCGGGGCGGCGCGCAAGCTGCTGCTGCGGGCCACTCGGTGGGACGTCGGCATCGCCATGCTGGTGGCCGGCGCGGTCAACATGGCCATGCTGCTGGTCGCGGCGACCAATCTGCAGGGCCGCGCCGACACCGACTCCATCGAGGGCGCATACGCCGCCGTCGGCGACACCCTCGGACCGACGGTCGCGCTGTTCTTCGCCATCGGGCTGCTCGCCTCGGGTCTGGCGTCGACCTCGGTCGGGGCCTACGCCGGCGCCATGATCATGCAGGGCTTGTTGCGAAAGTCGTTCCCGCTGTTGCTCAGACGGCTCATCACGCTCGTGCCCGCCCTCGTGGTGCTGGCCATCGGTGTCGATCCCAGCCGCGTCCTGGTCATCTCCCAGGTGGTGTTGTCGTTCGGCATCCCGTTCGCGCTCGTGCCCCTGGTGCGACTGACGAGCGACCCGGATCTGATGGGCGACGACACCAACCACCGGCTGGTCTCCGTACTCGGGTGGGGCGTGGCGACAGTGATTACGCTGCTCAACGTGGTCCTGATCTATCTCACGCTCACCCGGTAATGAACACCGGCCCAATGTCGCCGGCCCAGCGGCTCCCTGACCCAATGTCGCCGGCCCAGCGGCTCCGCCACCCCTACTTCGCCTACGGGTCCAACCTGTGCATCCAGCAGATGGCCCTGCGCTGTCCGGACGCCACCGATCCGCGTCCGGCGACGCTGGCCGACCACGACTGGCTGATCAACGAACGCGGCGTGGCCACCGTCGAACCGTTCGCGGGCAGTGTGGTGCACGGCGTGCTGTGGTGGGTGTCCGACCGTGATCTGGCCACCCTCGACAGCGCCGAGGGCGTCCCGTCGCGGTACCGCCGCGACCGGCTCGTCGTGCAGACCGACGACGGGCCGTCACCGGCGTGGGTCTACATCGACCACCGCACCGAGCCCGGGCCGCCCCGGCCCGGGTACCTGGAACGCATCATCGACGGCGCCCGCCACCACGGGCTGCCGCAACGCTGGATCGACTTCCTGCACCGGTGGGACCCGGCACACTGGCCGAAAGCTCTGTCATCGAAAAGCGATGGTCCGCAATCACTTTCGGAGCTTCTGGCCGATCCGTCCGTCATCGAGGTGTGCCAGCTGCGCTCACGGTTCGGTTTCCTGGCCATCCACGGCGGCGGCCTCGAGCAGATGACCGATGTCATCGCGCAACGGGCCGCCGACGCGGCCGGCGCCTCGGTGTACCTGCTGCGCCACCCCGAGGGCTACCCGCACCACCTGCCGTCGGCGCGCTACCTCGCCTCGGAGTCGGAGCACCTCGGCGCATTCCTCGACCACGTCGAGGTGGCGGTCTCACTGCACGGCTACGGGCGCATCGGGCGCAGCACCCAGCTGCTGGCCGGCGGACGCAACCGGGCGCTGGCCGAGCATCTGGCTACCCACATCGCCGTTCCCGGCTACGAGGTGATCACCGACCTCGATGCCATCCCCGCCGAACTACGCGGCCTGCATCGCGACAACCCGGTGAACCGGGTCCGCGGCGGCGGCGCCCAACTGGAGCTGTCGACGAGGGTGCGCGGGATCAGCCCGCGCAGCCAGCCGCCGGACTCCGACGGCCTGCCGCCGGCGACCTCGGCGCTGGTGCAGGGACTGGTGGCCGCCGCACATTCCTGGCGCGCCTGAAAATTTCGTTAGCAATCGGACCCATCCGCGCAATGCGGTGCTCCGAATAGTGGGTGTGAAACCGATGAGCACCCAGGTAGACAACCAGACGCTGACTCCCGCGCTGTACCGGACTCGGGTCACTCACCTGCGCCGATCGCCGGTACACCACTACGGCGAGCACCGCAGCTATAGCTGGTACGTCGATGTGGACAACCTGCCCAAGCTGCCGTGGTGGCTGCGGCCGTTCGCCCGGTTCGAGGCCGTCGACCACTTCACCGGCACCGACAACGACACCCTGCGGCAGCGGGTCGACGGATTCCTCGCCGAGCACGGCATCTATCTGCCGGGCGGAAAGACCACGGCGCTGCTGATGCCGCGCGTCCTCGGCCGTGCCTTCAATCCGTTGAGCCTGTTCTGGTGCCACGACGCCGACGGCGCGTTGCGCTGCGTCATCGCCGAGATGCACAACTCCCACGGCGAACGGCACGCCTACCTATTGCCGCCCGACCAGGACACCCCGGCCATGGTGTCCAAGACCTTCTATACCTCGCCGTTCAACGGTGTCGACGGCTACTACCTGATGCGCGCGCCCCGGCCGGACCAGAAGCTGGACCTGACGATGTCGCTGCACCGCGAGAACGAGCCCGCGTTGGTGGCAACCGTTCGCGGCGCCCGGCGGCGTGCCACTGCCGGCCAGGTGCTGCGGCTGCAGTTCAGTGCGCCGCTGGCCCCGCAGATGGCTGCCCTCAACGTCTGGGTCCAGAACCTGATCCTGCGGCTGCGCGGCGTGCCCGTGATCCCGCGCCCGGAGACCCATGAGCGCCTGCCGCAGGCGGTGAGCATGCAGTCGGCGACGGCGGGTTGGACGGCAACGAATCGTTCGTGGATGCCGTCGTGACCAGTCTGCTTGACCCGCCCGTTAGGCTACGGCTCAATGCCAGCGACAAGAAGCGGACGGCGATCGTGACCGCGACGACTGACCTCGACGGACTGCTGCGCCGGGTGGCACAGCGTGACGCCGATGCGTTCGCCGCGTTCTACGACGCCACCCGCACCCGGGTCTACGGTCTGGTGACACGCGTGTTGCGCGACCGTGGCTACAGCGAAGAGACCACTCAGGACGTCTACCTGCAGGTATGGCGTACCGCGGAGAGTTACGACCCCGCCTCGGGCACTGCCCTGGCGTGGTTGCTCACCCTGGCGCACCGCCGCGCGGTGGACCGGGTGCGATCCGAACAGGCCGCCTCCGTCCGCGAGTCGCGGTACGGCTCCGCGACGGTGGAGACCCCGGCAGACCACGTCAGTGACGCCGTGGTGGCCAGCGACGAGCGACGTCAGGTGACAGCCTGCCTGGACGGGCTGACCGAGGTCCAGCGCGAATGCATCGAACTGGCCTATTACCAGGGAATGACGTACGTGCAGGTTTCCGAGCGGCTGTCGGCGAATTTGGCGACCATCAAGTCCCGCATGCGTGACGCGCTGCGGGGCCTGCGTAATTGTTTGGGTGTGCGATGAGGGTGCTGCGATGACTCAACCTCACGACGGGTTTGCGAACGGCGACCTGTTAGATCTCGCCGTCCCGTATGCCTTGCATGCGCTGCCTGACGACGAGCGTGACGATATCGAGAGCAGGCTGGCTCGTGCCGGCCTGCAGGAGGCCGACGCCTTTTACGACGAGGTGCGCGCGGTCCGCGAGACCATGGCCGTGGTGTCGGCGGTCAGCGCCGAGGAGCCACCGGCCGCGCTGCGTGACCGGCTGCTGGCGACGGTGGCAGGCGACAATGTGCGCACTCTGCCCACTGCTCCCAAGGAGTCCGGAAAGCGCTGGCGCACAACAGCACTGACCGCTGCAGCAGCGGTGGTCGTCGGCCTGGGCACCGTCGCTGTGGTGCAGTCGCTGCGGCCCGGACCTCCGCAGCCGTCGACCGCGCAGCAGGTGTTCGCCGCCCCCGACGTGCACACCATCTCCGGTGACATTCCCGGCGGCGGCACCGCGACGGTCGTCTTCTCCCGCGACAAGAACGCCGGTGTGCTCGTGATGAACGACGTGCCGAAACCCAAGCCGGGCACCGTGTATCAGATGTGGTTGGTCAGCGACAACGGTGCGACGTCGGCGGGAACCATGGACGACAAGGCGGTGTCCCCGTCGACTACGGCCGTCCTGCCCGACCTCGGCAACTCCAAGGCGCTCAAGTTCACCGTCGAGCCGGGCACGGGTTCCACCCAGCCGACCGGCCAGGTGGTCGCCGAACTGCCGCTGGTCTGACTCAGGCATCCAGCCCCCTGACGGTCGCCGCGGCAGCCTCGGCGATGACGTCGGAGATCTCGCCGCGGCAGCGCCACGCCTGACGTTGCCGCATCGCGCCGTTGCCGTCCTGCAGCAGCCGGGCGACATCGGCACGCACCCACTGCTCGTCGCCGATCTCCTGAAGTGCCGGCGCCAGCATGGTCAGCCACTGGCCCAGTACGCGTGAGGTCGGGGCCGTCGCCCAGCCGTCGAGCACGTCGATGGCCTGACCGTCGAGGCCGTCGTGGGCAGATTTCCAGTAGGCGGCCCGCAAGGTGTGGTCGCTGACGCGGGGTGCCGGAACACCGCGGTCACGCTCGTCGAGCGCGGTCATCACCGCCGCGCGGATCAGGGTGGCCAGCAGCACGGTTTCGGCCACGGTGGCGGGAACGTCGGCCACCCGCACCTCGACCGTCGGGAACTTCGTCGACGGCCGGACGTCCCAATAGACCATGCCGTCGTCGAGCATGGCCCCAGAGTCGATCATCATCGCCACCACCGCGTCGAAGTGGTCGGCGGATTCGAAGAACGGCGGCGGCCCGGCGCTCGGCCAGCGGCCCCACAGCACGCTGCGCCAGCTGGCATGCCCGCTGTCGGCGCTGCGGTAGATCGCCGAATTGGCGGCGAGCGCCAACAACAGCGGCAGCCACGGCCGCAGCCGGTTGCCGACGTCGACCGCGGCCTCTCGGTCAGGCACCTCGACGTGGACGTGGCAGCCGCAGATACCTTGCTCGGTGGCGATCATGCCGAAGCGGTCGGCGATCTCCAGGTAGCGCGGGGTGTCGGTGATCGGGAAGGAATGCGGCACCGTCGGCGGCAGCCCCACCGCGAGCAGCGTGGCAGAGGCCTCCCGGGCGGCCTCTGCGGCGACCAGCCGTTGACTCGTAAGTTGTTGGCGCAGTTCGGCACTCGCCTGGCAGACCTCGGTGGCGGTCTCGACCTGGCAGGTGGTGAGTTCGAGCTGCAGATCGACACCATTGCGCGCAGCGTTGCTCGCGACGGCGGAGTTGCGGGCCACCGGTTCGCCGGTGTGGGGGTCGACGAGTAGGAACTCCTCCTCCACACCGACACTCGGGGCGCTCATGATGGGTGGTGTGTGCCCGTAATGTGCACCGGCCAAACGCAGGCGCGACGTAGCATGACCGGGTGCCCAGGGATTTTCGTTTCGGTATCGGTGTGCGGTCGGTCAAGTCAGCAGCGAAGCTCACCGACACGGTGAAGCGCTTTGCCGACCTGGGCTTCGACGTGCTGCACGTGCCGGACCATCTCGGCAAGTTCGGCGTTCCCGCGCCGTTTCCGACCATGGTCGCCGCCGCCCAGGCGGCCCCGACGATGCGGGTGGGCACCTTCGTCATCAACGCGGCCTTCTACAAGCCGGCGCTGCTGGCCCGCGACGCGATCGCCGTTGATGTGCTCAGCGAGGGCCGGCTGGACCTCGGCCTCGGCACCGGGTACGTGCGCGAGGAGTTCGAGGCCGCCGAGATTCCCTACCCGAGCGCCGGTGAACGCGTCGACCACCTGCGGCACACCACCAAGTACCTCAAGGAGGTCGCGCCGTCGATCCCGATCCTGATCGCCGGCAACGGGGACCGGGTGCTGCGGATCGCCGCGCAGCACGCCGACATCATCGGCCTGACCGGTGGCGGCATCCCCCGCTCCCCCGACGACGACCCCCTGGCTGAACGGATCGAGTTCGTCCGCGCCGCCGCCGGCGACCGGTTCGACAGCCTGGAGCTGAACATCGCGATCACCGGGGTCCCGACCGACGCGTCGGGGGTGCCCGATCTTCGGCTGACGCGGGGTTACGAGCCCGAGGCCACCGACGAACAACTCCTGGCTCTGCCGACGGTGCTGAGCGGGACGACGCGCGACATCGCGGACACCTTGCGGGAGCGCCGCGACCGATACGGGATCACATACTTCACCGTGCAGGACTACCACGCCGAGTACTTCGCGAAGGTCATCGCCGAACTGCGCTGAGCCACCTGGGGTTTGCCACCTCTGATGGGGGGTATGGCTGCTGCGGGGAGGTAGGACATGACAGTGCTACAGGACTTTCGTATGCGGCAGATCAACGGGGACTACAACCAGACACGACAGCAGGCCGAGGGCGTGCTCGTCGCACTCAAACGCTGCACACTGGACGCGGCGGCCGGCGAGATCACCCGGGCGTCGCGCCGACACCACCTCGACAGCAACCGGGTGGCCCGGGCTCTGGTCCGGCTGGCCCAGAACATCGAGCCGGAGGTGGACAGCAACGCCACGGCCGTCGCGCGCTATGAGTGGGGCGCGCTACTTCCGCATCGGAAATGAGGATGATCCGCAATCGAATCGCCTCGGTGGCGTCGACGACGCACCGCGTCGCCGGCTGGATCCGCAGGGACTACCCCAAAGCGGCACCTCAGCGCGGGCACTGCTCCCTGATCGCTCTGTGCGGGGCTGAAACCCCGGCACGGTAAGCTGCCAGCCGGGTCCGCCCCCGTAGCTCAGGGGATAGAGCACGGCTCTCCTAAAGCCGGTGTCGCAGGTTCGAATCCTGCCGGGGGCACTTTCTGCCCGGGGTGTATGACCTCGCCTGATGGTTGACGTTTCGGTTGCGGGTGATGGACGACAGTGTTTCGACACGGCTTTTGGTGAACGTCCGGCGTGGGCACCGCCAGTTACACGCGCTTGGCTGTCATGTTGATCTCGAGTGTTCCCTGACATGCGCCGCCGGAGATCTCCGTGCGCATAGTGCCGGACAGTGATCCGTCGGACTGGGGTGTGTAGCGCACATCCGCTCGGGCCGGATTCCATTGAGTCGTGCCGTCGTCCAGCATGCATTCCCACTGAAAGTTGTTCACTTGGGTCCAGGACGATCCGTCCCAGGTGAATTGAACTGGTTGCGGCACTGTGGGGTTCCTCGGCGCAGGGCCGTTGATGATCGTGGCGGTGCACTGCCCGCCGGCGCAGCTCGACTGGAATGTGTAGATATCCGAGTACTGTCCCTCGGGTTGACCAGCCGCCAGACTTGTCCCGGACTTCGGGCCAACGATGAACGTGATCTCATAATCGCCGTTCCAGGTCGCAGAGTCGGCGGAGGCAACAGGGACCATTGGCAAGAGGACGGCGAGCGGCCCAGCACACAGGCCGACGAGTGTGCCCACGCGGCCTCGGGTCATCCGTTTCTCCTCGGCATCGATTCCGCTGCTATGGCGGCGCTGAGCTCCTACACCGCCGCCTCGGCAGGCGCGGGCGCCGGTGTCACGGTCAGCAGCGGGGCGCCCACCGCGATGTCGCCCGCCGCGGCCGGCTCGACCGCACCGAACTTCTTGCCGTTGAGCACCACGATCGGAGTGATCAGCGGATAGCCCGCGGCCTCGATGACCTTGCGGTCGAACGTCACCAGAGGCGTTCCGGCGGTGACCTTCTGCCCCTTGGTGACCTTGACGTCGAACCCCTCACCTTTGAGCGCCACGGTGTCGATGCCGATATGGATGAGGACCTCGACGCCACCGTCGAGCACCAGACCGAAGGCATGCCCCGACGCCGGGACGGCCACGACCACACCGGATCCCGGCGCATACGCCGTGTCACCCGAGGGGAGCACCGCCACACCCGGGCCCATGGTGCCCTTGCTGAACACCGGGTCGGGGACGTCGGCCAGCGGCACGACCACGCCGTCGAGCGGGGAGAGAATCTCGATACCCACACCCGCCTGGTCGGCGGCCTGGGTCTCAGAAGCCGCCACCAACGTGTCGGCGCTGGCCTTCGCCCGCGGGCTTTCCAGATCCGCGACCGGCACGCCGGCGGCCACCGCCGCGGCCGCCTCCTCCGGCGTGCGGTAGCCGGACAGGATCACCAGGATCATCGCGGTGAGGAACGCCGCGCCAACGGCCAAGGCGTACAACGCCATATTGCTGAACGCCGGGATCGTGAGCAGCGAGGTGAACACAAAGGCCTTGGTGGTCACACCGCCGCCGACGCCGATGATCACGCCGCCGACCAGACAGCCGACGAGCATGCGCGGGTAGATCCGTTTGAACCGCAGATGGATGCCGTACAGCGACGGCTCGGAGATACCGCCGAGCAGACCCGCGGCCAGCGCGCCGATCGCCGTCTGGCGCATCTGGGCGTCGCGCTCCCGCCAGGCCAGGAACAGCACCCCGGCCGTCGCACCGAAGCAGGCGAAGTTCCATGCACCCATCGGGCCCTGGATGAAGTCGTAACCAAGGGTCTGGATGTTGATGAGCATGATCGCGTTGATCGGCCAGTGCAGACCCAGCGGCACCATGAACGGATACGCCAACGGAATGAGGATGGCGAAGATCAGCGGCGAGAAGTCGTTGACCGACTTCAGGAAGCTACCCAGGCCCGCGCCGGCATAGACGCCGATCGGTCCGATCAGGAACGCCGTCAACGGAATCATGATCAGCATCGACAGGAACGGCACGAAGATCAGCTGGACGTTGTCCGGGATGATCCGCTTGAGGAACTTGTACAGCGGACCCAGCACGGCGGCCATAAGCAGCGGCGGGAACACCTGCGAGCTGTAGTTGTGGATGGTCAGCGGCAGCCCGAAGATGTTGACGATGTCGACCGCGGAGCCGAACACGCTCTGCGGGTGGCTGAAATCCTTGAGCCCGGCGAACCCGGGCAGCATCACCACGGCCATGATCGCGAACCCGACCCAGGGGTCTGCGTCGAGTTTCTTCGAGGCGTTGTAGGCCACCATCAGCGGTAGGAAGACGAACACGCTCTGCCAGCACAGGTTCACGAACTGCCAGGACGGCGGCAGTGTCACGTTCGGGTCGGCCCAGTTCGGGATGACCTTCAGCGTGCTCATCAACGCCATGAACGTGATGAACAGCGAGGCGCCCAGCAGCGCGCCCAGGATCGGGCGGAACGAGTCGGACAGGAATTCGAAGAACGAGTCCAGCCAGGTGAACCTGCCACGCGGACCCTGCGCGCGGGCGGCGGCCTTGATCGCATCGGCGTCCGGGGCGGCAGCGCCGCTCATACCGGGCAGCGCCATGATGTCGTTGTAGACGCTCTGGACGGCCCCGCCGATGACAACCTGGTAGCGATCGCCGGCTTGCGGGACGGCCCCGAGGACGCCGGGCACCGCCTCGATGCCGGACTGGGTGACGCCCGATGCGTCACGCAACTGGAATCGCAATCGGGTGGCGCAATACGACAGGCCCGCGATGTTCGCGGCGCCCCCCACGCTTCTGACGATCTCGGCAGCGGTGTTCGACGACATCAGACCCGAACCTTTCCCGGGAGCAACCCTGCGACCGTGACCACGGTCGAGTGATCGTATCGACGCGGTGGCACGTCGGTACGGGGATTGGCCGCGATCGGAGTCCGGCTAGCCGCCGCGGGTGTCGATGACCCGGGTCGCGATGTCTATGAGCCTGATGTTGGCGGTCTGCGACAGCTCGCGCAGCATCTCGAAGGCGCGGATGGCGTCGACGTTGAACCGTTCCATGATGACGCCCTTGGCCTGCCCGATCGTGTCGCGGGTGTTCAACGCCGCCTCCAACTGCTCGCCGTGCCTGCTGGCCAGAATCGCCGCGGCCGCATGCGCGGCCAGCACTGCGCCGATCGCCTCGGACTCACCGTTGAAGGCATGCTCCTTGAGGCCGAACAGGTTCAGCGCACCGGCGGTGCTGGAGCCGGTGTACAGCTTGAACGACAACCCGCTGCGCACCCCGAGCTCGGTGACGGCCCGGCTATAGGTCGGCCAGCGTTGCTCATGGGAGAAGTCGTCAGTCCGCACGATCAGTTCGTCGACCGCGGCACTGATGCACGGACCCTCCCCGAACTTCTCCTGCAACGCGTCGAGTTCGTAGATCAGATCCGAGGTGCCGAACAACGACTCGTACTTGCCGCCCTTGCCGATCAAGAGCACCCCGCAGGTGTCGGTGCCGGGAATCATCTCGACGGCGGCCTTGGTCATGCTCGCCAGCACCTGGTCGACAGTGCTGGGCGGCGCCGTGGCCCGCGCCAACTCCGCCATCCGCATGGCGAGGTCGTGATTCGGCGAATTCATGGGAGCAGAGTTCCCAATCCGTTCGGAATTTACGTCATTCCAAGCAATCTGGTTACGTTTGTTAATCACCTGGCAGGGCAATGCAGGCTGCAAGCGGACGTAGGCGTCGACACCTATGACCGCGAGGTCCTGTCGGTTCAGACCACGAGCCGGCAGGGCCGCCCGGGTTGGGTTGCCCTGACTGGCCATTCCGGCCCGCTACTCTCTTAGCTGTAGTAGCTTCGGCGCTGTGACAGGCAATGTGTGGATCCTCGGCGGCTACCAGAGCGACTTCGCGCGCAACCTCAGCCGCGAGGGCCGGGATTTCGCCGCACTGACCACCGAAGTCGTCGACCTCACCTTGGCCGAGTCGATGATCGACGCCGCCGATATCGACGTGGTGCACGTCGCCAACGCCTTCGGCGAGTTGTTCGCCCAGCAGGGCCACCTCGGCGCCATGCCCGCCACGGTCCACCCCGGACTGTGGAACACCCCGGCCAGCCGCCACGAAGCAGCCTGCGCCTCAGGCAGTATCGCCATCCTCGCGGCGATGGCCGACCTGCGTGCAGGCAACTATCGCACCGCACTGGTGGTCGGGGTGGAACTGGAGAAGACGGTGCCCGGCGACACCGCCGCCCAGCATCTGGGCGCGGCGGCGTGGACCGGTCACGAAGGCCAGCACGCCAAATACATGTGGCCGTCGATGTTCTCCGGCGTCGCCGACGAGTACGACCGCCGCTTCGGTATCGACGAAGCCCACCTGCATGCCATCGCCACGGTGAACCTCGCCAATGCCAAGCGGAATCCCAACGCCCAGACCCGGGACTGGGAGGTGCCCGATCTGATCGGCCGGGGCGGCGAGGACGCCGTCAACCCGCCTGTCGAAGGCCGGATCCGCCGCTACGACTGCAGCCAGATGACCGACGGCGGCTCCGGTGTCGTGCTGGTCAGCGACGACTTCCTGCGCGAGCACCCGGGTGTGCGGCCGATCGGCCGCATCGAGGGCTGGGGCCATCACACCGTCGGGCTGGGCCTGCAACAGAAGTTCGACCGCGACGCGGCCAACCCCTACGTCATGCCCCATCTGCGGGCCACCGTCCAGGATGCGCTGGCGCGGGCCCAGACCGACCTCGACGGCATCGACGGCTTCGAGGTGCACGACTGCTTCACCCCCAGCGAGTACCTCGCCATCGACCACATCGGTCTCACCGGGCCCGGCGAGTCCTGGAAGGCCATCGAGAACGGCGACATCGAGATCGGGGGACGGCTGCCGATCAACCCCAGCGGCGGGCTGATCGGAGGCGGGCACCCGGTCGGCGCCACCGGCATCCGGATGGTGCTCGACGCCGCCAAACAGGTCAGCGGAATCGCCGGCGACTATCAGGTCGACGGCGCCCGCCGGTTCGCCACGCTGAACCTCGGCGGCAGCACCGCCACCACGGTCAGCTTCGTCATCGGTGCCGGAGAGGACGCGGCGTAATGGACGTCACGGTCGTCGGAAAGTTCCTGTCCACCCTGCCGGAGGACGACGACCACCCGTACCGGACCGGGCCGTGGCGGCCGCAGAACACCGAGTGGCGTGCTGAGGGCCCGAGGGTCGTCGACGGCGAGATCCCCACCGACCTCGACGGCATCTACCTGCGCAACACCGAGAATCCGTTGCATCCGGCGCTGAAGTCCTATCACCCGTTCGACGGCGACGGCATGCTGCACATCGTCGGATTCCGGGACGGAAAAGCGTTCTACCGCAACCGCTTTGTCCGCACCGACGGCTTCGAGGCCGAGAACGCCGCAGGCGGCCCGCTGTGGCCGGGGCTGGCCGAGCCGCTGTCGCTCGCCAAGGTCGACTACGGCTGGGGTGCGCGCACGCTGCTCAAGGACGCCTCAAGCACCGACGTGGTGGTGCACCGCGGCACCGCCTTGACGAGCTTCTACCAGTGCGGTGACCTGTACCGCGTCGACCCCTACACCGGCGACACCCTGGGCAAGCAGGCCTGGGGTGGCGCCTTCCCCGCCGAGGGGGTCTCGGCCCACCCCAAGGTCGACGAGCGCACCGACGAACTGATGTTCTTCAACTACTCGAAGAACGCGCCCTACATGCACTACGGGGTGGTCGACCGCAACAACCAACTAGTGCACTACACCGACGTTCCGCTGCCGGGACCGCGACTTCCGCACGATATGGCGTTCACCCGGAACTACGCCATTCTCAACGACTTTCCGCTGTTTTGGGAACCTGAGATGCTCGAGCGCAACGTGCACATGGCGCGCTTCCACCGCGACATGCCGTCGCGGTTCGCCGTGCTGCCGCGCCGCGGAGGGGGGCCGATCCAGTGGTTCGAGGCCGAGCCGACCTTCGTGCTGCACTTCGTCAACGCCTACGAAGACGGCGACGAGATCGTGCTGGACGGCTTCTTCCAGGGCGACCCCGAACCCGCCGACAACGGCACCGGCACCAAGTGGCAGCGGGCGTTCCGGTTCTTGGCACTGGATCGCATGCAGGCCCGGCTGCACCGCTGGCGGCTCAACCTCGTCACGGGCGGCCTCACCGAAGAACCGTTGTCGGAGAACATCTCCGAGTTCGGCATGATCAACGCTGCTTACGGCGGCGAACCGTACCGCTACACCTACGCCGCGACCGGCAAACCGGGCTGGTTCCTGTTCGACGGGCTGATCCGCCACGACGTGGCGACCGGCACCGAGCAACGGATCAGCTTCGGCGAGGGCGTCTACGGCAGCGAGACGGCGATGGCTCCCCGGGTGGGCAGCCGGTCCGAGGACGACGGCTACCTGGTGACCCTGACCACCGATATGAACGCCGACGCGTCCTACTGCCTGGTGTTCGACGCGGCCCGCATCGAAGACGGCCCGGTGTGCAAACTCGAGCTGCCCGAACGGATTTCCAGCGGAACGCATTCGACGTGGGTGCCCGGCCACTCGGTACGACGCTGGCATTCCGCCGACTCCGCCGCCGAAGCGGTCGGTCTGTAAGTGTCCGATCTCATCGACGCCGACGCACCGGTAGTGCTGGCCCCCGACGACACCAACGCCATCGGGCGGATGCTCGGGCTACTGGGCGACGAGTGGAACCTACTGATCATCCAGCAGGCGCTGCTGGGCGCCACCCGTTACAGCCACTTCATGACTCGGCTGCCGATCTCGAATTCTGTTCTGACCAACCGCCTTCGGACCCTCGTCCGCGATGGTCTGCTGGCGCGCCGCGAACACGCCTCCACCCGGGCCCGCACCGAGTACCTCGTCACGGCGCGCAGTCGCTCGTTGTGGCCGGCCCTGCTGTCGATCTGGGAGTGGGAGCGCAACTGGGTGGCCTCACACCGCGAGGTCCTGCCTGCCATGCATCACCAGATCTGCGGCCAGCCGTTCACGCCCGTGCTGCGCTGCGATTCCTGCCATTCGCCGGCAGGCAACTGCGATGTCACGCTCTCGCTGGGGCCAAGCGGAAGCTGGGAGCGGTCGGCACCCGCCGCGGCCACCCGCAGGCGATCGGAGTCCGACTCGACCGGCCGCGACGCCGGCATGTTTCCCGAGACCATGAGCGTGCTCGGAAACCGTTGGGCTGCAGCGCTGTTACTGGCGGCCTTCCTGGGCAGTACGCGTTTCACCGACTTCCAGTCCCAGCTCGGGGCACCGCCGAGCCTGCTGGCCGAACGACTGCAGACGTTCTGCGGTATCGGCGTGTTCAGCAGCCCGCCCGCCGAGCGGGGCGGCGCAGAGCGCGCGGCCTACCTGCTCACCGAGAAGGGCCGCGCCTTCTTCCCGGTCCTCGTGGCGGCCGTGCAGTGGGCGCAGTGGTGGTTCCAGGCCCCCGAGGGACCGGCGCTGGTGCTGCACCACCACGACTGCGGCTCGCCGTTCACCGGTGAGCTGGCCTGCGACCGGTGCGCAAACCGGCTGACCGGCGCGCAGGTCAGCGTCGCCGTCACTTAGGCGGAATGATCTGGAATCCCTTGATGATCGCGGACGAGTCGGTGGCATACGTCGGGTTGTCGGCCTTGATGCTCTGCACGGTGACGGTGGCGATGTAATTGATGTCACCGGACTGGTAGACCGCGGCCAGCGAGGTGGCCTTGCGGGCGGGGATCTTGCCCATCGCGGGCGCGGTGTAGGTGGTGGCCTGCGCCGGTGAGCCGCAGACCTGGCCCGGCGTCGACGTCATGTCCTTGACCTTCAGCTTCACCTTCAGCTGCTGGTTCTGGGCGTCGAGGATCTGCTGCGGCTTGCCGACGTCGGAGCCGACCTTCTGCAGCGTGACCACAGCGTTCGGCGTGAACCCGTCGGTCGTCAGGCCTGGGTTGCGCAGGGCGTACCGGATGGTCTCGGAGTCGAGCTTTTCGGTGCGTTCCCAACCCTGCGGCTGCGGGAGGCGCAGCCGGGGCTCCTGGTCGGTCCTCGTCGGGATGTCGATCATCGGCAGCGACACCGAGTCGCACTTGGCCGCCGTCGGCTTCTCGTCCTCCGAGCAGCCCGCGACCGCCATCGACAGTGCGGTCACCAGGACGGCCGCCACAGGTCCTACTACTTTGCGCAATCTGTTCCCCTTCGAAAACCCGCCACAGCCTACCTGTGGCACCACGTCACGCGGTGAAATTGTGTTAGCACTCGTCAAGGTCGAGTGCTAATCTTGAAGAGCACAGTGATGGCTGCCCGCCAGGGTGGCGGGCTTCCATGAAGACATACAGGAGGTGAGTTGCTGTGCTCCGCTTCGATCCGTTCAGTGACCTTGACGCCGTGACCCGCGGTTTGCTGAGCAGCCAAACCGGAAGCGACCGCAGTCCCCGATTCATGCCCATGGATCTCTATAAGGTCGACGACCACTACGTCCTGACCGCCGACCTGCCCGGGGTTGATCCCGGATCGGTCGACGTCAGCGTCGACAACGGCACCCTGACTCTGACGGCCCATCGGTCGGCCCGCTCGGAGGACACGGTGCAGTGGCTGGCCAGCGAGAGATTCTTCGGCACTTACCGCCGCCAGCTCTCCCTCGGCGACGGTATCGACACGACGAGAATCAGCGCCACCTACGAAAACGGTGTCCTGACCGTCACGATCCCGCTGGCCGAACGGGCCAAGCCGCGCCGCATCGAGGTCGCTCATGCCGGTGGCAGCAGGCCGATCGAGCCCACTACCGTCGAATCATCCTGACTGACAGAAGATTCCGGCTCAGCCGTCATTCGTGGCGGCTGAGCCGGAACTTCAGATTGGTCCGCACCGCGGGCCACTCGATGTCGAGGATCGAGTAGACGACGGTGTCGCGCCGGGACCCGTCGGGCAGCAGCTGATGGCTGCGGAGAATGCCGTCGAGCTTCGCGCCGAGACGTTCGATGGCAGCGCGGCTGGCCTGGTTGAAGAAATGGGTGCGGAACTCGACGGCCACGCAGCCGAGCTGTTCGAACGCGTGGGTCAGCAGCACCAGCTTGGTCTCGGTGTTGACTCCGGTGCGCTGCGCCGATGCGCAGTACCACGTGTGGCCGATCTCCAGCCTGCGGTTTGCGGCGTCGACGTGAAACATGGTGGTGGAACCGACAACCCGGCCGTCAGCGCGGCGCCGCACCACGTAGGTGACGCCCTCGTCGGCCTGCTGCAGGGCCTGCATCTTGGCCACCCACGTCGCGGCGGTGTCCGGCGAGGGCGTGGCGGTGAACCACAGCGCACCGACGTCACCGTCGGCGGCGGCAGCGGCGATCTCGTCAATGTGGTTGTCCCCCAAGGGTTCCAGCGTCACCCAGGACGGCCCGGCCAGGGTGACCGGCTCCACGAAGCGGCTCATCGTCGCGACCCTCCACGTAGCAGCGCTGCCACCAATGCCCACACCGAACAGGCCAGGGCGCCGGCGGCGCTCGCGGCACCGATATAGAAGCCGTAGCCGGCAGCGACCGGCGAGCTGACATTGAGGTGGTAGTACCACCACGTCAACACTCCGATCAGTGCGGCGATGACCACCGCCGCGCTGGCGGCCAGCCGCGGCGAGAGATTGCGGGCGACCATCGCACCGGCCACGATCAGCATCGAGGACAGCAGCACGATCAGCTGACCGGCGCCGAATCGCGGCGGCAACGCGATGCTGCCGACGGTGCCCCCGATCGCGCTGGCCCGTCCGCCGCCCGCAGCGGAGGTCGTCAGCCAGGGCAGCCAGGCGCTTACTGCGAGCACCGCCGCGCACAACACCACAGACCACCCGGTGCGTAGCGATGCCATGGTCAGACCCTAACCCGCATCGGTCAGGACGCCGGGCATCCGCATGGCGAGCGTCCCGGTGAGATCGAGCCTGCCCATAAGCTGGTCCGAACATCGACCGAGGACGGCATATGACGGAACTCCCCGACTGGGTTCGGCAACTGGACATGGCCCCGCATCCGGAGGGCGGCTTCTTCAAGGAGACCTGGCGCAGCGATCTGGTGCTGGCCGAGTCGGTGCTGCCTGCCGACTACACCGGCCCGCGCAGCGCCGGTACCGCGATCCTGTTCGTCCTGCTGCCCGGGCAGGAGTCCGCCTGGCACACGGTGCGCAGCGCTGAGTTGTGGTTCCACCACCGCGGCAGCCCGCTGCTGCTGGAGTTCGGGCGCGAAAAACACAGTGCCACAACGCATGTTCTGGGCACAGACATCGCGGCCGGGCAGCATCCGCAGCTGCTGGTACCGCCCGGCTACTGGCAGCGGGCCGAGCCCCGAGATCCGGAGGCGACGCTGGTGAGCTGCGTGGTGGTGCCTGGCTTCGACTTCGCCGACTTCGCGCTCAGCCCCTGACCTCGCCGAGGATCTGCACCGCGGCGTCGACGAGTTCGGCATTGCCCGGCGCCGGCGACCCGTCAGGCAGCAGCACGGTGTCCTCCAGACCGATGCGGGTCTGCAGTCCGCGCACACCGGCATGCCGCAGCAGCGGCCAGCAGCTGTCGTCGAGCCCGTGCAGAAGCACCGGCGCGGGCGAACCGGCGCGGCGGATCCGGGCCAGCAGGTCGTCAGCGGTCTCGGTGTCGCCGTCCGCACCGAGCTCGATCATCACCCGCATGCAGTGTGGCGCGATCTCGGAGCGCGCCCACGCCTGCGCGGCCTCGGCGTGAAAGATGCCCACTTCGACGCCGAGCCCCCGGCTCAGCAGGAGTTCGGCGAGCTCTTCGGAACCCGGCTCGTGCCAGTTCACCGACGCGAAGTCCGGCAGCACGTCCCAGGATCGGACCGCACGCAGCCGCTGCTCGGCGTCGGGCAGGGCCCAGTAACCCGTCGTCACCCCCAACGGGAGCCCCGGCACCGCCTGCCGCACTGCGCTGACCGCCGGGCCGACCGTGTCAGCCAGCAGGGAGTCCACCCCGTCGGCGGTCTTGGGATGCAGATGCACCGCCTGCGCACCGCTGCGGTGTGCGGCGACCGCGGCATCGGCGAGCTGCTGCGGGCTCACCGGAAGGCCGGGGTGTTGGTCGGGGGTGCGTGCGCCGTTGATACACGCCTTGACGTAGGGACGCGAAGAATTGGGCATCCCCCATCTTGACCCGTCATGGCGGAGGTTTCCGAAGTAGCGTTTCCCCATGCACGGCCACACCATCGTCTGCGGGGACGATGCGCTCGCGATGCGGATCATCGACGAGCTCAACAATGCCGAGCTCAGCGTGGTCACCCTGCAATCCCCCGATGGCCTGGAGTCGGCCGGGATCGGCACCGCCGACGCGATCATCTGCGCCGCCGACGACGATGCGTTGAACTTGGAGATCGCCCTGCTGGCGCGGCAGGCCAACCCGCGGGTGCGGGTGGTGACCCGGCTGGCCAACACCGTGCTGCGCAAGGCCATGTCCGACGACGAAGGCCCCGGCGCTGTTCTCGACATCGCAGACCTGGCCGCCCCGTCGGTGGTCGAGGCACTGCTGGAGCGCACCACTCACGTCATCACCGCCGCCGGTGTCGACTTCGTGGTCTCCGGCGCGACGGCCAGCCGGGCGGGCACGCTGCGCGAGATGTACGGCGATCTGGCGCCAGTGGCCATCATCCGTGGCGAGAGCTCCGAACACCCCGGCGCGGTGATCGCCTGCCCCGGCCGCGACGAGCCCGTGCATCCCGGCGACTGGACGGCCATGATCGGCACCGCCGACGAGCTGACCGAGCGGGGCATCAAGATCGCCAAGCCCATCCCGTCGACGCCGCGGGAACGACCGCTGGTGGTCCGCATCGCCGACGCGGTCCGCGCCTTCCGCGACGACCTCCACCCGATGTTCTACAAAGCGCTGTCGGTCGCGGGCGCATTGTTGGTGGGTTCCACCATCATGCTGCGGTTCGCCTATAACCAGCCCGGCATGAGTTGGGTTGACGCGCTGTACTTCTCGTCCGAAACCATCGCGACGGTGGGCTACGGCGACTTCAATTTCCTCCAGCAGCCCACCTGGCTCAGGTTGTGGGGCATCGTGATGATGTTCGCCGGGGTTGCCACCACCGCCATCGTGGTGGCCTTCGTCGCCGACGTGCTGCTGTCCCAGCGGTTGTCGCACGCGGCCAGCAGGCAGAAGATTCGGCACCTGCACCGCCACGTCGTGATCGTCGGGCTCGGGTCGTTCGGCATCCGGGTCGCCAGCGTGCTGAAGGCTGCCGGGCACGACGTCGCGGTGATCGAGCGCAACGAGGACAACCGCTACCTGGCGGCGGCGGCCGAACTGGAGCTCCCGGTGATCTTCGGCGACGCCACGCTGCGCCAGACCCTGGAGGCCGCGCGTCTCGATGGCGCCCGCGCGATCGCAGTGCTCACCCAGGACGACATGGTGAACATCGAGACCGGCATCGTGCTGCGCGAGATGCTCGGTCCGCGCACCCTGCCCGATCTGCATCGCCCGGACGTCCCGATCGTGTTGCGCATCTATGACCGGGCCCTTGGCTCGGCGGTGGGTCACCGGTTCGGCTTCGGCTACGTCCGCTCCACAGTGGACCTGGCCACACCGTGGTTCATCGGCGCCGCAATGGGCCTCGACGTGCTCGGCACCTTCTCGGTGGGACAGAGCTCGTTCATGCTCGGCGGGGTGCGGGTGCTTCCCGACAGCGAACTCGACGGGATCCGAATGTTCGAGCTGTCCACCCAGACCCGAGTGATCGCCATCGAGCGCGACGGCGTGCCCCTGCGACTGCATCCGCGCCGCGACACCCAGCTGGTCGCCGGGGACACCGCCTACCTGGTCGGGCCCTACCGCGAACTGATCGACACCATGCGCAAAGGTCAGCGGGCGTCACAGCCCGGCAAGGTCCGGCGGGCGGACTCGACCGGCTGACTCATCGCGCCAGCCCCAGCACCCGCACCGCGTTGTCCTTGAGGATCAGCGGCAGGACCTCGGCATCGACCCCGAGTGCGTCGAAGTCGCGCCGCCAGCGCTGCAACGAGATGTAGGGATGGTCGGTGCCGAACAAGGCTTTGGTGCGCAGCTGGCGGCCGATCGCGGCGACCAGCTGCGGCGGGAAGTACTTCGGTGACCACCCGGACAGGTCGACGTAGACATTCGACTTGTGCGACGCGATGGCGATCTGCGCGTCGACCCACGGCACCGCGGGGTGCGCCATCACCACCGTCAACTCCGGGAAGTCGGCGGCGACGTCGTCGAGCAGCATCGGATCGGAGTAGCGCAACTTGATCCCGTGCCCGCCCGGCAGTGCCGAGCCGAGCCCGGTCTGGCCGGTATGGAACAGGGCAGGCACGCCGGCCGCGGTGATCGCCTCGTAGATCGGGTAGAACCGGCGGTCGTTGGGTTCGAAGGCCTGCAGGCTGGGATGGAACTTGAATCCCTTGACGCCCCAGCCGATCAGCTGATGCACCCGCGGCACCGCGGCGTCGTCCCACGGGTCGACGGTGCCGAACGGAATCAGCACATCGTTGTTGCGGGCGGCCCCCTCGATGAGGTCCTCGACAGAGTTGGGCCGATGCCCCGACACCGTGTGGGCGTCGACGGTGAACACCACCGCGGCAGTGTTGTTGGCGCGGTACTGCTCGGCGAGGTCGTCGACCCGGGAGAAGTAGTCGTCGCCGAGCTTGAAATAGCGTCCGGTGGCCCCGGCCAGTTCGGCGTCGTAGGCGCAGTGGCCAGCGGCGTCGATCTCGACATGGGTGTGGAAGTCGACGGCGTCGACGGCGTCGATGTCGATGCCGTACTCGTAGGTGGCGCTCACCGACGCAGTCTAGAAAGAGCGAGCCGGCGGACGGGGGAGAACTCCGTCCGCCGGCTCAAGGCGCGCGCCGTGGGGTGCTAGTAACGACGCGCGACAATCAGGGGGGTGGTGACGGTGTGGGCCAGCGCGGTGCTGACGGAGCCGAGCAGCATCCCGGCGAACCCGCCGCGCCCGTGGCTGCCCACCACCAGAAGCTGTGCGTTCTGGGCCTGCTCGGCCAGGTAGCGCGCCGGCTGGTCGCGCACCACCACGCGGTGAACAGTCACGTCCGGGTAGTCCTCGGACATGCCGGCCAACCGCTGGGACAGGATCTCTTCCTCGGTCACCACGACCGCAGCCCAGTCCACGCCGGGCACGGCGAACAGGCTGTCGTCGCTCCAGGCGTGCACGGCGACGAGGTCGACGCCCACCCGCGACGCCTCGGCGAAGGCCAGTGCGGTGGCCTCGACCGAGGCCGGTGACCCGTCGACACCGACCACGACAGGAAGCTCCGGCGACGGCGTGGGGCCGTCGTGGATCACTGCCACCGGGCAGTGCGCGTGATGGATCAGGCCGGTGCTTGCCGACCCGAGCAGGGTGCGCCGGAACGCACCCATTCCCCGACTGCCCACCACGATCATCTCGGCGCCCTTGGACAGATCGATCAGCGTGGGAACCGGCGCTGCGTGGTAGATGTCGGTGTCGGCGATGCGCGCAGGCAGTCCGGTTTCGGTGCCGATCTGTGCCACCAATTCGGTTGCCTCGCGCAGGACTTCGCGGGCCTGGGTGTCCTGCCACTCTTCGAACTCGGTCGGCACCGCAGGCATCACATTGGTGATCGACGGGGCGGCGCAGATGTGCACCAGGCGAAGCGGCGCATTGCGGCGGCCGGCCTGCGCGGCGGCCCAGCGGACCGCGGCATTCGACGATGCCGAACCGTCCACTCCAACCACGATCTCACCGGGAGCCGACGGGCTGTGCACCATCGTGTCCTCCCCGCTCGCCGCGGCCGAACCGGCCATTTCGCTAACGACAATCCCAGCTCAGCGGTGTCGCCCGCCAGTAAAGTTGGACCCCTCCTGACAAGGCGTTGGTCAGGTGTTTTCGGGACCAAAGTCCCTACCAGCCGGGGACCCTTCCAGGCTCTACTGCGGTGTGATCAAGGTGTTCCTGGTCGACGACCACGAGGTGGTGCGTCGCGGCTTGGCCGAGCTCCTGGGCAGCGACCCTGACATCAGCGTCGTGGGTGAGGCGGGCACGGTCACCGAGACCCTCGCCCGCGTTCCCGCCGCACGCCCGGATGTCGCGGTGCTCGATATCCGGCTGCCCGACGGCAGCGGGATCGACCTGTGCCGGGAGCTGCTGGCCACCAACGACGAGTTGCGCTGCCTGATCCTGACCTCGTTCACCGACGAGCAGACGATGCTCGACGCAATCCTGGCCGGCGCCAGCGGCTACGTCGTCAAGGACATTCGCGGAATGGAACTGGCCCAGGCGATCAAGGCGGTCGGCTCGGGAAAGTCGTTGCTGGACAACCGTGCTGCGGCCGTCCTGATGTCCCGGCTGCGCCGCGACACCGAGAAGGACGAACGGTTGCGCGATCTGTCGGCCACCGAACGCACCCTGTTGCAGTTGCTCGGCGAAGGCCTGACCAATCGGGAGATCGGCCAGCGGATGTTCCTGGCCGAGAAGACGGTCAAGAACTACGTGTCGCGGCTGCTGACCAAGCTGGGCATGAGTGGACGAACCCAGGCTGCGTTGTTCGCCGCAGAGACGCTGCGGCGCAGCGATGTTTGATACCGACGTCCGCGACGGACTCATCGACGCGATGCTGGCGGTGGCCTCCGGGCTGGAACTCGAACGCAAGCTGCACACCGTCGTCCACACGGCCATGGGGCTGGTGAACGCCCGCTACGGCGCACTCGGCGTGATCGGCACCGATCCGCAGCCGGTGCTGGAGCGGTTCGTCTTCGAGGGAATCGACCAGGCCAGCGCCGAGCGAATCGGACCGCTGCCCACCGGGCACGGCATGCTGGGTGTTCTGTTCAACAGCCCGAAAGTCATTCGGGTCGAGGACCTTTCGATGCACCCCTCGTCGATCGGCTTTCCCCCCAACCACCCGCCGATGCGCAGCTTCCTCGGCGTCCCGATCCGGATCCGCGAGCAGGTGTTCGGCAACCTGTACCTGACCGAGAAGGCCGACGGCGCCGCCTTCACCGAAGCCGACGAGCTCCTGGTGCTGGCACTGGCCGGGGCGGCGGGCATCGCCATCGACAACGCCCGGCTCTACCAGGCCGCCAACACCCAGCAGATGTGGATCGAGGCCACCCGCGACATCAGCACCCAACTGCTGGCCGGCCACGATCCCGACGAGGTGCAACGCGAGATCACCGTGAAGGCGGTGGCTTTGACGGGCAGTGAGTTCAGCTTCCGGGTGACACCTGAGCAGTCCGGCGAGTTGGTGATCACCGACTCGACCAGGCCGGACCTGCTGGGTCGCACGGTCGCCAAGGCTTCGACGACCGTGGGGCTGGCGTTTTCCGACTGTATCGCCATGCGGGTCAACGATTTTCGTGATATCGGCGAAGACAGCGGGTCGGCCCTGGTCCTTCCGGTGTGCGAGCCCAATACCGCCACCAGCGTGTTGGTGTGCGTGGCACCGCCCGGCAGGCACTTCACCGAGAGCGAGCTGGACATGGCAGGCGCCTACGCGTCGCAGGCCGGCCTGGCACTGCACCTGGCCAACGCGCAGCGGCGGATGCGTGAACTCGACGTGCTCACCGACCGGGACCGCATCGCCAGGGACCTGCACGACCATGTGATCCAGCGGCTGTTCGCCGTGGGACTGTCGTTGCAGGGCGCGCTGAGCGCCGACGCGGCCGACGGCACCCGTCGGGTCACCGGCGCCCTGGACGACCTCCAGGAGGTGGTCCAGGAGATCAGGACCGCGATCTTCGACCTGCACGGCGGCTCGGTGACCCGGTTGCGTCAGCGCATCGAGCAGGCCGTCACCCAGATGACCGCCGACTCGCCGGTGCGCCCGGCGGTGCACATCAGCGGGCCGCTGTCGGTGGTCGACGGGTCGCTGGCCGACCATGCCGAGGCGGTGGTCCGGGAGGCCGTCTCCAATGTGGTGCGCCACGCCGGTGCCCGGTCGGCGACGGTGTCGGTGACCGTCGACGACGACCTGACCATCAGCGTGACCGACGACGGTGTGGGCATCAGCAAGGACATCACCCGCAGCGGCTTGGCCAACCTGTCGGCCCGCGCTCATGACTGCGGCGGGCAGTTCAGCATCGCCACGCAGCCCGGCGGCGGGACCCGTCTGGTGTGGTCAGCCCCGCTGCCCTAATCGGGGTCAGGCAGAGATCTCCACGACGGGCTGTTGAGTGAACTGAGCACGGCAGTACCGCTCGACGAACAGCGGGACGAATTCGCGGATGCGGGCCCCCTCGAACCGGCGGTGAGCGGCCTCGACGGTCTCGGCGATGACGTGGTCGGGGGTGTACGGAAACTCATCGGTCAGGCGCGCAACCACCTGTTCCATATGGCGTTGCTCTTCGGCACGGTCCACGCCGGACATCATCGAACGGAATATACCGATTGCGCAACTGCCGAAAGGTGATCTCGGCGACAAAAAGGTGACTAGTCCGTTAACGCAAGGTGCTGGTAGCCCAACGCGTCCCGTCCGGTGCGCAGCCGCCCACGGGGTCGGTTACAGTTCGCCCGTGACCCCACTCAGGAGCCGCGACGCAGGCGTCGAACCCCTTTCCGAGTCGGCGAATCGGCAACAGGCCGAACACTTGCGGGAGATGCTGCTGGCACAGTGCCAGGAGCTCGACGCAGACCTCGTCACGTACGGCTCGGCGCTGGAGCGCTATCAGCGGCGCGGGGAGCAGACCCAGGCCCGCCGGATCCGGGGCATGATCCGCACCGCCGAACGCGAGCGTAGAGCCGTCCAGGATCTCATCGCCGGACTGGAGAAGCGGTTTCTCGACAGCGCAGCCGTGCGGCACCAACCGGCCCCGGGCCCGGCGCGGCACCCGGTCAACCGGGTGCATCCTCATCCGACCCCGCACCGGGTGATCCGCACCGGCCACTAGGACGGCGAGAACACCGTCACGAAGCGGTCCAGCGACTCCTTGATGTCGCTGCGCAGTGCGCCGGCCACCAGCATGCCGATCGGCCCGAACAACGCCGGACCGCCCAAATGAACGTCCATGGTCACCACCGAGGTGTCGGCGTCCTTGTCATGCGGCCGGACCTTGCCGATCAGCTTGACCTTGACACCGCCGACCCCGATCCCGTTGAGCGTCATCGCCTCCGGGGGCTTGAAGTGCACGATGGTCCACTTGACGCGGTTGGGCATGCCCTTGACCTCGACGATGGACTCCACCTCGGTGCCCTTGTCGAGGGTTTCGGGCAGCTTAGAGCGCCACACCCGGTGAATGGTCAGCCATTCCTTGTACCGGCTCAGGTCCGAGGCGTGCTGCCAGGCCTGCTCGGGCGGTAACGGAACGTCTACGGATACAGAGAGTTTCGCCACCCGTTACGTCTCCTAGGTCTGCGGATCAGCCTTGTCTGCGACAGCATCGCCGGCCTCGTGGGCCTTGTCTGCGACGGCATCGCCGGCCTCGTGGGCCTTCTCGGCGACGGCATCGCCGGCCTCGTGGGCCTTGTCGCCGACGTTCTTGATAGCTTCCTGGCCCTTGTCGACGGCGCTCTTGGCAGCCTCCTGAACCTTGTCGACAGCCTCTTTGAACTTGCCCTGGGTCTTCTCGTCGATGAGGTCGCCGGCCTTGTCGATGGCCGCCTCAACCTTGTCGGCGTTCTCGTGCAGGACTTCCTTGGCTTTGTCGAGGAATCCCATGGTTAGGCCTTCTTTCTTGTGGTCACGACTGCACCCCGCGTCATTGTTGCATCGACGTCTGGGAGCGCCATAAGAACCGCGACTCCCCCAGCCACCGGCCCTGAATCCACCACAACGCCTCGATGATTCCCGCCGCAAGCAGGCCGATTGCGATCGCCGTCGAGGTGGTCGCCACATTCGACGGGTCGAGCATGAACTTCTCCCGGGCCAACGGGATGGCAAAAATCACGACGTACGAAAGTCCGGACACCACCACCAGGGCCACCCGCCACCACTGGTATGGGCGTGCGACGACGGCGAGCACCCACATCGCCCCGATCAGCAAGGTGATCAGCGCGGCCGTGGAGGCCTGGGTCTGCTCGACGGTGGTGGCGCTGTCGCGGTAGGCGATCAGATACGACACGAAAGTCGCGAGCCCGATCACCACCCCGGACGGCAGCGCCGAGGCCATCACCCGCTTGACGAACCCGGTATGCGCGCGTTCGTTGTTGGGGGCCAGCGACAGGATGAAAGCCGGGATCCCGATGGTGAACCAGGCGGCGATGGTCACGTGGATGGGCTGGAACGGGTACAGCAGCGGATCGGTGCCGAACAGCTTGGACGACAACCCCGCCAGCCCTACGAGAAGCGCGAGCAGCACCGAGTACACCGTCTTGGTGAGGAACAGGTTGGAGACCCGCTCGATGTTGCCGATCACCCGTCTGCCCTCCCCCACCACATAGGGCAGGGTGGCGAACTTGTTGTCCAGCAACACGATCTGCGCGACGGCACGCGACGCCGGGCTGCCCGAGCCCATCGCCACGCCGATGTCGGCGTCCTTGAGCGCCAGCACGTCGTTGACCCCGTCGCCGGTCATCGCGACGGTGTGGTCGCGGGACTGCAGCGCGTGCACCATGGCCCGCTTCTGGTCGGGGCGCACCCGTCCGAAGGTGGTGTATTCGGCCATGGTGTCGGCCAGCTCGTCGGGCTCGGATGGCAGGTCGCGGGCGTCCATCGTCTCGCCGTGCAGGCCGAGCGAGCCGGCCACCGCCCCCACCGAGACGGCGTTGTCTCCGGAGATCACCTTCACCGTAACCTGCTGGGAGGCAAAGTAGTCCAGGGTGTCGCGGGCGTCGGGCCGGACCCGCTGCTCGAGGACCACCAGCGCGACGGGGGTGACCCGCCCGGGTGCGTCGGGGCTGTCGACGCTGAGGTCGCTGGACCCGAGCAGCAGCACGCGGAGCCCGCGCGCACCGATCTCCTCGGCCTGCGCGGCGGCCGGCGAGTCCGGGTCGAGCAGCACGTCGGGTGCACCGATCAGCCAGTTGCCGTGCTCCCCATAGGAGGCTCCGCTCCACTTCGTCGCGGACTTGAACGGTGCGGTGGCGGTGGCGGTCCAACCCGGCGGATCGGGATACGCCTCGCCGATCGCCAACATGCTGGCATTGGGCTTCGGGTCGTCGGCCACAAGGGCGCCAAGCACTTTCGCGACCAGATCCGGCTTCACCTCGCCGGTCACCGACGTCACATCCGACAGGCGCATCCCGTTCTCGGTGAGCGTGCCCGTCTTGTCGGCACAGACGACGTCGACGCGGGCCAGCCCCTCGATGGCGGGCAACTCCTGCACCAGGCATTGACGCCGCCCGAGCCGGACCACCCCGACGGCGAAGGCGATCGATGTCATCAGCACCAGGCCTTCGGGCACCATCGGCACCAGCGCGCCCACCATCCTCAGGACCGACTCGCGCCAGCCGACATTGGTGGTGAACAGCTGGGTGTAAATCGTCAGCAGCCCGGCCGGCCACAGCAGATAGGTGATGAACTGCAGGATCTTGTTGATACCGGTGCGCAGTTCGGACTTCACCAGGGTGAACTTGCTGGCCTCCTCGGCCAGCCGGGCGGCATAGGCCTCGCGGCCCACCTTGGTGGCCCGATAGGCGCCGGTGCCCGCGACGACGAAGCTGCCCGACATCACCGCAGCCCCGACGTCTTTGGGGATCGAGTCGGCCTCGCCGGTCAGCAGTGACTCGTCGATCTCCAGCGTGGAGGCCTCGAGAAGCTCACCGTCGACCACGATCTGGTCGCCGGGGCCGAGCTCGATGATGTCGTCGAGGACCACCTCGTTCGGCGCCAGCGGTGCGGTGCCCGACTGACGGCGCACGGTGGGTTTGGCCTGCCCGACGATGGCCAGGTTGTCCAGCGTCTTCTTGGCCCGCAGTTCCTGGATGATGCCGATGCCGCTGTTGGCGATGATCAGCAGCCCGAACAGTCCGTTGATCAGTGATCCGGTGGCCAGCACGATGAGAAGCAGCACACCGAGGATGGCGTTGATGCGGGTGAAGACGTTGGCCCGGACGATCTCGCCGACACTGCGCGACGCCCGGCTGGGGACGTCGTTGGTCTTTCCCTCCGCGACCCTGGCGGCGACCTCGGCGTCGCTCAGGCCGGTGGCAGTGCTGACGCTCATCGCAGCCCGCTCTCTTCGCGCAAGCGGCTCATCGGACCCACGTCCCCATCTTCTCGTCGTCGTAGTACTCCAACGTGAGCTTGTCACCGTCGAACCGCGCCGCGGAAACGCTTCCGGGCGGGGAGTTTTCGTCGACAAAGCTCAGGGCGAACACGTCACCGTCCCAATGCCGAAGCTCGAAGGTCTGCGGTTTCGGGCCCAGCGACACGGTGAGCTTGCCGTCCTTCTCGGCCACGACGGCCGGGCCCCAGAAGCTGTTGGCGTAGCTGCCGGTGTAGCTGGCCAGCGGTTTGGCCGGGGCGGGATTGGCCGGGGGTTGCTTGCCCGCCAGCGAACCCACCGGTTTGTCCATCTGGGCGAAGGCGTCGCCGTAGAGCTTTCGCCAGTCTTCGCGCACCGCACCGAACTGGACGAGGTCGGCGAACTCGGCCGTCAGCGTCTCGGGGATACCGGACGGGGTGGCGTTGGTCAGCGCCACGATCGCCACGTCGGCAGACGGGATGATGACGAAGTTGGTACCCGCCCCGAGCTCGAAGGCCCCCGAGTGGCTGAGCTGGGTGCGCGCCGCCGACGTGGTGCCCACGTTGAAGCCGTAGCCGTAGAACCCCGAGCGCATGGCCGCCTCGCTGGGCGGGCTGGAGACGATCTGCGGGGTCAGCGCCGGCAACAGGGCGCCCGGGTCGACGATCTGCCTGCCGTTGTAGGTGCCGTTGGCCAGCACCATGGCCAGCCAGTGCGTGAGGTCGTTGACCGAGGAACTGACGCCGCCCGCGGGCGCCTCCGGGTCGGGGTCGCGTTGATAGCGCGGTGCGTAGCCGCCGTCGATGCGGATGTGGCCCAGTGCCTTGTCGCCGCGGGCCTCGAAGTCGGCGAACCGCGAGCTGGTGGACGCCATGCCCAGCGGGCGGTAGAGCACCTCGTCGGAGAGGTCCTCCCAGGATTTGCCCGATGCCACCGCGACGGCCTCGGCTGCTGCGGTGAGCCCGAAGTTGGTGTAGGCGTAGGAGATTCGGAAGGGGTCCAGCGGGTAGTCACGCAGCCGTTCGAGGACGTAGCGCCGGTCGTAGCCGAGGTCCTCGAGTTTGTCACCGGCGTGGTCGGGCAGGCCGGAGCGGTGCGAGTACAGGTCACTGACGGCCACCATCTTGGTGACCGCGGGGTCGGCGAGGGCAAACCAGGGCAGCTTGTCGACCACCGGTGTGTCCCAGGTGATCACCTTCTGTCCGACCTGGTGAGCGACCACGGTGGCGCCGATCGGCTTGGACACCGAGGCCAGCTGGAACACGGTGTCCGAGTCCACCTTGTTGGCCGGGTCATCGGCCGGCTTGGTGGCGTCCTTGACGCCGAAACCCTTGGCGTAGACAGCCTTTCCGCCGTGCACGACGGCGACCGCCAGTCCCGGGATGCCGGATGACTTCAGCAGGTCCGCGGCGATGCCGTCGAGTTTGGCGACGGCGTTAGCGACGGCGTTGTCGGGCAGCGCCATCGCCGGCACCAGCGGCGGCGGCACGTCGGAGGGCACCGTGGCGGGCTCAGACTTGGGGCTGCTGCTGCACGCGGTGAGGGTGGCCAACAGAACAACGATCGCGGCACGCCTTGCCAGTGCGGTCATGGCTTGCACGGTAGTGCGTCAGGGCCGCCACCACTGTTCTATGGCCGTCGAGGTGGCGGGGAGCACCCGACCGCCCGGCTTCGGCACCGCCACGTCGACCCCGGCGCCGTCGGCGGCCGCCAGCAGCCGTTCGACCGGCTCGGCCCAGGGGTGCGGCGCAAGCCGGAACGTGCACCAGTGGATGGGAACGAGCAGGCCGGCGTCGGTGACGTCGCGGTGGGCCTGCACGGCTTCTTCGGGGTTCATGTGGATGTCGGGCCAGGACTTGTTGTAGGCGCCGATCGGCATCAGCGTCAGGTCGAACGGCCCGTGAGCGGCGCCGATATCGGCGAAGCTGCGGGTGTAGCCGGTGTCGCCGCCGAAGTAGGCGCGGTGGCGCGGCCCGATGATCGCCCACGACGACCACAGCGTGGTGTTGCGGGTCAGGAACCGGCCCGAGAAGTGCCGCGCCGGGGTGCAGACCAGGGTGAGGTCGCCGATCCTGGTGTCCTCGTTCCAGTCCAGCTCGATGATCCGCTCAGCCGGGATGCCCCACTGCCGAAGGTGGGCGCCGACGCCGAGCGGCACCACGAACGGCGCCCGCTGGGTGCGGGCCAGCGCCAGGCAGGTGTCCATGTCGAGGTGGTCGTAGTGGTCGTGGCTGACCACCACCGCGTCCAGGGCGGGCAGCGCTTCCAGGGGCGCGGGCACCGGGTGCAGCCGCTGCGGGCCGACGCTGCGCGACGGCGAGCACCGGTCACTCCAGATCGGGTCGGTGAGCACCAGGTAGCCGTCGATCTCGAGCAGCGCGGTGGAGTGGCCGAACCAGCTGACGGCCAGCGGCTCGGCGGGCAGCGGCGCCGGCGGGTCAACCAGCGGGATCGTGGCCTGCGGGCGGCTGGCCGCGCGGCTGGACAGCATGTCGAACAGGACCAGCCGGTTCTCCTCGGCGTCCAGGCGCAGCGGCGAGGCGGGGTCGATGTTGTGGAAGACCCCGTCGCGGTAATGCGGTGAGCGGTCGCCGACGGCCCGAATAGCGCCCGGGCCGGCACCGAGTGAGGCGGGCGCGTCGTTCAGCGCGCGCAGGACCCAGCCGCCGGTGGCCAGTGACGCAGTCCCGGCGGCCAGCTTCAGCGCTGCTTTCAACAAGGCTAGGCCCCCTGGAACTTGGGGGCGCGCTTCTCGATGCGCGCCACCTGGGCCTCGATCACGTCCTTGCTCCCCCACGCCTTGTCGAACAGCTCCTTGTGCACGGGGCCCTGCTCCTCGTAGGCGCCGTCGTCGTTGAGCACCCGCTTGGACCACTGCACCGACAGCGGGGCCAGCCCGGCGATCTCGGCGGCCCAGGCCTGCGCGTCGGCGAGGGAGCCGATCCGGTTGGCCATTCCGGTCAGCAACGCGGTCGGCGCGTCGAGCTTCTCCGCGGCCAGCAGCATGCCGCGGGCGCGCCCGTGGCCGACGAGCGAGCTCAACCGGCGGACGCTCCAATTGTCCAGGGCGAGGCCATATTTGGCGATCGGGAACTGGAAGTAGGCCTCCGGTGCCACCACCCGCAGGTCACAGATCATCGCCAACTGCACGCCCGCGCCGATGGCCGGGCCGTTGATCGCGCCGATCACCGGGATCGGTACCGCGTCGATGGCCTTGTTCAGTGCGATCGCCTTGTCCGGGAAGTCCGCGGCGAACACGTCGCCCGAGAGGTCCGCACCGGCGCAGAACACCGTGCCCTGCCCGGTGAGCACGATGGCCCGTACGTCGTCGGCCGCCGCCTTCTCCACCGCCTCGCGCAGTGCGTCGCCAAGCTCGGAGTTGAGCGCATTGCGCCGCTCGGGGCGCTGCAACTCGATGGTCGTTACATCCCCCACGCGGTTGACACCGATCATGAAACCAAGACTACTGGCCCGTTAACCTGCTCTGGTGAGCCGCATCGGGGCTGCCGAACTGCGTGACGCCGTGCTCGACGCCGGGTCGTTCCGCAGCTGGGACGACGCGCCGCTGGCCGTCCCCACCGACGACGCCTACGCGGCCGAGCTCGCCAGGGCGCGCGCGGCCACCGGGCTCGACGAGTCGGTGCTGACCGGTGAGGGCACCGTGTTCGGGCGCAGGGTTGCGGTCGTGGCCTGCGAGTTCGACTTCCTGGCCGGCTCGATCGGGGTGGCCGCCGCCGAGCGGATCACCGCCGCGGTGGAACGGGCCACCGCCGAGGGACTGCCGCTGCTGGCGTCGCCGAGTTCGGGCGGTACCCGGATGCAGGAGGGCACGGTCGCCTTTCTGCAGATGGTCAAGATCGCCGCCGCCGTCACCCGCCACAAGCAGGCCCACCTGCCGTACCTGGTGTATCTGCGGCATCCGACCACCGGCGGGGTGTTCGCCTCGTGGGGGTCACTCGGCCACATCACGGTGGCCGAACCCGGCGCGCTGATCGGCTTCCTGGGACCGCGGGTGTACGAGCACCTCTATGGCGAGCCCTTCCCGTCCGGCGTGCAGACCGCCGAGAACCTGCTGCGCCATGGCGTCATCGACGGCGTCGTGGGGCTCGATGCGCTGCGGCCCACCCTCGATCGCGCGTTGAGCGTCATCACCGACACCCCCGGTCCGCCACCCGATGCCGAGCCGACGCCGGCTGTCCCGGAGGTGCCCGCGTGGGATTCCGTCGTGGCCTCCCGCCGGCCGGACCGCCCCGGCGTGAGCTGGTTGCTGCGTCAGGGCGCCACCGACCGGGTGCTGTTGTCGGGCACGCACGGCGAGGCGGCCACCACGGTGCTGGCGCTGGCCCGCTTCGGCGGCCAGCCCGCCGTCGTCGTGGGACAGCGTCGGGTAGTCGGCGGACTTGATGAATCCCCCGGTCGCTTCGCTCCTGCCCACCGGACCGGCCCCGCCGCCTTGGCCGAAGCCCGCCGCGGCATGGCGCTGGCGGCAAGCCTGCAGCTGCCGCTGGTTCTGGTGATCGACACCGCGGGCCCGGCGCTTTCGGCCGACGCCGAACAGAACGGCCTGGCCGGGGAGATCGCCCGCTGCCTGTCCGATCTCGTCACGCTGGACACCCCGACGGTCTCGGTGCTGCTCGGTCAGGGCAGCGGCGGACCCGCGCTGGCGATGGTTCCCGCGGACCGGGTGCTGGCCGCCCAGCACGGCTGGCTGGCGCCGCTGCCACCGGAGGGCGCCAGCGCGATCGTCTTCCGTGACACCGACCACGCACCGGAACTGGCTGCGGCGCAAGGCATTCGGTCGGTAGATCTGCTCCGCAACGGGATCGTGGACGAGATCGTGCCGGAATACCCCGATGCCGCCGACGAGCCCGTGGAGTTCGCCCGCCGGCTGGGTACCGCGATCGCGCGGGAACTGCACGTGCTGCGGGAGCGCCCTGCCGGCGACCGGTATGCCGCGCGGCTGGCCCGCTATCGCCGGATCGGCTTGTCCTGAGCCGTCGCCGTGGGCTACGCCAGCGACTCGATCCACGCCCGGTGCAGGGCGGCGTACCGGCCCTCACCGTCACCGATGAGCTCGGCGGGGGTGCCGTCCTCGAGGATGCGGCCGTGCTCGAGGACGAGCACCCGGTCGGCGACCTCCACGGTCGACAGCCGGTGGGCGATGATCAGCGCGGTCCGGTCGGCCAGCACGGTACGCAGCGCGCGCTGCACCAGACGCTCACTGGGAATGTCGAGCGACGACGTCGCCTCGTCGAGGATCAGCACCGCCGGGTCGGCGAGGAACGCGCGGGCGAACGCGATCAGCTGCCGTTGTCCGGCCGACAGCCGTCCCCCGCGCTTGGCGACGTCTGTGTCGTAGCCGTCGGGCAGCGCGTCGATGAAGGTGTCCGCACCGACCGCCGTGGCGGCGGCGCGCACCTCCGCATCGGTGGCCGACGGCCGGCCGAACCGGATGTTGTCGGCGACGGTTCCCGAGAAAAGGAAGTTCTCCTGGGTGACCATCACCACGTGGCGGCGCAGCTCGCTCTGGGAGACGTCGCGCAGATCGACGCCGTCGAGGGTGACCGAACCCGAGGTGGGGTCATAGAACCGTGCGATGAGCTTGGCGATGGTGGTCTTGCCCGCGCCGGTGGTGCCCACCAGCGCGACGGTCTGTCCCGGCGGGATGGACAGGTTCAGTCCCGGCAGCACGGGACGGTCGGCGACGTAGCTGAACTGCACGTCGCGCAGGTCGACGCCGCCGCGCACGGTGTCCAGCGCCACCGGATCGGCCGGGTCGGCGATACCGGGCTTCTCGGCCAGCACCCCGGCGAGCTTCTCCAGCGCCGAGGACGCCGACTGGAAGGTGTTGAAGAACTGGGAGATCTCCTGCATCGGTTCGAAGAACATCCGCAGGTACAGCAGGAACGCCGCAAGCGTGCCGATCGTCATCTCACCGTTGAGCGCCCGGTAGCCGCCGTAGAGCAGCACCACCCCGGTGGTGAGGTTGCCGACCAGTTTGACCCCGGGCATGAACACCGCCAGCAGCTGGAAGGTGCGTTCGTTGACCTCCCGGTACTGGTCGGCGACGTCGTCGAAGATCTCCTGGTTGCGCGGCTCTCGGCGGTAGGCCTGCACGGCCTTGATGCCGGTCATTGTCTCGACGAACTGCACGATCACCAACGCCGCGCTCTCGCGCACCTTGCGATAGGTCTTCGCCGACTCCGCCGAGAACCACCACACCAGGGCGACCAGGACCGGGAAGGCGGCCAGGCACATCAAGCCGAGCCGGACATCAAGGGCCACAAGCAATATCGCGGTGCCGAACAATGTCAGAACAGCGGTGATCAGGCTGTCGAACCCGGTCTCCAGCATGTCCTGGATGGCCTCGACGTCGTTGGTCAGCCTGCTGACCACCCGCCCGGAGGTGTAGCGGTCGTGGAATGCCACGTCCAGGCGCTGGAAGTGCCGGAACACCCGGCGGCGCACCTCCAGCAGCACCCGCTGGCCGATGCGGCCCGACCGGCTCAGGAAGATCAGCCGGCTCACCGCCTGCAGCACCACCACACCGCACAGCGTCGCGACGACGATGACCAGCTCGCGCGATGAGCCGCCGGCCAGCAGCGGCGGGATCGCGTGGTCGATGCCGCGCTGAACGAGCAGCGGAACCGACAGCCGCGCAGCGTTTTCCACGATGACCACCAGGGCGAGCAACCCGACCGTGGCACGGTAGGGCCGCAGCAGCGAGCCGAGTAGCGCGCGGGCCTCGCGCCGGCGCGGCACCGCCTCGTCGATCGGCAGGTCGTCGGGCTCTTCGTCGAGCTTTCCCCGCCACTCGGTGGCCGTCATCGCTTGCCACCTTCCGATGCGACGTAATCGGCTGGGAAACGGGAGGATTCACGTTCACCGCGCGACTCGTCGTAGACGTGGCCCAGCCGCTGCCGGTCGTCGTCGCCTTCCCAGTCAGGTTGCGGCTCGCAGCCGTCGTCGAGTTCGTCGTCAGCGGCCAGCAGGTAGCGATACCGCGGCACCGTCGCCAGCAGTTCGGCATGGGTACCGACGTGGGTGATGGTGCCCTGATCGAGCAGGGCAACCTTGTCGGCCAGCAGCACAGTCGAGGCGCGGTGGGCCACCACCACTGCCGTCACACCACCGAGCACCCGCTGCAGCGCCTCGGTGACCGCGGCCTCGGTGTGCACATCGAGGGCGGACAGGGTGTCGTCGAGCACCAGGATCCGCGGTGCGGCCAGGATCGCCCGGGCCAGCGAAAGTCGTTGCCGCTGACCGCCTGACAGGCTCATGCCCTGTTCGCCGATGCGGGTTTGCAGGCCGAACGGCAGGTCGTAGACGAACTTGGCGGCCGCGATGTCGATGGCCCGGGCCAGTTGGTCGTCGGTCGCGTCAGGGCGCCCCAGCCGCAGGTTCTCGGCCACCGACATCGAGAACAGCGTCGGGTCCTCGAACGCGGTGGCTACCACCGCCCGCAGCACCGGCAGGGGCAGCTCACGCACGTCGGTGCCGTCGATGCGGATCGAGCCCTCGGTGACGTCGTAGAGCCGGGGCAACAGCGCCGCCAGCACCGACTTACCCGACCCGGTGGCACCCACCAGCGCCAGGGTCTCACCCGGTTCGACCGTCACGTTGACATGCCGCAGCGCCCAGGCTTGAGAGTCAGGGCTCAGGCCATCGTTCCCCGCCGTCGCGGGGAAGCGGAAGCCCACGTCCACCAGTTCCAGCCGGCCCCCGCGCGGCACGTCGGCCTGGGCACCGTCGGTGATCTCACGCGGTGCGTCGAAGATCTCGGCGATCCGGTTGGCCGCCGTCATCGACTCCTGCGTCATCGACAGCAGGAATCCCAGCGAGGCGATCGGCCACACCAGCGACAGCATCATCGTGATGAACGCGACCAGCGTGCCGAGGGTGACCAGTCCGTGGCCGGCGGCATAGGCGCCGAACCCCAGCACGACGATCAGCGTGAGGTTGGGGATGACCTCGAGCATGGTCCAGAACTTCGCCGAGACGGCGACCTTTTGGACCTGGGTGTCGTAGAGCATGCCGGCCTGCTCGTCGAAACGGTCGTAGACGTAGTCCTCACGGCCGAACGACTTCACCGCGCGCAGCCCCAGGGCCGACTCCTCGACGTGGGTGGCGACGTGGCCGGCCTGGTCCTGGGCCAGCCGGGACAGTCGGGTGAAGGTGCGCTCGAAGTGCAGCACGATCAGGGTGATCGGCACGATCGAGACCAGCACGACCACGCCCAGCGGCCAGTACATCGCCAGCAAGATGCCGGTGACGACGGTGATCTGCAGGATGTTGAGCATCAGGAACACCAGGCCGAACGACAGCAGACGCCGAATTGTGCTCAGGTCGTTCATCATTCGCGACAGCAGCTGACCTGACTGCCAACGCCCGTGGAACGACATCGGCAGGATCTGCAGACGCGCGTAGAGGTCCTTGCGGATGTCGGCTTCCACACCCATCGTGGCCCGGCCGACCAGCCACCGGCGGACGAACCACAGCACCGCTTCGGAGATCCCGACGGCCATCGCCGCGGCCCCCACCACCCACAGGCCGTGCCGATCCTGGTGGCGCACCGGACCGTCAATCACCGCCTTGGTCATCAGCGGGATCGCCACGGTAGCCCCCAGGCTGGTGATCGCGACCACGATCATCGCGATCCAGCGGGCGCGGTAGGGCATCAGATACGGAGTCAGCCGCAGCAGGTCGGACACCGCACGAGGATGCGGACGCGGTGCGGCGATAGCCGGAGCCGGACGCGCAGCACCCGGTTCCTGGGTCAGATCGCCCAACAGTCCGTCTCCCTCGTCATCGACCGCCGCTGAACCCGGCGCGTCTGGCAACAACGCCGCGGTCGACCCCCCGATTCCGATGATCCCACGGCGTGCAATCCGATATCGGCTGCACCATGGGCCACGCTAGAACCTCAACCACCATTGAGGTCAACCGCGGTCCCGGACGCGTCACCGTGTCAGGGTCCGGCCTCCCACGCCGACGGGCAGCCATCAGGCAAGATGAGGTGATGGACAGTAGTTCGGCCTCACCGCGGGTGCTCGTCGTCGATGACGACCCCGATGTGCTCGCATCCCTGGAGCGTGGGCTGCGACTCTCGGGATTCGAGGTGTCCACCGCCGTCGACGGCGCCGAGGCGTTGCGCTCGGCCACTGAGACTCGCCCCGACGCGATCGTGCTCGACATCAACATGCCGGTACTCGACGGCGTCAGCGTGGTGACCGCGCTGCGCGCCATGGACAACGACGTGCCGGTCTGCGTGCTCTCGGCCCGCAGTTCGGTCGACGACCGGGTGGCCGGCCTGGAGGCCGGCGCCGACGACTACCTGGTCAAGCCCTTCCAGCTGGCCGAGCTGGTCGCCCGCGTGAAGGCACTACTGCGCAGGCGCGGGGCCACCGCGACGTTCTCCTCGGAGACCATCCAGGTCGGGCCGCTCGAGGTCGACATCCCCGGTCGGCGCGCCCGGGTCAACGGCGTGGACGTCGACCTGACGAAGCGCGAGTTCGACCTTCTGGCCGTGCTCGCCGAGCACAAGACCGCCGTACTCAGCCGGGCCCAGCTGCTTGAGCTGGTCTGGGGTTACGACTTCGCCGCCGATACCAACGTCGTCGACGTGTTCATCGGCTACCTGCGCCGCAAACTCGAGGCCGGCGGTGCGCCCCGTCTGCTGCACACCGTGCGCGGGGTGGGCTTCGTACTGCGAACCCAATGATCTGAAACCGACGTGACGCTCGCGCGCATCTTCCGTCGCACCCCGTCCCTGCGCACCAGGGTGGCGTTCGCGACGGCGATCGGCGCGGCGATCGTGGTGACCATCGTCGGCACCATCGTGTGGATCGGCATCACCAACGACCGGCTCGAGCGCCTCGACCGGCGACTCGACGAAGCCGCCGGGTTCGCGGTCCCATTCGTGCCGCGCGGCCTGGACCAGATTCCCCCGTCACCCAACGACCAGGACGTCGTCATCACCGTCCGCCGCGGCGAACAGGTGAAGTCAAACTCCCCCGTCGTGTTGCCCAAGCTCACCGGCGACTACGCCACCACCTATATCGACGGCGTCAAATACCGGGTGCGCACCGTGGAACTGCCCTATCCGGATGCCACCACGCTGGCCGTCGGCGCCACCTACGACGACACCATCGCCGATACGAACAGTCTGCACCGGCGGGTACTGATCATCTGTGCGTCGGCCATCGGCGCGGCAGGACTGCTCGGCTGGCTGCTGGCCACCTTCGCGGTGCGCCCCTTTCGGCGCCTCGCCGAGCAGACCCGCCAGATCGACGCCGGCGACGTCGCCCCCGACATCGATGTCAGCGGCGCCAGCGAGGCGATCGAGATCGGCGAGGCGATCACCGGGCTGCTCGGCCGGGTCCGCGCCGAGCAGGACCGCACCAAGGCCGCGCTGGCCTCGGCGCGCGATTTCGCCGCGGTGTCCGCCCACGAGCTGCGCACGCCACTGACGGCGATGCGCACCAACCTCGAAGTGTTGGCCACCCTGGACATGCCCGAGGAGCAGCGCAAAGAAGTGCTCGGCGACGTGGTACGCACCGAAGCTCGGGTGGAGGCCACACTGGGCGCGCTGGAGCGGCTGGCCCAGGGCGAGTTGTCCACCGCGGCCGACCAGGTGCCCGTCGACATCACCGAGTTGCTCGACCGCGCCGCGCACGACGCGATGCGGGTCTATCCCGATCTGGTGGTGTCGTTGGTGCCGTCGCCGACGTGCATCATCATCGGGCTGCCCGCGGGCTTGCGGCTGGCGGTGGACAACGCGATCGCCAACGCGGTCAAGCACGGCGGCGCCACCCGGGTGCAGCTCTCGGCGGTCAGCTCACGCGACGGCGTGGAGATCGCCGTCGACGACGATGGCAGCGGCGTGCCGGAATCCGAACGCACCGAGGTCTTCGAACGGTTCACCCGCGGCTCGACGGCCTCGGTGTCCGGCTCCGGGCTGGGTCTGGCGTTGGTCGCACAACAGGCCGAGATCCACGGCGGCACAGCAGCGTTGGAGACCAGCCCGCTCGGTGGCGCGCGGCTCATACTGCGACTGCCGCCACCCCGCTAAGGGTTGCCCGCCCGCAGCGACAGTAACGCCACGGCGGTTTCAGAGCACATTCACCACCGTGGCGTTACTGTCGGAAACTAGCGGAAGTTCTTGTCCCACTTGTCGAAGCCGGCCGCCTTGGCGGTCTCCTCGTCGAAGAACCAGACCTCGGCGATGGTCTCGTTGTAGGCGGGGCTGTCCGGCGGATGGTAGAGCATCGAATCCGCGTTGCCCTTGATCAGCCAGCCCGCCGGGCCA
Organism: Mycobacterium sp. DL592; assembly: GCF_011694515.1. Classification (NCBI taxonomy): domain Bacteria; kingdom Bacillati; phylum Actinomycetota; class Actinomycetes; order Mycobacteriales; family Mycobacteriaceae; genus Mycobacterium; species Mycobacterium sp. DL592. The sequence goes on along the minus strand of NZ_CP050192.1, from coordinate 713,149 downwards.
CTGCCACCGTCGCCGGCCTTGGCCGAACCCTTGCCGTACGGGCCAGGCGGCACATCGGCAAGCGAGGCGACCTTGACACCCTTGTCCTTGGCATCCCACCGGGTGAACCCGGCAGCCTGGGCAGTGGGTTCATCGAAGAACCACACCTCGGCGATCGTCTGCTCGTACCAAGGACTTTCGTCCGTGTGATACAGCATGGAATCTTCGTTGCCCTTGATCAGCCAGCCCGCCGGGCCGCTGCCACCGTCGCCGGCCTTGGCCGAACCCTTGCCGTAGGGGCCGGGCGGCACATCGGCGAAGGCCGAGATCGTCGCGCCCTTGTCCTTTGCGTCCCAACGGGTGAACCCGGCGGCCTGGGCGGTGGGCTCGTCGGCGAACCACACCTCGGCGATTGTCTGCTTGTACCAAGGGCTTTCCACCGTGTGGTAGAGCATCGAATCCTCGTTGCCCTTGATGTCGAACCCTGACGGTGCGGCGGCCCCGGCGGCGAGCCGGATCGACCCGGTTCCGTAGGGCTCCTCGAAGTCGCCGGCAGCGAACTTCGCAGCGGCCGCGCCGGTGGCAGCTGCACCCGCGGCCACTGCCCCGGCACCGGCGGCGGACAGCTTCACCTCCGGTACATCGGCGCCTGCACCCTTGAGGCCGCTGGCCCCAATCGCGGCGGACACCGAATGCTTGACCGGTACCTCACGAGTGACCCGGCCGATCACCAGCACCAGGGTCAGGATCAGACCTAGCGCGAAGGCCAGGGCCATCAGCCACCAGTTGACGTCGTGCATCAGCGGGCTCCAATCTCACGTGAGCCGGGCAGGTCGGCGATGGCTTCTTCTTCGCTTGTCCGTTTGATCGTCGCGATGGCGATCAGCCAGGCGACCACCGAGCCGGCGACGAACGCCAGCAGGTACCACAGCCATTGAATGACGAATTCCATGTCGGTTCTCCTAGCTGACCGTGATCTCGACGCGACGGTTCTGTGCACGACCGGCCTCGGTGTCGTTTGTGGCGATCGGGTTCGCCGCTCCAAGGCCGTTGGTGGTGATCTCAGCGGCTGAAACCCCTTGAGAAACAAGGTAATCGCCGACCGACTTGGCCCGGTTGCCGCTCAGCGGGATGTTGATAGAGTCGTTGCCGGTGTTGTCGGTGTAGCCGGTCACCACGATCCTGGCAGTCGGGCACACCTTGATCTTGGCGGCCACCGCGGCGAGCATCTGCTGCGTCGCCGGCGTCAGTGTGAAGCCGTCCGTCTCGAAGTTGATCGGGGCGTTGAGCGCGGCGGCGATATCAGACTGCAGCGAACCGCACCCCCCACCACCGGCCGGCGCAGTGGCCGTCGGAGCGGTGGTGGCGGGGGCCGGGCCCTTGACCGTGATGTTGTTGACAATCGTCACGTTCGGCCAGGCCGCCTTGGCGGCGGCCTCGACCGCGGCTTTGACCTCTTCCGACGGCGCGGTGCCGGTGAGCGTCACGGTGCCACCGGAGAGGTCGAAGTTGAAGTCAGGAATGTCCAGTGCGGCCTTGAAGAGCCCGCCCAGGCCCGAGAAGTCAGGTGCGCTGACACCGGCCTTGATGTTGAGCTTGTCGATCAGGTTCACCCCGGGCCCCAGCGCCGCTTTGAGGCTGTCGAGCAGCGACGCCTTGACGGAGAGGTCCGGAAGATCGCCGGACAGGGTGAAGTCGTTGCCGTTGCGGATGATCGACAGCGGCGCGAAGTTCAGCGACGGCACCGACAGGCTGGGTGCGGTGATGCTGACGCTGGGGGTGCTCACGCTGACCTTGGGCTTGCTGAGCGTTCCCCAGCCGATCAGACCGAGGAGCAGCGGGATCAGTAGAAGACCCAGCAGCCAGCCCAAGCCGGGCGAGCGGCGGAAGTACCGCGATTCGCGCCGCCACTCAGTTGCCGTTGCGCTCACCCGCGCATCATCGGGATCCGTCATCGATTGGCTCCTCCGCCATTGCCGGCGCGTCAATTGTCCGAACCGCTGCACGATATGTGGCTCGAGTGCGCGTTTGGAAGCGAACGGACGAATATTAACTGAATCGTCAGAGGAGGCGAGGGCAAAGTTTCATCTCTTCGCCCGCGAAAACGGAGGTTCAGCGGGTGGCGAGCAGATCTATCACGAAGATCAGCGTCTTGCCCGACAGCTGGTGTCCCGAACCGGCCGGACCGTAGGCCTGTTCCGGTGGAATGGTCAACTGGCGGCGCCCACCCACCCGCATACCGGGGATACCGTCCTGCCAGCCCTGGATCAGGCCGCGCAACGGGAAGGAGATGGACTCGCCGCGATTCCAGGAGCTGTCGAACTCTTCGCCGGTGTCGTATTCGACGCCGACGTAGTGCACGTCGACCACGGCACCGGGAGTGGCTTCATCGCCGTCTCCCACCACGAGGTCTTTGATGACCAGGTCGGTGGGTGCCGGTCCGTCGGGGAATTCGATTACGGGTTTCGTCACCCACTCACCTTAATAGGACCGAGTCGGACGTTTTGGGGTCTTTCGGTCAGGCGCCCGGGGGTTGGAGCCACTCGATCGGCCGCAGCAGGACGATCTCAGGCACCACACAACTTCTCGACACCCGGATGGTCATCCTGATCGCCTCGGCGATGTCGGCGGGGGCGATCATCTCCCCGGGGCTCACGCTGTCGCGGTAGCCGTCGGCCATCGGGGTGTCCACCAGACCGGGGCATATCGCGGTGGCCTTGATGCCGGAGGTGGACAGTTCGTCGTGCAACGCCTCGGTGAACCCGACGACGGCGAATTTGGTGGCCGAGTACGCCGACAGGCCGGCCTCGCCGCGCTTGCCCGCGTTGGAGGCGATGTTGACCACCTGCGCTGTTTTCCGTTGCTGCACCGACTCTTTGAGTAGCCGAAGGCACTTGCCGGTCAGCAGGATCACGGCGCGGACGTTGACCGCGAGCTGCTCGTCGAGGAAATCGGCGGTGACCTCGCCGACCGGCCGCTCGCCGGCTATCCCGGCATTGTTGACCAGTAGGTCCAGCGAGCCGTGCCGCCGCGCATGCTCGGCGACGATCTCGTCGAGGAACGCCTCGGCCGCCAGCGAACCGGCCAGTACGTTGACGGGCGGGCCGGGCACCTGCGTCAGCCCGGAGGCCACCGCTTCCAGCTTTCCAGGGTCGCGACCGACCAGGGTGAGAGAGAACCCCTCCTCATGCAGCATCGCGGCGATGGCCGAACCGATCCCGCCGGATGCTCCTGTGACAATGGCACTGCGCGGTGGGGTTCCCATCAATGAATTACACACGCTCCGAACGAATCTCGCCTGGCGAGCAGATCAGGCGCTGCTGACGGAGCGTTCGACCCTGCCGTCGGTGCCGCGCCGTTCCCGGGCGGTCACGGTGGAGGTGGTCGCCGTGAGCCGGACACGGTCGGCTCGGAAAAGGTCGTAGGCGTACTCGAACGGCCGGTCGGACGCGTCGTGGGTGACGCGGGTGATCGCCACCAGTGGCCGTCTGCTCGGGATCGCCAGCCACTCGGCCTCGCGAGGACTGGCGCTGACCACCTCGATCATCTCCGTCGACGTCGCGGGGGTCAGGCCGTAGCGGACGGCGAGCAACTCATAGATCGAACCGCCCAGCGGCTGCTCGAGAAGGCCGACGACCTGGCCGGCGACGAAGCAGGAGAAGTCGACCGACAACGGCACACCGTCGGCGAACCGCAATCTGCGTATCGCGAAAACCTCGTCGCGGGTGGTGATCTCGAGCGCGGCGGCTTCGGCGGGGGTGGCGGGTCTGCGGTCGGTCGCCAGCACCCGGGTGGCGCTGGTATGTCCACCGCTGCGCAACCGGGCGGGAAGTCCAGCCAGTTCGGCGGCGTTGCGCTCGACGACATCGGCGCGCACGAAGGTTCCGCCGTTGCGGCCGGTGCGCCGCTCGAGCACACCCGCCCGACTCAGGGGCAGCAGGGCACTGCGCAGCGTCGACCGCGACACCGCGAACTGTTCGGCCATCTCACGTTCGGTGCCCAACCGAGATCCGGGCCGCAACGCACCTTGCGCCAGCATCGACAGGATGCGGCGGCGTACGTCCTCGGCGATCGGCCCCCCCTCGGACTCCTCCATCGCTACGGGCTCACGGCGTCCGGGGACTCGGGAAGCACCTGGCCACCGTCGACGGCGATGGCCTGACCGGTGATGTATCCGGCCTCTTTAGTGGCCAGGAACGCCGCGAGATACCCGATGTCCTCCGGCGTGCCCAGTTTGCCGGCCGGGATCGCCCTGGTCATTCCCGCGATGTACTCCTTACCCATGTCGGCGAGACCCTCGGTGAAGATGTTGCCGGGCAGCACCGCGTTGACGGTGATGCGGTGTGGCGCCAATTCGATTGCCGCCGTTCGCATGAAGCCCAGCTGGGCGGCCTTGGAGGCACCGTAGTGCGACCATCCCGGGAAGCCGGTGATCGGCCCGGTGATCGACGAGGTCAGGATCACCCGTCCGCGACCGGAGGCGATGAGCGCATCCAGGCAGGCCTGCACGGTGTAGACGGTGCCCTTGACGTTGACATCGAGCACCTCGCCGAGTTGAACCGGCGTCATCGAGGCCAGCGGCGCCTCGGGGAAGATGCCGGCATTCGCGCACACCACGTCGATTCCGCCGAATGTCTCGCGCACCGTCTCGGCGAGGTTGGCACACGACATCGGGTCGGAAACATCGGCCTGCACACCGAGCACCTTGCCCGAACCGAGGTCGTCCAGTTCGGCCACCACCGTGTCGATATCGGTCGACGAGCGGGCGGCGATGGCCACATTGGCACCCGCCGAGGCGAACACCGACGCGATTCCGCGGCCGATCCCCTTACTTCCACCCGTCACCAGAACCGACGCCGACTGAAGGTCGAACATGACATTCCTTTCTGCCGCAGGGTGATTAGACCCTGGATCCGAAGATCGCATCCTGTAGCCAGGTGCGGTCCTCCAGATAACGCTGCGCCAGCCGGGCCGTGTCCGGGGCGAACTGCTCACCGACGCCGATCGCGGCGTCGGCGTCGTAATGCGAGGCGATCCACGCGGTGAGCATGATCCGGCGCATCATCACGAATGAGGGGATCAACTCGAGGTGGGCGGCAGGGATGGACCCCACCTGAAGGTAGCCGGTGAGCCAGTCGGCGATGATGCGCTCGCCGGCCGGGGTGTCCTCGATGAACGACACCGCCGCCCCCAGGTCGGCCAGATACCAGGACCATCCACAGTCGTCGAAATCGATCACGGTGATGCCCGCCCCGACGTCGGCGGGATCGACCATCAGGTTGGCCAGCCGCAGGTCGGCATGGACCAGGCCGAAACGATCTGGAGCGCAACCGAACTCAGTAAGCTTTGCGGTGATGTCGTCGGAAGCGCGCTGAATCCAGTCCTTGTCAGCCACGGTCAGGCCCGGGGCCAGCCGCCAGTTACCCCAGCGGGCCTCCGGTCCCAGAATCGTCTCCAGGTCCCAGCGGAACCGGGTGAAGCCAGTGGGCGTCGTCCACCCGCGGGCATGGTCGTGCATGACCGCGGTGATACGACCGAGTTCGTCGAATCCCACTGCCTCGGGATCCTCTTCAGCGGTGCAACCGGGCACGAAGGTGACGGCATCGACATGCAGCGCAGTCCCGTCCGCCTCGGCGAGCACCACATCGGAACCGTCGCCCGCGAGGACCAACTCAGGTGTGGTGACCGCAGTCTCGGTGCGCAACGCCTTCATCCAGGCCAGTTCGGAGTGGATCGCGGCAAGTGAGTGGTAGCCGGGCCGGTGCACCCGCAGCACGATGGGCTCGTCGTCCTCCACCAGGTAGGTTGCGTTCTCCGACAGGCTCAGCAGCCGCAATTCGGCGTCAGCGGCACGGCCGTACGCAGGAAGTGCTGCGCGCGCGAACAACTCATGGGTCGGCGGCAGTCCCGGCATGTCGAACAGTGTGGACCATTAACCGCCGCAAAGCAGACCAAATCGGCACATTTAACGTCAGCGTTTCGCAACTGCGGATTCGGAAACATGGCCGAAACACTCCGGCGTGAATCCCGATTGTTCCTGTTGACCAGGCGATCTGGGAGGAGTAACAATGTCGGCGTCGTATCACAGTGTCGTCTTCGACATCACCTCGCTCCCCAGACGCAGCCGCATCTCGGGCCAAACCAGACCAAATATCCTGCGCGACCACCGGTCGTGTTCGAGACGGGAAATCAACAATGAGCGACATCATCGACCCACCTGCCGCGGAGGCAGCCCAAGCCAAGGGCGACGCCGTCCAGCGGCTCAAGCCCAACGCCGTCGGCCTGATCGGCGTCCTGTTCATGGCTGTCGCGACCGCGGCGCCGATCACCGCCATGGTGGGCAACGTACCGATCGCGGTCGGGTTCGGTAACGGCGCATACGCCCCGGCCGGCTACTTCGTCGCCACGATCGTGCTCACCCTGTTCGCTATCGGATACGCCGCGATGAGCAAGCACATCACCGCGACCGGAGCTTTCTACGGCTACATCTCACACGGCCTCGGCCGCATCGTGGGACTGGGCGCAGGATTCCTGACCACGATGGCCTACATGGTCTTCGAGGCGTCGCTGATCGGGATCTTCGCATTCTTCGCCAACGACACCGTCAACAGCCTCTTCCATGTCAACATCTCGTGGGTCGTGTTCGCCCTCGGCATGCTGGTGGTCAACCTGGTGCTGACCTACTTCGACATCAACCTGGCCGCCAAGGTGCTGGGCGTGTTCCTCGTGACCGAGATCCTCATGCTGTCGCTGATGGGAGTCTCGGTGCTGTTCGCCGGTGGCGGCCCGCAGGGCTGGTCGTGGGGATCGCTGAACCCGCTCAACGGCTTCAAGAGCCTCTCGGGCACCGTCACCGGACCCAACGGCAGTGCACTGGCAGTAGCAGGCTCGGCAGGTATCGGCCTGTTCTTCGCATTCTGGTCATGGGTCGGATTCGAGTCCAGCGCGATGTACGGCGAGGAATCCAAGAACCCCAAGAAGATCATCCCGATCGCGGTCATCGGCTCCGTCATCGGCATCGGGGTGTTCTACATCCTGATCTCGTGGCTGGCCATCGTCGGGACCGGACCGCAGAATGCCATTGCGCTGGCGCAGGATTCGTCCACCGCCGGTGACATCTTCTTCGGCCCGGTCGACAAGAACCTGGGCACGTGGGCAGTCGACATGTTCAAGATCCTGCTGATGACGGGATCGTTCGCCTGCGGCATGGCGTTCCACAACTGCGCGGCGCGCTACATCTACGCCCTCGGGCGCGAGAACGTCATCCCCGGGATGCGCAAGACCCTGGGCGCCACCCACCCGGTGCACGGCTCGCCGCACATCGCCGGCCTGTTCCAGACCGTGTTCGCCACCATTGTGGTGCTGTTCTTCGCCATCACCGGTCGTGATCCCTACACCGGCCTGTACGGGCTGATGGCACTGCTCGGCACCACGGCGATCCTGATCGTGCAGGCACTGGCCGCTTTCGCGGTGATCGCCTACTTCCACGTCGGCAAAAATCACCCGGAGACAGCGAACTGGTTCCGCACGTTCCTCGCTCCGCTGCTCGGTGGCATCGGCATGCTCTACGTCATCTACCTGCTCGGCAAGAACGCGTCGTTCGCCGCCGGGACGGCATCCACCGACTGGGTGTTCACCATCATCCCCTACGTCGTCGGTATCGTCGGGCTCAGCGGCATTCTGCTAGCCGTGTACCTGAAGGCCAAAGCCCCGCAACGGTATTCGGAGCTGGGCCGGATCGTCCTCGAGGAGGCACACGAGCGCTGAGTTGCACGGGCCGCGACCAACGAACGACGAAGGAGTAGCAACGTGGGTTTCTCGAACATCATGGATTCCAACAGCTACTCCCCGGATCAACCGCTCGATCCGGCCATCGAATCGTTGGTCGCGGCCCGCGACCGTATGCTCGGCCCGGCCTACCGGCTGTTTTACGAGCGGCCCGTGCACCTCGTCCGCGGCGAGGGCACCCGCCTCTACGACGCGGACGGCGCCTGCTACCTCGACGCGTACAACAACGTCGCCAGCGTCGGGCATTGCCACCCGCACGTGGTCGAGGCCGTCAGCCGCCAGCTGGCCACCCTCAACACCCACACCCGGTATCTGCACGGCACGATCGTCGACTACAGCGAGCGTCTGCTGGCGACCATGCCGGACGAGATCGACCAGGTGATGTACGCCTGCACCGGCTCGGAAGTCAATGACCTCGCCCTGCGGGTGGCCGAAATGCACACCGGCGCAACGGGCGTCATCATCACCACCGACGCGTACCACGGCAACACCGCTGCCGTGACAGCGATCTCGCCGTCCATCGGCGGGGCGACCGCCCTCGGCAAGCACGTGCGTGCCATCGCCCCGCCGGACAGTTACCGGATCCCGGCCGACGAACTGGCGGGCCGCTTCGCCGCCGACGTCACCGCCGCAATCGACGACCTCAGGGCCACAGGCGCAGGGGTGAGCTGCCTGATCGTCGACACCATCTTCTCGTCCGACGGCATCTATCCCGACCCGTCGGTGCTCGCCCCGGCGGTCCAGGCGGTCCGCGACGCGGGCGGGGTGTTCATTGCCGACGAGGTGCAACCCGGATTCGCCCGCACCGGCGAAGCAATGTGGGGCTTCCTGCGCCACGGTGTGGTGCCCGATCTGGTGACGACCGGCAAGCCCATGGGCAACGGCCTGCCGATCGCGGCGATGGCCGCGCGCGCCGGCGTGCTGGAGTCCTTCGCCCGCGGGGTGCCCTACTTCAACACCTTCGGCGGCAACCCGGTCACCATGGCGGCTGCGGCAGCCGTGCTCGACGTCATCGAGGACGAGAAGCTGATGGCCAACGCGGCGAACGTCGGGACCGCGTTGCGCACCGAGCTGGCGGCATTGGGCCGCGACCATCCGCGCATCGGCGACGTGCGCGGCGCCGGACTCTACATCGGCGTCGAAATCATCGATGAGACAGGCGAACCCGACCGGACGGGCGCGAAGAAGATCGTCAACGCGATGCGCGAACATCGGGTGCTGATCTCGGTATGCGGTCGCGACGGCAACGTGCTCAAGGTCCGCCCGCCGCTGGTGTTCTCCGAATCCGACGTCGACTGGTTCTGCACCGCATTCTCCGACGTTCTGCATTCCTCGCACTGACCCCCAGAGCACAGGCACACTGGAGCGGTGGCACACGAATCCAAACCCGGCGACCGGGACACCCTCGCACGGATACACGACCTGGTGGCCCAGGAGCGCGAGCTGCGCGAGCAACTCATCCACCAGGAGATCGATCCATCCGAAGAGCACCGGCGGCTGCGCTCGATCGAAACCGAACTCGACCAGTGCTGGGATCTGCTGCGGCAGCGCCGGGCCCTGCGCGAGACCGGCGGTGATCCGAGCCAAGCCGCGGTGCGCCCACCCGACGAAGTCGAGGGCTATCTCAGCTGAGCACCCGCGCCAGGATTGCCTGCAGGGTGGCGAGGTCCTCGTCGCCGAGCGTGGCAAGGCGATCAGGTGCTGGATCTTCAGTGGCATCCAGCACGGCGACCATCTGATGACCGGCCTCGGTCAGCGACACCAGCTTGCAACGGCGATTCTGCGGGTCGACCTCCCGGATCACCAGGCCGCGGGCTTCCAGATCGTTGACCGCGACCGTGGCCGCCGGTGCGTCGATGGTGGCCATCTCGGCGACCTGCTTCACCGTCATCGGCCTCTTGGCGAGCCGTTTGAGGATGCGGATCCGGCTGAACGGCAATCCCGTTCGCTCGACGACGGCGCGTCGCCAGCCGTCCTTGTTGTCGAGAACCAGTGCTGACAGGGTGCGCCACACCTCGTCAGCCAGGGGGTTAGACACGGGCGGCCCCCACTCGCTGCTGGTCGATCAGCGGTGCCAGCCGTTCGGCGGACCGGTGCGCACGGCTGGATGTCGACGTGATGGCCAGTACGGCGATGACGAGGCCCAGGGCGATGTTGATGAACCACAGCGGCCGCGCCGCCGAGGTGAAGTCGGCGCCCAGCCCGGCCAGTGCCGGCCCCGCGACCGAACCGCACAGCGCCACACCGATACTCACACCGACCTGGCGTGAGGTCGAGGTCACCGCAGACGCCGCGCCCGCGCGGTCCTTGGGCATGCCGCTGACGGCGGCGTTGGTGATGGGGGCATTGACCATGCCGAAACCGATGCCGTACACCGCGAAGATCGCCAGCAGCGCCCACACCGGCGTCGCCGGGGTCAGGAATGTCAGCATCACCGATGCGATGACCATCAGGACGCCGGAGATCAGCAGGGAGGGGCGGGCACCGAAGCGGCCCACGAGCCGGCCGGACAACGGCGAGAAGAACAGCGCCCCGACGGCGATCGGCAGGTAGATCAGCCCGGTGTGCGCAGCGGAGTAGCCGCGCTCACCCTGCAGGTACAGCGACATCATGAACAGGAACGCACCCCAGCCGGCAAAGGCGCACACGGCGGTCACCGTAGCCGACGAGAACGGGATACTGCGGAAGAACCGCAGATCGATGAAGGGGTCGTGGCGGCGCGACTCGTAGCGCAGGAAGGCCACGAAGGCGGCGGCTGCGGTCACGGCGATCGCGAGGATCCGGGGATTGGTCCAGCCCATCCCCGGCCCTTCGATCAGCACGAACACCAGGCCGAACAACGAGAGCACGGCCAGCAGCTGGCCCACCGGATCGATGTCGCGCATGGTCGCCGACTTGGTCTCCGGCACGAAGATGGCCGTCAGCGCGATCGCGGCGGCACAGATCGGCAGGTTGATCCAGAACACGGCGCGCCACCCGACGACCTCGATGAGCAGGCCGCCGACGATCGGGCCGAGCGCCATCGAGATGCCGACGACCGCACCCCAGAACCCCAGTGCTCGGGCCCGCTCGACCCGTCCAACGAAGATCTGCGAAATGATGGATAGCGCAACAGGATTGAGCATTGAGCCGCCGACAGCCTGGATCAGTCGTGCGGCGATGAGCATGGTGATGGTCGGGGCGATGCTGCACAGCAGGGAGCCGACCGCAAAGGTGGCCAGGCCGATCTGGAAGACGCGGCGCCGGCCGAAGCGGTCACCGGTCGCACCGGCGAGCATGAGCAGCGAGGCCAGCACCAGGGTGTAGATGTCGACTACCCACTGCATCTGGGCGGGTGTCGCGTGCAGATCGGCGCGGATCGACGGGATCGCCACGTTGACGATGGTGGCGTCCATCGACACGATCAGCAGGCTCAGGCAGCAGGACGCAAGAACGATGGTCTTGCGTCGCGCACTGAGGTCGCTGACAGTTGCATTCACACAACTATTGTTAAACTACAACTGTCCTGCGGTCAAGTGCGGGCGGCGTCGAACTCGACGAAATGGCGGAAGTCACTCGAACTTCCTCGCCCGAATGTCGGGTTGGGCGAGAAAGATCAGCGGCCGTTGATGGTGACGTAGTCGCGTTCGGTGTAGCCGGTGTAGATCTGCCGCGGACGGCCGATCTTGCTGTTGCCCTCGTCGTGCATCTCGCGCCAGTGCGCGATCCAGCCGGGCAGCCGGCCCAGGGCGAACAGCACGGTGAACATCCGGGTCGGGAAGCCCATCGCCCGGTAGATCACGCCGGTGTAGTAGTCGACGTTCGGGTAGAGCTTGCGTTCGATGAAGAAGTCGTCGGTGAGCGCGATCTCTTCGAGTTGCTTGGCGATGTCGAGCAGCTCGTCGTCGCCGCCGAGCTTGCCCAGGATCTTGTCGGCCTGCTCCTTGACGATGCGGGCGCGCGGATCGTAGTTCTTGTAGACGCGGTGCCCGAAGCCCATCAGCTTCACGCCGTCTTCCTTGTTCTTGACCTTCTTGACGAACGTCTGCACGTCGTCTTCGCCGGTGCGGATCTTCTCCAGCATCTCCAGCACGGCCTGGTTGGCGCCGCCGTGCAGCGGACCCCACAGCGCATTGATCCCGCCGGAGATCGACGTGAACAGGTTGGCCTGGGACGAGCCGACCAGCCGCACCGTCGACGTCGAGCAGTTCTGCTCGTGGTCGGCGTGCAGGATCAGCAGCATGTCCAGCGCCCGGACGATCTCGGGGTCCACCTCGTAGGGCTCGGCGGGCAGGCCGAACGTCATGCGCAGGAAGTTCTCGACGAGGGTCAAGGTGTTGTCCGGGTACAGGAACGGCTGGCCGACGGACTTCTTGTAGGCGTAGGCGGCGATGGTGGGCAGCTTGGCCAGCAGCCGGATGGTGGACAACTCGACCTGCTTGTTGTCCAGCGGGTCCAGCGAGTCCTGGTAATAGGCCGACAGCGCGTTGACGGCGCTGGAGAGCACCGGCATCGGGTGGGCGTTGCGCGGGAAGCCGTCGAAGAACCGCTTGAGGTCTTCGTGCAGCAGCGTGTGGCGCTGAATCTGGGTGGTGAACGCCTCGAGCTGTTCAGTGCTGGGGAGCTCGCCGTAGATGAGCAGGTAGCTCACCTCGATGAAGGTCGACTTCTCGGCCAGCTGCTCGATGGGGTAGCCGCGGTAGCGCAGAATCCCGGCGTCACCGTCGATGTAGGTGATGGCGCTCTTGGTCGACGCGGTGTTCACGAAGCCCGAGTCGAAGGTGGTGTACCCGGTCTTGGACAGCAGCGACCCCAGTGCGATTCCGTCGGACCCCTCCGTCGCGTGGACGATGTCCAGGTCGAGCTCGCCCCCCGGGTACTTCAGGGTGGCGGTGTCGTCGGTTGCGGCCACAAGAACCCCTTCTGCGCTCTTCGACGCCTGCTAAGGCTGTCCGTACTTAGGTGAAGGTAGTCGCTATTGTGCCGACTCGCCCGCGGGGGGCTGGCCCGGGGTGTGCCATGGGGTCCACAACCGCGCGAACAAGGCATATGTCGACTCGATTCGCTCGCACAGAACGCCCGGCTCGATCGGCGGTGCACCAGGTGCACCGAGGCCCGCGCAGGCGACACCCATGAGCACCGCCCAGGTGTCGAAGAGGATCCGCAACGCCGGGTCGGTGACCGCCACACCCATGCGACGCGCGACGGCGGCGAACACCGGATGCTGAGGTCCGTCGGGCCGATAGGAGAAGGCCGACAGGCCGATCGCCGGCGCCGTGCCGAGGATCTTGAGCAACAAGGTCATCCGGTCGAACACGACGGGGTCGGGTTCGCGGCCTTGGCGGCCGCGGAACGTCTCGACACTGGCCCGCATGAGGGCCTCGTGTTCGGTGATGTCCAGGGGTTGATGGGCCAGCGTGGCGGCCACCCCGTCGGCGACGTCGGCGATGACGGCGACGACGACCGCTTCCTTGGTCGGAAAGTAGCGGCTGAAGGTTCGGGCCGAGACGTCGGCGGCTGCGGCGATCTGGTCGACGGTGGTGTTGTCGTAGCCCTGTTCGACGCACAACTTCGCCGCCACGTCGATCAGCGTGGCGCGCGTGCGTTGCTTCTTGCGTTCCCGTAACCCAGAAGCGCCGTTGTTCATCTCACCGGCCACGTCCGACCAGCCCCTCGCCTCACAGCGTCCCTTAAGTCAGCTGGTCGAGGGTATGCCGCGACTATCGCCGATGGCGGCAATATCACCGTATTGATGGCACCGCCACACGGCCCGGCTAGCGGGCTTGCGCCGGCCCGACGCGATAGCGCACGAAGGCCGGAACCGCCGCCGAGGCGAGCAGCACACCGACCACGACGAGCCCTCCCCCACCGGCCGCGGCGATCGTCGTGCCCACCGCGGCGGCCGCCGCACCGTGCACCGTGTCGGCCAGCCGGGGGCCGCCCGCGACCACCACGAGGAACACCCCCTGCAGCCGGCCCCGCAGGTCGTCGGATGCCACCTCTTGCAGGATGGTCGACCGGAAAGCTGCTGACACCATGTCAGCTGCCCCACCAATTGCCAAGAACACCAACGCAATCCACATCACAAGACCGCCATGCCCGCCAGCCAGCCCGCCGGCCACCCCGAACCCGGCCATCGCCACACCCCAGACGACGATCGCGACGATCACCGCCAGTCCCTGTCGGCGAACCCGCGGGAACCAGCCGGAGAACACCCCGCCGGCGACGGCACCGAACGACATCGCGGCAGCCAGCAGAGCCATCGTGGTGCCGCCCGCGACCGGCCCACCGAAGCTCTCGTGCGCCATCTGCGGGAACAACGCCCGCGGCATTCCGAAGATCATCGCGATCAGGTCGACGACGAACGACATCAGCACCACCCGGTTTCCGGCCAGGTAGCGAAATCCCTCGAGCACCGCGCCGATGCCCCAGCGGGAGGTCCCGTCGGAGTCGGCCGCCCCTGTTGCCGGCATGGGCGCGAGCCGGAACGTCACCCAGATCGGCAGCAGGCAGGTGATCGCGTCGATCAGATACAGCGTCGACAGGTCGACCCAGCGCAGCAGCAGGCCGGCGAGCAGCGGACCGACGATCGCCCCGAACTGCTGCACCGTCATGTTCAGCGAGTTGGCCGCGGGCAGCTGATCGATCGGAAGCATGCGGGGTATCGCTGCGCCGCGGGTCGGCGAGTTGATCGCGAAGAACGCCTGCTGCACCGACAGCAGGACGAGCACCAGCCAGACGTTGTTGCACTGCAGCTCGGCCTGCAACCACAGCAGGACCGAGGCCACCGCCAGGCCGCACGAGGCGATGATCAGGAGCAGCCGGCGATCCATCGCGTCGGCCCAGGCCCCGCCGAGCAGACCGAACACGATCAACGGCACGAGCGCGAACAGACCCGACAGTCCCACGTACGCGGAGTTCTGCGTCAGGACGTAGAGCTGCACGGGCACCGCGAAGATCGTGAGGTTGCCCCCGATCACCGTGACGATGCCGGCCAGCCACAACCGGCGGAAGTCCGGCGTTCGAAGCGGTGTGGTGTCGGCGAAGAACTGGAGCCGCCGGTCCGGCGACATCGGATCGCGCCGCCGCACGGCTAGGGCTGCAGCCGCTCGACCACGTTGCCGGTTACCCGAATTCGGTTGTGGATCCGGTTCTCCCGGCCCTGCCAGAACTCGACGACCTCCGGCGCGATGCGGTAGCCGCCCCAGTGCGGGGGCACCGGCACCTGCTCGTCAGCGGCGAAGCGCGCGGTCACCTCGGCCAGCTGGTCGAGCAGTTCGGAGCGCGACCCGATCGGCCGCGACTGCGCCGAAGCCCACGCGCCGAGTTGGGAGCCACGGGGACGTTTGGACCAGTACTCGGCGGTCTCCTCCGCACTGACCTTGGTGACCGAGCCGCGGATGTGAACCTGGCGGCCCAGCGCGTACCAGGGGAACGTCACCGACGCATAGGGTGTGGCGGCCAGGTCGGCGCCCTTGGCGGAGTCGTAGTTGGTGTAGAAGGTGATGCCGGTCTCGTCCACGCTCTTGCACAGCACCGTCCGGCTGACCGGCCTGCCGCCCTCGACGGTGGCCAGCACCATCGCGTTGGGTTCGGCTACCCCGGCCGCTTCCGCATCGGCAATCCACCTGTGCAACAACGCAAGCCAGCCGTCGGCCAGCCAGTCGACGTCGAGGTCGGTGCTGCCGTCCTTCTCGACCGACCCGTACTCCACCCGCATCGCCGCCAGGCGATCACCCGCTGGAAATTCCACGCTCATACGGTACGCCGCCGGCGGCGGGCAGATAGTTACCGGCCGGTAGCGACAGGCCTGTGCCCGAGTGGAACAATCCACCTATGACGCTGGTACCGGAAGACTTCGCACCCGGCCTGGAAGGCGTGGTGGCGTTCACCACCGAGATCGCCGAACCCGACAAGGACGGGGGCGCGCTGCGGTATCGCGGCGTCGACATCGAGGATCTGGTGCACAACGGCGTGACCTTCGGCGACGTCTGGGGGCTGCTCGTCGACGGCCGATTCGGCGACGGCCTGCCGCCGGCCGAACCCTTCCCGCTGCCCATTCACACCGGCGACGTCCGGGTCGACGTGCAGGCCGGTCTGGCCATGCTGGCGCCGATCTGGGGCTACCGGCCGCTGCTGGACATCGACGGCGAGACGGCCCGGCAGCACCTGGCGCGGGCCTCGGTGATGGCCCTGTCCTACGTCGCCCAGTCGGCACGCGGCATCTACCAGCCGGCCGTGCCGCAACGCGTCATCGACGAATGCTCCACCGTCACAGAACGATTCATGACCCGCTGGCAGGGCGAGCCGGACCCGCGGCACATCGCCGCGATCGACGCCTACTGGGTGTCGGCGGCCGAGCACGGGATGAACGCCTCCACGTTCACCGCGCGGGTGATCGCCTCCACCGGAGCCGACGTCGCCGCCGCGCTCTCGGGAGCGATCGGTGCGATGAGTGGACCGCTGCACGGCGGCGCGCCCGCCCGGGTGATCCCCATGATCGAGGAGGTTGAGCGCACCGGAGACGCCCGGACCGTGGTCAAGAACATCCTCGACAGCAAAGAGAAGCTGATGGGCTTCGGTCACCGGGTGTACCGGGCCGAGGACCCACGGGCGCGGGTGCTGCGGGCCACCGCCAAACGGTTGGCCGCCCCCCGCTACGAGGTGGCCGCAGCCCTGGAGCAGGCCGCCCTGGCCGAGCTGCGGGAGCGTCGCCCGGATCGGGCGATCGAGACCAACGTCGAGTTCTGGGCTGCGGTGATCCTGGACTTCGCCAAGGTGCCCGCCAAGATGATGCCGGCGATGTTCACCTGTGGCCGCACCGCCGGCTGGTGCGCCCACATCCTCGAGCAGAAGACACTGGGCAAACTGGTGCGGCCGTCGGCGATCTACATCGGCCCGGCACCGCGCGCAGCGGAATCGGTCGAGGGCTGGGACCAGATTTCCCACACGCCCAGCTAGCCGGCGCAGCGCTCACGACCCGAACGCCGAGCCCCGTTCTCGATCCAGATACGTATCAGCCTTGTTGCGCAGGCAGAAGATGTAGATCACCAGCGACACGGCGATGCAGACCGTCACATAGCCGATGAACAGCGGCACCTGGCCCTGCGCCTTGGCCGCCTGGTAGATCAGCGGCGCCGTCCCACCGAAGATCGAGTTCGCCAGCGCATAGCCGACCCCCACCCCGAGTGCGCGCACCTGCGCCGGAAACAACTCCGACTTCACCAGCGCGTTGATCGACGTGTATCCCGTCAGGATCACATAGCTCACCGCGACCAGCGCGAAAGAAGTCAGCGGCGAACGGGTTTGGGGCAGAAATGTGATCAGCACATACGTCCACACCACGCCGCCGACACCGAAGAACACCAGCATCGGCTTGCGTCCGATCCGGTCGCTGATGAGCCCGCCCACCGGCTGCAGCACCATCAACAAGATCAGCCCGCTCAGGTTGATCCATGTCGCCGTCATGCCCTCGCCCTTGTAGGCGGTCTTGACGATCGCAGGCGCGTTGACGCTGTAGGTGTAGAAAGCCACCGTCCCGCCCAGCGTGATCAGGAAGCACAGCAGCAGTGGCCGCCAATAGTGGGTGAACAGCGCCCGCATCGAACCCGCCGCAGGGTCCTTTCCCGCCTTGGCGGCCTCGATGACCTCCGGGGACAGCGACTCGTCCATCGTGCGGCGTAGCCAGAACACCACTACCGCCGCCACACCGCCCACGGCAAACGCGATGCGCCAACCGAATTCATGCAACTGCTCATCAGTGAGAACCGACTGCAGGATCAGCAGCGTGAACTGCGCCAGCACGTGCCCACCGACCAGCGTCACGTACTGGAACGACGAGAAGAACCCGCGCCGCTCCCGGGTCGCCGCTTCCGACATGTACGTCGCCGATGTGCCGTATTCACCGCCGGTCGCGAAACCCTGAACCAGCCGGGCCACGATCAGGATGATCGGCGCCGCCATTCCGATCCGCGCCTGCGACGGCACCAGCGCAATCACCAGCGAGCACAGCGCCATCAGCGACACGCTCACCGTCAGTGCCGCACGCCGGCCCCGCCGGTCGGCGAACCGGCCGAAGAACCACGCCCCGACGGGCCGCATCACGAAGGTGATCGCGAATATCGCGTACACGTAGACCGTCGAGTTCTTCTCGGACTCGTCGAAGAACTGGCCCTCGAAATACGTTGCGAAGACGGTGTAGACGTAGACGTCGTACCACTCGACGAGGTTGCCCGACGACCCCCGGATCGTGTTCCAGATCGCCCGCCGGGTCTCGGCGGCGCTCGACCGCACCACTGTCGTGGTGGTCATCGTCGACCTCCCTGTGTCAAGCCCCGAACCGTACTCCAGTGTGGGCTGTGTACCGCGGGTGAGCGATGAAATTCGCCCGCCCGCGATGCCTCCCCGATGACGCCCCCGGCCGCTCCTAACCGACAGGAGGATCCCCATGACGATCGATGTTCAATCCGCAGCGTCGCCGCGCCACACATCGACGGGGCCGTGGTGATGCCGCCCGAGGACCAGTTCTGGGGCAATCGGTACGGCATGGCCCGCGATCCGTTCGGGCACCAGTGGTCGCTGGGGCAGCCGGTCTCAGCGCCGCAGGCCGGCCAGTAGCCGAGCGGTCACCGACGGTCCCGGGGCAGCAGCGGCCGCGGCGACCATGTCGGCCACCGCGGTGAACTTCGCGCGCGGCCTGCCCTCCGCCTCGCCGCGGCGGATCTCGGCGGCGTCGATCGCCTGCCAGCCCGCCGCGTCGATGACGCCGGGGCGCCGGGCGCGGACCAGACGCTCCACCGCACCGGGCCGCCCGACCGGATCGGTGAGAAGCCCGGCGTTGAAGTCGTCGACGAGTCGCGACACGGTCTGCATGGCGCAGGACTTGTTGGTTCCGATGAACCCAGTGGGTCCCCGCTTGATCCAGCCGGCGACGTACGAGCCGGGCAACGGGCGTCCGGATTCCGGGTCGACGACCCGGCCGCCGTCGTTGGGCACCACCGCCGCAGCGTCGTCGAACGGAAGCCCGGGGACGGGCTTGCCGCGATAACCGATCGATGTGAGCACCAGGCCGGCGTCGAGGTGGGCGGTGTCCTCGGTTCCGGTGCGGCGGAACTCGATTCCCGTCACGCGATCGCTGCCCACGATGCGGTGCGGAGTCAACCGGTAGGCCAACCGGATTCGCGGCCGCGCGGCAGTGGCCGAGGCCACCGGCAGCTTGGCCAGGATCTCCAGCTTCGCCGTGGTGAGTGCATCCTCGACCGCGGCGAGGTCGCGCCGCACGAGGTCGCGGTCCTCGGCGTCGAGCACGACGTCGGCGACCGATGTCAGCCCGATCAGCTCGGGCAGGGTGAAGGCGGAGTCGGCGGGATCGCGCCGGGCGGCGATGACGACCTCCCGTATCGCCGAGGCACGCAACGCCTGCAGCGCCGCACCCGAGATGTCGGTGCGCGCCAGGTCGTCGGGGTCGGCGGTCAGAATCCGGGCCACGTCGAGGGCGACGTTGCCGTTGCCGACGATCACCACCTGCTCGTGGCCCAGCTCGACGTCCAGTGCGGCGAAATCGGGATGACCGTTGACCCAGGCCACCGTCTCGGTCGCGGTGCCGGTACCGGACAGGCCCATGCCCGGGATGTCGAGCCTGCGGTCGTCGGGCGCACCGACGGCATAGAGCACCGCATGGTGATGCTCGAGGAGTTCGGCATGCGAAAGATGCTTACCCACTTCGACATTGAGGAAGAACGTGAAGCGGGGATGGCTGCTGATCCGGTCGAAGAGCCGCGTCACACCCTTGGTGCTCTGGTGATCCGGGGCGACACCGGCACGGACCAAGCCGAACGGGGTGGGCAGTTTGTCGAAGACATTGACCCGGACGCCCTTCTGCGTCAGCAGCTCGTCGGCGGCGTACATGCCTGCCGGTCCCGACCCGACGATGGCGACCGTGAGGTCCCCTCCGCGGTGTAGCTGCGGCGCCGGCAACACCGGTGCGAGCTTGGACGTCGGCGGCAGCTTCACACCGGCAGGGCGCTCCGGATAGAACGAGGCATTGAGTTCGACGAACGGGAGTTGCGCGGCCGCCAGGTTCCGGTCGGGCACGATCGCGCCGACCGGGCACGCGCTGACGCACGCCCCGCAGTCCACACACGCCACCGGATCGATGTAGAGCATCTCGGCGGTGGCGAAACCCGGCTCGTCAGGGCTGGGATGGATGCAGTTCACCGGGCATGCGTAGACACAGGACCCGTCGCTGCAACACGACTGGGTGATCACATGGGGCACAGTGCGTGAGTCCTTCGGCCTACGCGGCGGTGACCACGTGCTGGCGGGCCGGCTCGCTGCGGAACCGAGTGGGCTGACCGTCGATCCGGCAGATCCGCCACATCAGCTTCGCCAACGGGTTCATCAGCCCGGTGTCGGTGGCGAGCATGCGGACGTCACCGAACATGTCGCGCAACATCTGTCGCGACTCGGGTGAGGAGAAGAAGATCTCCTTGCGCACCGAGCGCGGGATGTCGAACTCCTTCCAGAACGCCCTCGGCGGGACGATGATCGCCGAGCACAGCACCCGCATCACCACAGGCACGTAGAGCGACAGCCAGAACCGCTTGCGCCGCGGCAGGTGGGGCACCCGCTTGCGCAGGTACTCGTGGGCGAACGAGATGTGCCGGGCCTCCTCGGCGACGTGGATCGCCATCACCCGTTCCATGATCGGGTGCAACGTCTTGCCTTCGCGCAGAACGTTTTTCTGCGTGTGGTCGATCGGCTCCTCGCCGGCCAGGATTCCGAACCAGAACGGGATGGGCAGCGGTCCGGCCACCAGCGGAATACCCGGCTGAAGCCACTTCAACAGCCGCGGCATGCCGGGCACGTCGGCACCAATGCGGTTCACCATCTCCTGGAACATCATCGTGTGGTTGCACTCTTCGACCGCCTCGTGCAGGCAGTACCGGTATTCCGGTGAGCCGTTGGGCGTCCAGAAGGCGTACTCCATCAAGCCCCGGATCAGGATGGACTCGAAGTGAAGACCGACCTTGGCGACGTTGGACTGCCGCCACATGCCGATCTCGATCTGGCGCTGCTTGGTCTGCGACTGGTACCAGGGATGCCGTCCGATCGGGTCGCTTGCCGGCAGAATCCAGCGCTCGTCGTTGGGCACGACGGCGAACTCGGGTGAATCCCAGTCGATATCGGTGTAGGGATTGAAGTTCCTGCGCACCGAGCCCTCGGAGAGAGTAGCCAGCTTCTCGACGTAGACGGTGTCGTCCAGCACGTCCATGTTGCGGCGCCAGCGTCGCACGATCTTGGTTCTCGCCATGACATCCTCCTCAGAGGTTTACATTGGGGCGGGTGATGTCCAAACGGTACCGCAGGTATCACCTAAGTGTCCATACCCGTTTTCAGCTATGCCGAACGGCTGGATTTCGGGAGTGGCGCGCCGACTTCTAGGCTTGAGGTATGGCTGATGCAGCGCTGACGATCCCCGCCGACCTCAAACCTGCCGACGGCCGCTTCGGGTGCGGACCGTCGAAGGTACGTCCCGAACAACTGCAGGCACTGACCACCACCGCCGCCGGTTTGTTCGGAACCTCGCACCGACAGGCGCCGGTGAAGAACCTGGTCGGCCGGGTTCGCGACGGGCTGCGTGAGCTGTTCTCCCTGCCCGACGGCTACGAGGTGATCCTGGGCAACGGCGGTGCGACCGCGTTCTGGGATGCCGCCGCGTTCGGCCTCATCGACAAGAAGTCGCTGCACCTGACGTTCGGCGAGTTCTCGGCCAAGTTCGCCTCTGCGGTGGCCGCCAACCCGTTCGTCGGGGACCCCATCGTGATCAAGGCCGACGCGGGCAGTGCGCCGGAGCCGACGTCCGACCCGTCGGTCGACGCGATCGCCTGGGCGCACAACGAAACCTCGACCGGGGTCGCCCTGGGTGTCAAACGCCCCGCTGGTTCCGGCGATGCCCTGCTTCTCATCGACGCCACCTCCGGAGCAGGTGGCTTGCCGGTCGACGTCAGCGAGGTCGACGCCTACTACTTCGCGCCGCAGAAGAACTTCGCCAGCGACGGTGGGCTGTGGCTGGCCCTGCTGTCACCGGCCGCGCTGGCCCGCATCGAGGCCATCGCCGCCTCCGGGCGCTGGGTACCCGACTTCCTGTCGCTGCCGATCGCGGTCGACAACAGCCTGAAGAACCAGACGTACAACACCCCGGCGATCGGCACGCTGGTGCTGATGGCCGAGCAGCTCGACTGGATGAACGGCAACGGCGGCCTGGACTGGGCGGTCAAGCGCACCGCCGACTCCTCGAGCAGGCTCTACTCCTGGGCCGAGGCGTCGTCGTATGCGACCCCGTTCGTCGCGGACCCGGCGCTGCGCAGCCAGGTGGTGGGCACCATCGACTTCTCCGACGACGTCGACGCGGCGGCCGTCGCCAAGATCCTGCGGGCCAACGGGATCGTGGACACCGAGCCGTACCGCAAGCTGGGCCGCAACCAGCTCAGGATCGCGATGTTCCCCGCCATCGAACCCGATGACGTCAGCGCGCTGACCCAGTGCGTCGACTGGGTGGTCGAGCGGCTCTGACCCGGGGCCGTAACTCCAGCGTGTCCTAACCGTTATTTTCGGCGCGCCGAGTTAGAGTCCGGACGAAGGAGGTCGGCATGCGTGAGCTCAAGGTGATCGGACTCGATGTCGACGGCAAAGCCATCATCTGTGAAGGTCGCGACCCGTCCGACAAGTTTCTCCTGCCAGTCGATGACAGGCTGCGTGCCGCCGTGCGCGGCGACCGGTCGTTGGGTCAGACCCTGAGGGACATCGAGGTCAAAGGCGTGTTGCGTCCCAGAGATATTCAGGCCCGCATCCGAGCAGGTGCATCCGTCGAGCAACTGGCCGAAGCATCCGGCATGGACGTCAGCAAGATCGAGCGCTTCGCCCATCCCGTCCTGCTGGAACGCCAGCGCGCCGCCGAACTGGCCACCGCCGCCCACCCGATGCTGGCCGACGGTCCGGCGGTCGTGACGCTGCTGGAAGCCATCAGCGCGTCCCTCGCGGGCCGCGGCCTGAGCTCCGAAGCCACCACCTGGGATGCCTGGCGCAACGACGACGGCCGCTGGACCGTGCAGATGGCGTGGCAGGCCGGTCTCTCGGACAACGTGGCGCACTTTCGGTTCTCCCCCGGTGCGCACGGCGGCACCGTCACCGCGGTCGACGACGCGGCCAGCGAACTGATCGACCCTGGCTTCGAGCGCACGCTGCGGCCCGTCGCCCCGGTCGCCCTCGTGGAATTCGAGGAGGAGCCGGAACCGGCGCAGGCCCCTGTCGAGACCGAGCCTTCACCGCCGGTCCCGCCGGTTCGCGCCAAGCGGACGAAGGCCAAGCCGACCGTTCCCGCCTGGGAGGACGTTCTGCTCGGAGTGCGCTCCAGCGGCCAGCGCTGACCCGCGCTAACGCGCGAGGAGCCCGAGCAGGGTGATCCACCCGGCCGCGACACCCACGGCAGCACCCAGCACGAACCACCGTCGCACCGGTATCTGACGCCAGCCCCACAACGTGGGTGCCAGTCCGCCGACCGCGATCAGGTTGAGCGCGACGGCCACCGCCGGGTGCACCCGGACCATCCCGAGGCTGAGGACGACGATCGCCGCGCCCACGATCGCTGCGACGAACGCCGCGACCGTCAGCCCGGTGCCCCACGGGGTCGACTCTTCGGTCATGGCTGGCCTCCTCTGCCCGAGTCGGCAGAATCCTATCCGGCCGACCTGACCCGTTCGTAGAACGCCAGCGCGGCGGCCGTGGCCACATTGAGCGAGTCGGTGCCCCGCGACATCGGGATGCGTACCCGCACATCACTGGCCCGCATCGCAGTCTCGGTCAGCCCGGGCCCTTCGGCGCCGACGAGCACCGCGACCTTCTCCCCCGCCAGCTCGTCCATCGCGTGCGCCAACGTCTGCGCCTGCGGGTTGGGCGTCATGGCCAGCATCCGAAAGCCTTGCTGCCGTAGGGCATTGAGGTCGGCGGGCCAATGCTGCGCCTTTGCGAAGGGAACCCGCAGGGCATGGCCCATCGACACCCGCACGGCGCGGCGGTAGAGCGGATCGGCACAACCGGTGCCGAAGATGACCGAGTCGACACCGAGCCCGGCCGCATTGCGGAAGATCGAGCCGAGGTTCTCGTGGTCGTTGACGCCTTCCAGGACGGCCACCGTGCGAGCCCCGTCGACGACATCGCCGACTGTCAGCTCAGGTGCCCGCCGGGCGGCCCCCAGGACACCGCGGTTGAGGTGAAATCCGACCACCTCGGCCATCACCTCGGCACTGGCCCGGTAGTACGGGATACCCACACCGGCCAGATCGTCCCCCAGTTCGGTGAGGCGGCGCTCGGTGCCCAGGAACGCGTGCGGGCGGAAGCGCGACGCCAGCATGCGCTGAACGACCAGCACGCCTTCGGCGATCACCAGGCCCTTACCGGTGGGCAGATCGGGTCTGCGGTCGATGCTGTTGAGGTCGCGGAAGTCGTCGACCCTCGGGTCGGCGGGATCGGTGATGTCGATGACGTCGAGCGCGCCGAAACCCTTGTCGCTCACGCGTCTTCGTCGACGAGCGTGGTCATCAGATCCGCCGCACGCAGCAGGGTGTCGCGGTCTTCGGCAGCCAGGGTGGCCAACCGCTTACTCAGCCACTCCTGACTGGCCCGGCGTTCGCTGTCGACCAGACCCGCACCGGTCGGCGAGACGGCCACCAGGACCTGGCGCCCGTCGGCCGGGTGGGCGGAGCGCTCGACCAGACCGAGTTCGGTCAGCGACCCGATGATCCGGGTCATCGACGGTGGCCGGACCCGCTCCCGCGAGGCGAGCGCACCGGGTGTCATCGCGCCTTCCTTGGCCAGGGTGGTCAACGCGGACAGCTGTGACAGCGTGACCGTCGACTCGACCCGCCGGAAGCGGAGTTGCCGAGCCAGGCGGACGACAGCCAGGGACAGATCACCGGCGAGCAGCAGATCCCCATCCTTCACATCGCAAACATACGACACAACAACCCCGAAACCTCTCAACCTGCAACTATCGATCTGCGCACCCTACCGGCCATCGCATCGGTTAGTTTGGACCGCAATGCCTTCCGATCCGCGCGAGCCGAACCCCGGGCCGGTGGCCGACCCGCAGCCGCCGGCACTCCCGCCGGCCCTGCTCGACCCCTGGCCCGTCATCGTCACCGGAGCGATCCTGTGGGCGCTGGCGACCATCGCCGCGTTCGTGGTTCCGGCCCTGCAGACGTGGCGACCGATCACCGTCGCCGGTCTCGGTGTCGCCGTCGTGGGCACCTCGATCTTCCTCTGGCAGCGCGCGGCCGCCCGCCGCGGTGCCCGCGGGGCGCAGACGGGTATCGAACCGCGCCGACCCTAGCCCGACAACCATCGCGTGACAGCAAGGAGAAACCATGGCAGCGCCACTGTTGCAAGCGGAGATCGAGATCAACGCGCCGGTGAACAAGGTGTGGACCCTGATCTCGGACCTGGGCAACATGCCCAAGTGGAGCCCGCAGTGCCGGGTGATGAGGGCACTCGGTCCGCTGCGACCCGGTACCCGCACGCTGAACCTCAACCGGCGCCACAACCTGTTCTGGCCGACGACGTCGACCATCACCGAGGTGATCCCCGAGCGCAAACTCGCCTTCCGGGTCAACGCCAACAACACCGTGTGGAGCTATGAGCTCGAGCCCACCGCCACCGGCACCAAGGTGGTGGAGACCCGGCACGCCGAGAACGGCGTCAAGGCGATCTCGACGATGACCGTCAATGCCGTCCTGGGTGGGGTGCCGGGCTTCGAGAAGGAACTCGTGGCCGGGATGAACACCTCGCTGGCCCGCATCAAGGCGGCCGCCGAAAGTTAGTCGGCGGGATCGGCCTGCTGGGGCTCGTCGACCTGCTCGGCGGGCTCGTCCTCGCCAGCCGGTTCCGCCGGCTCGTCGACCGTCACGTCGGAGGCTGGCTCCGGCTCGTCGACTGCATCGACAGTCTCGATCACGATGTCAGCGGCGGGCGCCTCCGCTGGCCGTTCGACGACGTCGAGGACGCCGTCGTCGAACGGGTCGTAGATCGGTGACCCGGTGCCGGGCGGAGGCGGGGTATCGGAATGCGCGCCGCAGCCGTACTCGAAGTCGACGACGTGGCCGTCGGCGGCCAGCTCGTTGCAGCACACCCCGAACATGACGCCGAGCGCGCCGTCGAGCCGAATCATGAAACCGCAGTCGCGGCAGGAGCGCTTGGTCGAGCGTGCCATCGGGGCGTCGGGCCCGTAGTCGCCGTCATGCCAGCGCTGGGCGGCCAGGTCCCTGCCGAAGGCACTGAGGACCTGGCGCCGGCCGAAGCCGATCTCCAGGGCGGTGTCGTCAACCAGCGGATCACCGGTCGCGGTGTAGCCCGGCGCCAGCCTCGGGTCGTTGACCGGCGGCGCAAGCAGGTCACCGGGGCTCAAGTCGCCCGGCCTGACCCGGTTCTCCCACGGCACCCAGGCCGGTGCGAGCAGCGCGGTCGGCCCGGGGACCAGCACGACTTCACTGACCGTGGCGTGATCGGCGCCCGGATAGGCCGCCACCACCACCGCCCACTGCCACCCCTGATAGCCCGGCATGTTCGCCAGGAATCGGTGCGTGGCGGCCGTCTCGTCCTCGTAGGCGACGCCCAGGTACTCCCCGACCGTGTCGCCACTGAACTCCACAATCGCCTGACGAGCCAGGTCCACGGCGCCGTCGAGCACGGCGGCGACCGCGTCGGACGGCTCACCCCGATACACCGGAGCCGCGGATTCGGCGGAGTCGATCTGGCTGTCCATCGACACCAATCTTGCCTCACGACTCCTGCGGGTAGCCACACCGGTCGCGTCTGCGTCCCACCAACGCTGGATGGGGGAGAATCGTGACGTGTCTGGAAGGCGGCGCGACCACCCGAGCGCGGAACCGGTGTCCGGTTCGGCGCGCCGTTATCCGGCCGGCGGAACCGGCGAGCATCCGGGCATGGCCAACTACCCCAGCGATGAGGGAGCCGACTACGGCACCCCCTCGCGGCGCCGCCCGGATCCGCCGCCGAGCGCCAACCGCTACCTGCCGCCGCTGGACTCCGAACGTGGCCACGGCGGCGGCTCGGAGATACCACCGCGCTCAAGGGGCGTCGGTGACGGCGCCGGCGAGCGCATCACCGTCACCCGCGCGGCCGCCATGCGCAGCCGCGAGATGGGCGAGCGGATGTACTCGATGGTCCACCGGGCGGCCACCGCCGATGGCGCGGACAAGTCCGGCCTGACCGCACTGACGTGGCCCGTGATGGCGAACTTCGCCGTCGACTCGGCGATGGCGGTGGCGCTGGCCAATACGTTGTTCTTCGCCGCCGCCTCAGGTGAGAGCAAGAGCAAGGTGGCCCTGTACCTGCTCATCACGATCGCCCCGTTCGCGGTGATCGCTCCGCTGATCGGCCCGGCGCTCGACCGGGTCCAGCACGGCCGGCGCGCCGCGCTGGCCATGTCGTTCATGCTGCGCACCGTGCTCGCGATCGTGCTGATCATGAACTACGACGGCGCCTCCGGCAGCTACCCGTCCTGGGTCCTCTATCCCTGCGCGCTGGGAATGATGGTGCTGTCCAAGTCATTCAGCGTGCTGCGCAGCGCCGTGACGCCACGGGTGATGCCGCCGAGCATCGACCTGGTTCGGGTCAATTCGCGGCTGACCGTGTTCGGCTTGATCGGCGGCACCATCGTAGGCGGCGGTATCGCTGCCGGCGTCGAGTACATCTTCACGACGCTGTTCGGGTTACCGGGTGCGTTGTTCGTCGTCGTGTTCGTCACCCTCGCCGGCGCTTCACTGTCGATGCGCATTCCGCGCTGGGTGGAAGTGACCGAGGGTGAGGTCCCCACCACACTGACTTACCACGGCCGCAGCGGACCGCTGGGCGGATGGTCCGGTGACGCCGTGACCGCGCCCATCAACTCACCTCGACAGCCGTTGGGCCGCAACATCATCACCTCGCTGTGGGGCAACTGCACGATCAAGGCGATGGTCGGGTTCCTGTTTCTGTATCCCGCTTTCGTAGCCAAGGCCCACCAGGCCAGCGGGTGGGTGCAGCTGGGCATCCTGGGCACGATCGGGGCCGCGGCGGGCATCGGTAACTTCGCGGGCAACTTCGCCGCGGCACGTCTGCGGCTGGGACGGCCCGCGCTTCTGGTGGTGCGCGCCTCGATCGCGGTCACTGTGATGGCGCTTGCCGCCGCGGTGACCGGCAGCCTGATCGTCGCGGCGGTCGCCACACTGGTCACCTCGGGCTCCAGTGCGATCGCCAAGGCCTCCCTTGATGCCTCGTTGCAGGACGACCTGCCCGAGGAGTCGCGCGCCTCGGCGTTCGGCCGGTCCGAGTCGGTGCTTCAGCTGGCGTGGGTGATGGGTGGGGCACTCGGCGTGCTGGTGTACACCGAACTATGGGTAGGGTTCACCGCGATCAGTGCGTTGCTGATCCTCGGGCTGGCCCAGACGATAGTCAGCAATCGAGGGGCCTCTCTGATACCGGGCTTCGGCGGTAACCGCCCGGTGCTGGCCGAGCAGGAAGGTAAGTCGGCGGTGACGAACCTGTGAGACGTTGGCTTCGTTGGGTTCTCGTCGTCGCGGTGGTTTTGGCGTCGGCCGGTGCGGGTATCGGCGCGTGGCTGCTCACCCGTGACACCAACGACACGCTGCCACAGGTCAGCGCCTACTCGCACCAGCACTCGGTACGTGTCGGGCCCTACGTGTACTGCAATGTGAGGAACCTCAACGACTGCCAGAACCCGAAGACCCAGGGTGAACTGGCCGTCGGCGAGCGCTATCCCGTTCAGCTGTCGGTGCCCACCACGATCGGGCGGGCACCGTGGCGGCTGCTCAAGGTCTACGAGGACGAGAACAACTCGACCACCACCGTCTTTCGCCCCAATTCCACTCTGGCCGTGACCATTCCGACGGTGGACCCGCAACGCGGCAAACTGACCGGAATCGTGGTGCAGTTACTCACCCTGGTGACCGACCCACAGGGTCAGCTCCGTGACGTGCCGCACGCGGAATGGTCAGTGCGCCTGGTGTGGAGCTAGCCCGCGAACTGGTCGGGAACCCGTTCGCCGTCGCGGGTCGGCCCCGGCGGCGTGCCGTCGCCGAAAGGTCTGCCGCCCAATGCTTCTCGTCCGTGCGGCGTCAGCCAGTTCGACAGCTCGGGACCTTTCGGCACGATCCGGGTGGGATTGATGTCGGCGTGCACGATGTAGTAGTGCTGCTTGATCTGTTCGAAGTCGGTCGTGTCGCCGAAGCCCGGAGTCTGGAACAGGTCACGGGCATAGGCCCACAACACCGGCATCTCGGCAAGCTTGGCGCGGTTGCATTTGAAGTGGCCGTGATAGACCGGGTCGAAGCGGGCCAGGGTGGTGAACAGTCGCACGTCGGCCTCGGTGATGGTGTCGCCCACCAGGTATCGCCGGTCGGCCAGCCGCTCGGAGAGCCAGTCGAGTGCGGTGAACAACCGGTCATAGGCCTTGTCGTAGGCATCTTGTGAGCCGGCGAAACCGCAGCGGTAGACGCCGTTGTTGACCTCGGTGTAGATACGCCGGGCCACCTCGTCGATCTCGTCGCGCAGCGGTTCGGGATACAGCTGCGGAGCGCCGGTGCGGTGGTGGGCGGTCCACTGGGTGGAGAAGTCCAGCGTCATCTGCGCGAAGTCGTTGGTGACGACCTTGCCGGTCGAGACCTCGACGATCGCCGGCACCGTGATGCCCTTCGGATACTGCGGGTCGCGGGCGAAGTACGCGTCCTGCAGCCGCGGGATCTTCAGCACCGGATCCACCCCGGCGGGATCGAGGTCGAACGTCCAGCTGCGCTCATCGTGGGTCGGCCCGCAGAAGCCGATCGAGAGCGCATCCTCCAGGCCCAGCAGACGGCGCACGATGATCGTCCGATTGGCCCACGGGCAGGCGCGGGCGACGATCAGCCGGTACCGGCCCGCCTCCACGGGATAACCGTCGGACCCGTCCGCGGTGATCCGCGTGGTGATGTAGTTGGTATCGCGCGTGAATTCGCCGCCGCCGGCCACATAGGTCACCCGACCAGTGTTACCCAGAGCGGACGTCGGTGACGCGTGTCAGGCGTCGAGCTCGCGCGCGACCGCCTTGACCACCTCGGAGACCCGGCGGGCCACCTTGCGGTCGGGGTAGCGCCCCTTGCGCAGCTCGGGCTGCACGGCGCCTTCGAGCAGCGTGATCATGTCCTCGACCATGCCGTGCAGTTCGTCGGGCGTGTGCTTGCGCTCGACGACAGCGGCCTCGCGACGGGTGCGGGTGATGCTCGGCGGCGGGTCGATCAGCTTGACGCTCAACGCCTGCGGCCCGCGGCGACCGGAGGCCACCCCGAATTCCACCTTCTGGCCGGCCTTGAGACCTTCCACGCCGTCCGGCAGAGCCGAGGCACGCACGTAGACGTCCTCGCCCTCTTCCTGGGAGAGGAAGCCGAAACCCTTCTCGGCGTCGTACCACTTCACCTTGCCGGTCGGCACTGGTCTCACCTGCTCTGTCTAACTGGTCCGTGACAACATGAAGCGTCCCGCGGGTGCAGGACGCGTGCCGGTGATCCTACTCGGGGAACAGTCGAGGAAGCACCCCCGTTTAGTTCGGTAGGCTGGCCAAACCCCTGGAGGAGACATGCGCCTGGTCCTGAACGTCATCTGGCTGCTGTTCGGCGGCCTATGGCTGGCTCTGGGTTACGCGCTCGCCGCAGTGGTCTGCTTCGTCCTGATCATCACCATTCCGTTCGGGTTCGCCTCGCTGCGCATCGCCTCCTATGCACTGTGGCCGTTCGGCCGGACCATCGTGGAGAAACCGGGGCCGCGGCCCGGCGCGCTCATCGGCAATGTCATCTGGATCCTGCTGTTCGGCCTGTGGCTGGCGATCGGCCACATCGTCAGTGCGGTGGCGATGGCGATCACGATCGTGGGTATCCCGCTGGCCTTGGCCAACCTCAAACTCGTTCCGGTGTCACTGGTGCCCCTCGGCAAGGAGATCGTGCCCGTCGACCAGGTTGCGGCGGCCGCGTGACCGACACCATGCTCGGCCTGCCGTCGGTGCGTCGCGACGACGCCGCTCCCGCCGAGGGCATGCCCGTCAGCGGTCCGCTGGTCGACACGTTCGGCCGAGTGGCCACCGATCTGCGGGTGTCGCTGACCGATCGGTGCAATCTGCGCTGTACCTATTGCATGCCCGCCGAGGGCCTGGACTGGCTGCCCAGCGACGATCTGCTGACCCGGGACGAGTTGACGCGGCTGCTCGCGGTGGCAGTCGGCAGGCTCGGCATCACCAACGTCCGCTTCACCGGCGGCGAGCCGCTGCTCTACAAGGGCCTCGAGGAGATCGTGGCCGCCACCGCGGCGCTGCGACCGCGCCCGGAGATCGCGCTGACCACCAACGGCGTCGGGCTGGCCCGCCGCGCCGAGGCCCTGGCCGCCGCCGGACTGGACCGGGTCAACGTCTCGCTCGACACCGTCGACGCCGAGCGGTTCTCCGCCATCACCCGCCGCGACCGCCTCACCGACGTGCTTGACGGGCTGGCCGCGGCGGCGGCCGCCGGACTGCGGCCGGTAAAGGTCAACGCCGTACTCGACCCGGTGTCGGGTCTCGACGACGCCGTCCAGTTGCTGACCTACTGCCTGGAGTTCGGCTACCAGCTCCGCATCATCGAACAGATGCCGCTGGACGCCGGACACAGCTGGCGCCGCGATACGACGCTGAGTGCCGACCAGATCTTCGCGGCCCTGGCCGCGCGGTTCGACCTAACCCCGGACCCGGCCCCGCGCGGGTCCGCGCCCGCCCAGCTGTGGCAGGTCGACGGCGGCCCGGCCACCGTCGGCGTCATCGCATCGGTGTCGCACGCCTTCTGCTCGGCCTGCGACCGGACCCGGCTGACCGCCGACGGTCAGGTGCGCAGCTGCCTGTTCGCCACCGAGGAGACCGACCTGCGCGCGCTACTACGCAAGGGCGCCGACGACGACGCGCTGGAGTCGGCCTGGCGCACCGCGATGTGGCGCAAGGCGGCCGGTCACGGCATCAACGACCCCGACTTCGTACAGCCCCAGCGCCCGATGAGCGCGATCGGCGGGTGAGATGGCTGAGGTTCCCGAACCGGTCGTGGTGACGGTTCGATTCTTTGCCGCGGCGCGGGCGGCCGCCGGCACCGACGCGGATGAACTGACCTTGGCCACCGGTGCCACTGTGGCCGATGTGGTCAATGAACTGTGTTGCCGCGGTGACGAATTGGCACGCGTGTTACAGCGGTGCTCGTACCTGTGTGACGGTGTCGCAGTCCGGGATCGGGCGCTCAGGCTGCAATCCGGCCAGATAGTGGACGTGTTACCCCCGTTTGCCGGCGGATGACCGTGATTTGCGTCACATAACGATCAGGTCACGAGATGGCCAAGTGGCGGTGGGACGCCATATTTACCAGGGACAACGCCCGGATGACGTGGGCATTTAGAGGTCTTTTAAGGTTTGCCGCTAGCAGAAACGCCAGTTTTTGCAAAAGGTGACGACTCTCTCCATAGCCATTACCGTCTCTCAACAGGTCAGCCCCCTCAACCAGGGCAGGCCCTTTCCGCTCCTAGCGCCAAACTCCATCCAAGGAGCGGAGAGACCAACGAGAACCAATGGATGGAGGCGGGGGACCCAACCGGTCCACCGAGATCGGACCCGGAGTCGCCAGCGACTCCTTGGGGTGAAGCCGAAGTCGTTCCACCAGGAGCGGCCAGGCCGGGCAACCTCTCCAGCCCGAACCCGACAGCTGACCTCGCAGGCGTTTAGAGAGGATTCAACCGACCTATGAGTGGACGGCATCGCAAGCCCACCTCCTCGTCCATCAGCGTCGCCAAGATCGCCTTCACCGGAGCCGTTATCGGCGGCGGAAGCATTGCGCTTGCCGGTCAGGCCCAGGCGGCTCCCGACTCCGAATGGGATCAGGTAGCGCGCTGCGAGTCCGGCGGCAACTGGGCCATCAACACCGGCAACGGCTACCAGGGGGGTCTGCAGTTCTCCCCCGGCACCTGGGCCGCACACGGCGGCACCCAGTACGCCCCGGCGGCCAACATGGCCACCAAGGACCAGCAGATCGCCATCGCCGAGCACGTGCTGGCCACTCAGGGCAGAGGCGCATGGCCGGTGTGTGGTCGCGGTCTGTCCGGTGCCACCCCGCGCAACGTCGTCAACGAACCCGCGCCTGCAGCCCCGGTCGAGGCCGTCGCGCTCGACGCGCCGCTGCCTGAGGCCCCGGTGCCCGCCCCCTACTGTCCCTTATACACAACTCAGCGGCGATGGCCAAGGCGGGTGCGACCACCCTGATCCTGGTCACCAACACCGTGGCCGGCCGGCAGTGGAAGCGCGAGCTGATCGCCAGGACGTCACTGACCGAGGAGGAGATCGGCGAGTACTCCGGTGAGCGCAAGGAGATCCGCCCGGTCACCATCGCCACCTACCAGGTGATCACGCGGCGCACCAAGGGCGAGTACCGGCATCTGGAGTTGTTCGACAGCCGCGACTGGGGGCTCATCATCTACGACGAGGTGCATCTGCTGCCCGCCCCGGTCTTCCGGATGACGGCCGATCTGCAGTCCCGGCGCCGGCTGGGGCTCACGGCAACCCTGATCCGGGAGGACGGCCGCGAAGGTGACGTCTTCAGCCTCATCGGCCCCAAGCGCTACGACGCGCCGTGGAAGGACATCGAGGCCCAAGGCTGGATCGCTCCCGCGGAATGCATCGAGGTCCGGGTGACGATGACCGACAACGAGCGGATGCTCTACGCGGTCGCCGAACCCGACGAGCGCTACAAGCTGTGCTCCACGGCGCGCTCGAAGATCGCGGTGGTCAAGTCGATCCTGGCCCGCCATCCCGACGAGCCGACGTTGGTGATCGGCGCGTACCTCGACCAGCTCGACGAGCTTGGGGCCGAGCTGGATGCGCCGGTGATCCAGGGTTCGACGAAGAACGCCGAGCGCGAGGCACTGTTCGAGGCGTTCCGCCGCGGCGAAGTCCGCACCCTGGTGGTCTCCAAGGTGGCGAACTTCTCCATCGACCTTCCGGAAGCCTCGGTGGCCGTACAGGTTTCGGGAACATTCGGATCGCGCCAGGAGGAAGCGCAGCGACTGGGCCGGCTGTTGCGCCCCAAACACGACGGTGGCGGGGCGGTGTTCTACTCGGTCGTCTCCCGCGACAGTCTCGACGCCGAGTACGCCGCGCACCGGCAGCGATTCCTGGCCGAACAGGGCTACGGATACGTCATCAGGGACGCTGACGACCTGCTGGGCCCCGCCATCTGATCGGGTTCGCCAACACCCCAACGTTCTGAGCGCGAACGGCCCCCACGCGAGTTACTCTTCGCACAAATTGTTCTCGTCGTAAAAAAGGGGCATCCCGTGAGGGCAGCGAGCTTCGTCGGTCGAGTCGGTGGTCTTGCGGTTGCCCTTGGTATCGGCGCCGCCGCGTTCAGCGGGTCAGCGGTGGCGTGGGCGGACAGCCCGTCGTCGGATTCCTCGTCCCCGCACGCCTCCTCGGCGCGCTCGACGGCCAATCATGATGGACCGAAGGCCGCGGGTGCGTCGAATAAGCCGCAACTGCACCCGGTCTCCGCGGCTGCCGCGACGCGAAGCCGGACCCCCGCCCCCGCGACGGCGATCTCGGCGGTGCCGGCCGGCGTCACCGCCGCCGTTGAGGATTCCTCGACGGACGGCACCCCGCCGGCGCCGGCGGAATCACCACTGGACCTGACGTTGCTGGAATACAGCCGCCGCGAGCTGACCAGTACCGCACATTCCGCGCGCACCGCACTGCCGGCCGCGGCCACCACATCACTGCAGACCGCGGGGGTGCAGGCCGCCGCCGCGCAGAACATCGGCATCATCATGGGGCCGAGCGGCGTGCCGGTGCCCACCGAGAACTACATCCTCAAGGTCTATGCGCTCTACGTTCAGCAGAACAGCCCGAACGGGACCATTCCCGTCGAACTCACGACGCCCGAGGGGTTGTACCCGATCACCGGTGTGAAGAGCCTCCCCCTTGACATCTCGGTGACCCAGGGCATCGCGAGCCTGCAGACGCAGATCGACCAGCAAATCGCCCTGCAGCACTCGATGACGATCTTCGGTTACTCCCAGAGCGCCATCATCTCCTCGCTCATCATGAGCACCGAGCCGACGAGCGAGCCGATCAACTTCGTTCTGGTCGGCAACGAGATGAACCCGAACGGCGGCTTTCTGTCCCGGTTCCCGGGCCTGACCCTGCCGAGCCTGGGCCTGACCTTCTACGGCGCGACACCCAACGACCGCTTCCCCGTCGTCAACTACACCCAGGAGTACGACGGCTTCGCCGATTTCCCGAAGTACCCACTGAATTTCCTGGCCGACCTCAACGCGGGGTTGGGCATCGTGTTCGTGCACACCAAGTACGCCGACCTCAGCCCGCAGCAGGTGAGTCAGGCCATCCTGTTGCCGAGCAGCACGTCCGACCAGAAGTACTACATCATCCCGACCGAGAATCTGCCGCTGCTCGAACCGCTGCGCCTGATCCCGCTGATCGGCAACCCGCTGGCCGATCTCCTGCAGCCGGCGCTCAAGGTGATCGTCAACCTCGGCTACGGCAGCGACCCTTACCAGGGGTGGTCGAGCGACGGGTATGCAGATGTGCTGCACCCGTTCGAGTTTCTGCCGAACATCGACGTGGGTCAGGTTGTCCAGGCCCTCGTGGCGGGCGTCCAGCAGGGCGTCAGCGACTTCGTCTCGGACTTCGCGCCGGGTGGATCCTTCTGGCAGGAACTGTCGTCGATCAAGTTACCGACGTTCGGCCCGGTGGCTCTGCCGACGAGCCCGGGCGGCATCATCTCCGCCGTCCAGGACGTGACGACGAAGGTGGCCTCGGCGATCTCGACGGCCGCCGCGTCGCTGTATGCGGCGCTGCTGCCGACGGCCGACATCGTCAACGCCATCGCGACCATGCTGCCGGCCTACAACGTGACGCTGTTCCTCGACGGCATCCAGCAGGCGATCCACGGCGATCCCCTCAACGGCCTGCTCAATGCGTTCGGCCGTCCTCTTGCCGCCGACGTCGGTCTGGTGACCACCGCCGGGCTGATCGAGTTCCTCGTTGTGGCGCAGGCGATCGCCGGCGTGTTCGGTGTCCAGCCCAGCACCTAGGTTCGCGGCGGGCGCATGTCGTTCGGGTCATCGGGGTCGGGGTCACCGAACCAGCGCGACGGCTCGTGCTGGCCATAGGCATCGTGCCAGTCCCACCATTCGTAGGCCGGACTCTGCGGGTAGCCGGGCGGGGAGTCTTCCCACTTCTCCTGGCGCCCGAGTGCGGTCATGTCCAGGAAGCTCCACGTCGTCCCGAGCGCCTCGTCACCGCGGTTGTTGATGAAGTATGTGCGAAACACTGTGTCGCCGTTGTGAATGAAGGAGTTCGTGCCGTGCCACGCGTCGACGTCGAAGTCGGCGTCGAACGAGTCGGTGATCTGGTACCACGGCATCGTCCAGCCCATCCTCGCCTTGAGGCGTTCGATGTCTGTGTGCGGCGCCCGTGACACGAACACCAGGGTGGTGTCGCGGGCGTTGAGGTGGGCCAGGTTCCCGACGTGGTCGGCCATCATCGAGCAGCCGCGGCAGGCGTGCTCGGGCCAGCCGTGTACCTCAGGCTCGAAGAAAGCGCGGTAGACGACGAGCTGGCGGCGGCCGCCGAACAGGTCGAGGAGGCCCATCTCGCCGTCGGGGCCGACGAACGTGTAGTTCTTGTCCACGGCCAGCCACGGCATGCGTCGGCGTGACGCGGCCAACGCGTCGCGGGCCCGGGTCAGCTCCTTCTCCTTGACGAGCAGTTCCCGATGGGCGCTACGCCACTGATCGCGGGAGACGACTTCTGGTGTCTGCATTGCACTTTCCTTTCTGTCAGGCGATGGCGGTTGGTCCGGCTGTTGTCAGTGCGTAGGAGCGGTGGGCGGGCTGACGCATCGTCGCGAACTGCACTACCGATGCGCCCACCTGGCGGGGAGTCAGGGTGGATCCCATCGACTGCACGAAGGTGTCGACGTCGACCCCCTGCCGTTCGGCGTAGGCCGCCACTGCCGCGGCCCCGAGTTCTGTCGCCGGCGTCAGCTGCGGAAGCAGGGACGTGAAATCGATTCCGAGGCCGTCCCTTTCCGACTCGATGGCGGCATAATCGGTCAGGAACTTCACCGTGGCGTTGGCGCCGGCGTAGCCGCCGCTCAGCGGTGACCCGTTGATCGCGGCGCCGCTGGAGAACACGATCACCGAGCTGCCCGGATCCAGCGGGCAGCGCAGGGCTTCGCGGGTCCAGTGGAAGGCCTGCGCGACGTCGACGTTCCAGTTCGCGCTGAAGCTTTCCCACGTCTGGTTCTGGATCGGTGTCATCAGCGGGGCGGCTCCGGCGCACAGCACCACGGTGCGTGGCCGGTACTGTCCGATGAGCCGACTGGCGATGGCCGGGTCGGCGGCGTCGGCGATCACGGCCGTGAAGGAATCGCCGAGTTCGGCGTGCACCTGCTCGAGTTGGGCGCCGGTGCGGGCCACGCCGACGACGTGGGCGCCGGTCGCCACCAATGCCTCGGCGATGCCGCGCCCGAATCCGCGGCTCGCGCCGGTCACGATCGCAGTCGTCTCACGCATGTCGGTTGAATGTGTTTCGGGGTTCATGCCAATTGAGATACCTCGCGCAGCCCGAACTCATCGGTGGGCCGGTCAGCGATGAGTTTCGGCGGCCACCCGGATCTGTATTGAGGTAGGACGTCCGCTATGTCCAGTAGGAGAACACCGTGCCGGTCCAGGAAGACTTCATCGAACAGGCCGCGCCCTTTCGGGCTGAGCTGATCGCCCACTGTTACCGGATGGTGGGCTCGGTGCACGACGCCGAGGATCTGGTGCAGGAGACGTTCCTGCGGGGCTGGCGCGGCTATTCCGCCTTCGAGGAGCGGGCCGCGCTGCGCACCTGGTTGTACCGGATCGCGACCTCGGCCTGCCTGCGGGCGCTGGAGAACCGCGGGCGGCGCGTGCTGCCCGCAGGCCTGGGCGGCGGTTCGACCGACCCGGATATCGCATTGGACGCCGACGGGGGCGGCTATCAATGGCTCGAGCCGCTGCCGGATTCGCTGACACCGGAGACTCAGGCCCTGGCCCGCGAGAGCGTCCGGTTGGCGGTGATGACGGCGATGCAGGAGCTACCGCCGCGGCAGCGGGCTGTGCTGATCCTGCGCGACGTCGTCGAATTCAGCGCCGCCGAAGTCGCCGAGCTGCTGGAGACGACTCCGGCCGCGGTCAACAGCGCCCTGCAGCGGGCGCGGTCTCACCTCGCCGCGGTGGCGCCCGCGGAGGACAGCGTGGCGGTGCCCGCCGATATCGAACGCCGGGAGCTGCTCGAGCGTTACTGCGCGGCGTTCGAGAATGCCGACCTCGCGGCGCTGACCGACCTGCTGGCGGCCGACGTGCGGCTGGAGATGCCGCCGGTGCCGGTCTGGTTCGCCGGACGCGACGCGGTCACCCGGTTCCTCGTCAAACGCGCGTTCGCCGCGCCCGGCGACGTGGCCCTGGTCCCGACCGGGGCCAATGGGCAGCCCGCTGTCGCGGAGTATCGCCGGGACCCCGATGGCGTCCTGGCGGCGCACTCCATCCACGTCATCACCGCGGGGCACGACGGAATCTCGGCGATCACCGTGTTTCTGGAGCCGACCCTGTTCGCCGGCTTCGAGATGCCGCCGACCTGGTGAAGGCTGGCCGCTGCTACAGCGAAAGTATTGTGGCCGAGGCGGTTCCGGGTGCGCCGTAGACCTGGGCCAGCCCGACGCGCGGGTTGCCCGGCACTTGGCGCTCACCGGCCTCACCGCGCAGCTGGCGCACCAGCTCGTGCATCTGGCGCAGCCCGGATGCCCCGATCGGCTCGCCGTTGGCGATCAGGCCGCCGTCGGTGTTGATCGGCAACGAGCCGTGGATCTCGGTGGTGCCGTCGGCAAGTAGCTTCTCCTGCTCGCCGTCGGCGCACAGGCCCGTCTCGGCCATGTGGATGACTTCCGCGCCGGCGTCGGTGTCCTGCAGCTGGGCGATGTCGACGTCCTCGGGCCCGATCCCGGCGGCCTCGTAGGCGGCCTTGGCGGCGTAGACGGTCGGCGAGACATCCTCGTCCAGCGGCGCCGAGGTGCCGTGCACCTCGTAGGCGCCGTAGGTGCGGGTGCGGATCTCGCTGGCCCGCACATACACCGGCTTGTCGGTAAAGCGGTGGGCGATGTCGGCCCGGCACATGATGACCGCGGCCGCACCTTCGTCGGGAGCGCAGAACATGTACTGCCGCAGCGGATAGTTCAGCACCGGCGAGGCCATGATCTCCTCGACCGAGATCTCCTTGCGGCGAAACGCATTGGGGTTGCGCACACCGTTGCGGAAGTTCTTGTTGGCCACCCGCGCCAGCGTCTCCTCGGAGATGTTGTGGTCGTGGAGATAGCGGTTAGCCTTGATGCCGAAGAACTTCGTGGTGACGAACTGCCCGTTCTCGGCATACCACTGCGGCAGCGCCAGTTTGGCGGGGTCGTCGGTGAACGCGCCGCGCGGATGCTTGTCGAGCCCGATGGCGATACCGATGTCGTACTTGCCGAGGCGGATGGTGTCGGCGGTCTGCTGGATGGCGCTGGCCGCGGTGGCGCACGCGTTGAAGACGTTGGTGAACGTGATGCCGGTGAGACCGACAAGCCGGGTGACCGCATCCGGGTTGGACACCTCGTAGCTACCGCCGAAGCCGAACTGAATGTCCTTCCACTGCACACCGGCGTCGGTGAGCGCGGCCTGGATGGCGTCGGCGCCCATCTGCATGGCGGTCTTGTCGAAGCGGCCGAACGGGTGCAGGCCCACGCCGATGATGGCGACGTCATTGGTCATGTCTTGAATTCCTCTCGACTCAGACCGGCTGGAAGGCGAAGGTGACGATCTCGTTGCCGTCGGCGTCGGTGGCGAACGGGATCATGGTCAACTCGACGTCCATCCCCCACTCGAGCTTGGCGGGGTCGTTCTCGGTCAGGCGGCCTTCGACGCGCACCACGGCCTCGTCTCCGAGGCCGAGCTGGACCAGGCCGACCCCGAACGGGACGAAGTCCTTGCCGGTCGGGCCGATGTAGGGCGGACCGGGGGCAAAGCCCTGGGTGGTCCAAGCCACCAGCGTCCCCCGCCGCGGCAGTTTGACCTCGGCCATCTCGCCGGCACTGCACCGCGGGCAGCGGTCCTGGGTTGGGAAGACCACCGCGGCGCACCTCCCGCATTTACTGCCGATGAGCTGCGGGTTCTCCTGCGGCCATGTGGAGATTTCCGGGGCCAGGGCCTTCTGCATAGCTGCGATCCTCCGTCGACTCGGTAGGCGGATCGTACAACACAGTTAGCCCCATTTGGAAACCCCATTCTCATTTACGTGCATGCGCTTCTCACGTCAGCGCGGGGATGACCTCGCGCTCGAAGAGTTCGATGCCAGACCGGTCGTAGGCGGCCTCGGGGAAGTAGCAGATGACGTACTCGCAGCCGAGCTCCCGCAGGCCCGTCAGGCTCTCGACCACCTGCTCGGGGGTGCCGGCCGCCGAGCCGGGTGCGCTGAACATGGACAACATCGCGTCGGCCGCGTCGTCCCCGCAGACCCCGGCCAGCCGATCACGCACCCGCTGGATCCGCTGGGCGACGTCGGCCTCGCTGCTGCCCAGGATCGCGTTGACGTTCGCCGAGCGCACGATCGCGCCAAAATCGGTGCCGACCTCGCCGCAGTGTTCGGCCAGCACCTGCGACTTGTGCCGGAATCCCTCGGGATCGGAGGTGAAGTTGGTGTACTGCGCGTACTTCGCGGCGATCTTCAACGTAACTCTCTCGCCACCACCGGCGATCCACAACGGAATCCCGTCCCCCTGCAACGGCTTTGGCGCGACGATCGCGCCGTCGACCTGATAGTGCTTACCGGTGAAGCTCACCCGGCCGTCACGCCACGCGTCTCGCATGATCTGTACGCCTTCGTCGAGGCGGGCCAGCCGCGCCCCGGCCGAGGGGAATCCGTATCCGTAGGCCCGCCATTCGTGCTCGTACCAGCCGCCGCCGATGCCCATCTGCACGCGCCCGCCGGAGATGATGTCGGTGGTGGCCGCGACCTTGGCCAGATACGCCGGGTTGCGATAGCTCATCGCCGTACACATCTGGCCGAGCTTGATCCGCGACGTGGTCGCAGCGTAGGCGGCCATCAGCGTCCACGCCTCGTGGGTGGCCTCGTCGGTGGGGACGGGCACGGTATGGAAGTGGTCATAGACCCACAACGAGTCCCATGGCCCGTTGTCTGCGTGGGTGGCCAGATCGCTCATGACCTGCCAGTGCTTGTCCGTGGGAATGCCGACGAGGTCGAGTCGCCAGCCCTGTGGGATGAAGAGTCCGAAGCGCATAGTTCTCGACTCTACGGCTGACGCCGGATCGGGCAACCCTCACTTCGAGTACAGGTCCGCCACGTCGCGAAGGCTCACTTTGAGCGACTGGGTGCGCGGGAGTTCGCCGACGACGGCGACACCGACCGGCACGCAGTGTTTGGGCAGCTGCCCGCGCACCAGCGCGATCAGCTCCTCCGATGACGGTGCCGCGGTACCCGGCAGGGTTTCCACCGCGGCGAAGGGCACCTGCCCCAACCGGTCGTCAGGTACGCCCACCACCGCGGCGTCGCGCACGCCCGGGTGTGAAACCAGCACGCGCCGAACGGTTTCCGGTAGGACTTTGAACCCGCCCCGGTTGATCGCGCCATCGGCGCGGCCGTGCAAGGTGATGAATCCGTCGGCGTCGATCGAGGCGAGGTCGTTGGTCCGGATCCAGTCCGGGCTGATGGTCGCGATCCGCGCCTCCAGCACACCCTGTTCGCCCGTCGGCACCACGTCCGCGGTCTGCGGGTCGATGATGCGCACCTCGGTGTCGGGCAGCACCCGCCCCGAGCTGGCCCGCTTGAGCGCACCGAACTCCCGATACAGCTCGGGCGTCCACGTACACACCGAGC
Organism: Mycobacterium sp. DL592; assembly: GCF_011694515.1. Lineage (NCBI taxonomy): Bacteria > Bacillati > Actinomycetota > Actinomycetes > Mycobacteriales > Mycobacteriaceae > Mycobacterium > Mycobacterium sp. DL592. The sequence goes on along the minus strand of NZ_CP050192.1, from coordinate 671,334 downwards.
CTGCGAATTCCGTTGCCCCGTAGGCCAGTAGAACCGGAATGCCGTACCGCTGCTCGAAGGCGTCGCGGGTCTCGGCGTCCAGTGGTCCCGACGCGCTCACCACGTAGTCGAGCGTGGCGAGGTCCTCGCGCGGCAGATCGGCCTCCACCAGCATCCGCACTGCAGCCGGTTGCAGCGCGCCGCGGCGGATGCCGTACGCCTTGACGACCCGCACCCACTCCGGCACCGAGAACTTCTCCAGCAGGGCGATGCGCTTGCCGAGGTAGGCACCGGTGATCAATTGGCAGACTCCACCGATACCGCCCAGCGGCCAGTACATGAGCTCGGGCGGTTCGTCGGCGGAAGCGGTCGGGCCGGCCACGCTATAGACCGTGTGCTCGAGCACCGATGCCGGAATGTCGTGTCGCTTGGGCGGTCCGGTGGTGCCGCTGGTGAGCACCCGCAGCCCGGCCGAGCCGTCGCGCCCGGCGCCCGACAGCTCCGGCGCCACCCGCTCGAGACCGACGACGAGTTCGGCACCCGGTATGTCCAGCGACACCGCCATGCCGGCGGTTCCCGTCCACCGGGCCGCTTCGATGACCGGTTCGGTCCAGTCCGCGTGGTCGGCGACGACGGCGGCCGGGCGAAGCTGCTCGATGTCTCGGCCGATGCCCTGCGGGGATTGGTAGGAGTAGATCATCGACACCCAGCGCCCGGCGGCGAGCAGGCCCACCACCGCGGCGGCGTGCGGCGGCCGGTTGCGCGCCACCACCGCGACCGTGGCGCCGTCGGCCACTCCCGCGTCGTGCAGCGCCGCGTCGATCCCCTCGACGTAGCCGGTGATCTCCCCACCGCTGTACCAGCGGCCCTCGAACTCGATGCAGGGTGCGTCGCCGTAGCGGGTCAGACTGGCGGCCAGCGCGCTGCAGAACTCGCCTGCGCCGTCGCTCATGCGGTAACGCTAGCGCCGATCCGCACCGCACAACGCAAAGATCCCCGAAACGAAACCGTTTCGGGGACCTTGCGTCTCGTGCCTACAGCAGCGAGGCCGGCGGGTTGAAGCGGTCGCCGTACTTGGCGGCCAGCTCCTTGGCCCGCGCGACGAACCCGGCCTTACCGCCATGCGGGTAGCCGGTGATCAGCTGCGCGGCGCCACCGGTCCACGGCGGGAAGCCGATGCCCATGATCGAGCCGATGTTGGCGTCGGCGGTCGTGGTGATCACGCCCTCGTCGAAGCACTTCTGGGTTTCCAGTGCCTCGGCGAACAGCATCCGATCGATCATGTCCTGCAACGGAATCTGCGAACTGCCGGAGTTGAATGTCTCCCGCAGGCCGGGCCACAGCCGGGTCCGCTTGCCGTCGACGTACTCGTAGAAGCCGGCACCGGACAGCCGCGACGGACGCCCGATCTCGATCATCTTCTCGACGACCGCCTCGGCCGGATGCCCGGTGTAGGTGCCGCCCGCGTCCTCGACACCCTTGCGGGTGGCGACGGCGATCTTGTGCATCAGCTCGAGGTTGAGCTCGTCGGACAGCTGAAGCGGCGGGGCCGGGTAACCGGCCTGCGCACCCGCGTGCTCGATGGACGCCGGCTCGACACCCTCGCCGAGCATCGCCAGCGCCTCGTTGACGAAGGTGCCGATGACGCGGCTGGTGTAGAAACCGCGGCTGTCGTTGACCACGATCGGGGTCTTGCCGATGGCCAGCGTGTAGTCGAACACCCGGGCCAGCGCCTCGTCAGAGGTCTTCTCGCCCTTGATGATCTCCACCAGCGGCATCTTGTCGACCGGCGAGAAGAAGTGGATTCCGATGAAGTCGTCCTGACGCTTCACGCCGGTCGCCAGTTCGGTGATGGGCAGCGTCGAGGTGTTCGATCCCAGCAGCGCGTTGGGCTCGACGATGTCCTCGATCTCCTGGAACACCTTGTGCTTCAGGTCGACCGACTCGAAGACGGCTTCGATGACGAAGTCGACACCGGCGAAGTCGGCGGCATCGGCGGTCGGGGTGATCCGGGCCAGCAGCGCGTCGGAGCGCTCCTTGGAGGTCTTGCCGCGCTCGAGCGCCTTGGCCTCGAGCTTCTCGGAGTAGGACTTGCCCTTCTGTGCGGCCTCGATGGTGACGTCCTTGAGGACGACGTCGAAGCCGGCCTTGGCCGAGACGTAGGCGATACCGGCACCCATCATGCCCGCGCCCAGCACACCGATCTTGGTGATCGGGGTCTTGCCGATGCCCTCGGGCCGCGAGCCACCGGAGTTGATGGCCTGCAGGTCGAAGAAGAACGCCTGGATCATGTTCTTGGCGATCGGGCCGGTGACGAGCTCGGTGAAGTAGCGGCTCTCGATGCGGGTCGCGGTCTCGAAGTCCACCTGCGCACCCTCGACGGCCGCGGCCAGGATGTTGCGCGGGGCGGGCATCGGTGCGCCCTTGAGCTGCTTGCGCAGCAGCGACGGGAAGGACGGCAGGATCGCCGCCAGCGCCGGGCTGCTCGGGGTACCGCCGGGCATCTTGTAGCCCTTGGCATCCCACGGCTGGGTGTGCGCGTCGGGGTTGGCCTTGATCCATGCCTTGGCGGCGGGGATCAGTTCCTCGACGCTGCCGACCAGCTCGTCGACCAGACCGTTCTCCTTGGCAGCGGCCGGCTTGAACCGGGTGCCCTGGCTCAGCACGTTGACGAAGGCGTTCTGGATGCCCAGCATCCGCACGGTCCGGGCCACGCCGCCGCCACCGGGCAGCAGGCCCAGGGTGACCTCGGGCAGGCCGATCTGCACACCCTTGACATCGGCGACGATGCGGTGATGGGTGGCCAGTGCGATCTCCAGGCCGCCACCGAGGGCGGCGCCGTTGATGGCCGCGACCACGGGGACACCCAGGGTCTCCAGCGCACGCAGATCGCGCTTGATGTCCTCGACCTCGTCGAAGATCTCACCGGCGTTCTCCGGGCCGGCATTGATCATGCTCTTGAGGTCACCGCCGGCGAAGAAGGTCTTCTTGCCGCTGGTGATCACCACACCGGTGATCGAAGTTGGGTCCTCTTTGACAAGGCGTGCTAGCTCTTCCACGGCCTTGTGCATGGATTCCTTGTAGTGCTCGTTCATCACATTGGCCGACCCGGTCGGGTCGTCCAGCGTCAGCGTGACGATGCCATCGGCATCCTTGTCCCACGCAATTGTGTTCTCAGCCATAGGTTTTCCTTACACTCGCTCGATGATGGTGGCCACGCCCATGCCGCCGCCGATGCACAGGGTGATCAGCGCGCGCTTGGCGCCGCGGCGCTCCAGCTCGTCGACCATGGTCCCGGTGATCATGGCGCCGGTGGCACCCAGCGGGTGGCCCATCGCGATGGCGCCGCCGTTGACGTTGAGCTTCTCGTTGGGGATGTTCAGGTCCTTCTGGAACTTCAGCACCACCGAGGCGAATGCCTCGTTGAGCTCGAACAGGTCGATGTCGTCGACGGTCAGGCCGGCACGGGCCAGTACCTTCTCGGTGGCCGGGGTGGGGCCGGTGAGCATGATCGTCGCGTCGGCGCCGGTCGTCGCGGTGGCCACCACGCGGGCGCGCGGGGTCAGGCCCTGGGACTTGCCCGCACTTTCGGAGCCGATGAGCACCAGCGCCGCACCGTCGACGATGCCCGAGCTGTTGCCGCCGGTGTGGACGTGGTTGATCTTCTCGATCCAGTGGTACTTCTGCAGCGCCACATCGTCGAAGCCGGCCATGGCGGCCAGGCCCTCGAACGCGGACTTCAGCTTGCCGAGGCTTTCCACCGTGGTGCCGGGGCGCATGTGCTCGTCATGGTCGAGGATCACCAGGCCGTTCTGGTCGCGGACCGGGACCACCGACTTGGCGAAGTAGCCGCCCGACCACGCCGCGGCGGCGCGTTCCTGGGACTGCGCGGCGTAGGCGTCGACGTCCTCGCGGGAGAAGCCCTCGATGGTGGCGATCAGGTCGGCACCGATGCCCTGGGGGGCGATGTAGTTGTCAAAGGTGAAGGGGACGTCGGTGAACATCGCGCCGCCGTCGGAACCCATCGGAACGCGGCTCATCGACTCGACACCACCGGCGAGCACCAGGTCGTCCCAGCCGGAGCGGACCTTCTGTGCGGCGGTGTTGACGGCCTCCAGGCCCGAGGCGCAGAACCGGTTGAGCTGCACGCCACCGACGGTGTCGGGCATACCGGCGGCCAGCACGGCGGTGCGGGCGATGTCGCCGCCCTGGTCACCGACCGGGGAGACGCAGCCGAGGATGACGTCGCTGATCAGGCTCTCGTCGAGGTCGGGGAAGCGCGTGCGCAGTTCCTCGATCAGGCCGACGACCAGGTTGAGCGGCTTGACCTCGGTCAGCGAGCCGCCCCGCTGCTTACCGCGAGGCGTGCGAATGGCCTCGTAGATGAAGGCTTCTTCGGACATGGTTGTTTGCCCCTTCTGTCCTTTTCGGAGTGTGTGGATCCGGCGCCTGCGAGCCTAGACCTCTGTACTGGCACCCTAACAGGCTGTTCGGCCAACCTGTTGGTTGGGCGTCTGAGCTGGGATTCCGCCCCATTCGCTCAGTAGGCTCTGTGCCCATGACGGAACCCACTGTCGCCGGCCCGGCGGCGACGGTCCAGCGGCTGCAACCGTATGCGGTCAACATCTTCGCCGCGATGTCGGCGCTCGCCGCGCGGCTCGACGCGGTGAACCTCGGCCAAGGCTTCCCTGACGAGGACGGCCCCATCGGCATGCTCGAAGCCGCCCAGAAGGCCATCGCCGACGGCGTGAACCAGTACCCGCCCGGTGCCGGCATCCTGCCGTTGCGCCAATCCGTCGCCGCGCAGCGCAAGCGCCGCTACGGCATGGAGTTCGACCCGGAGACCGAAGTGCTGATCACCGTCGGCGCCTCCGAGGCGATCGCCGCCTCGGTGCTCGGCCTGGTCGAACCGGGCTCCGACGTCCTCGTCATCGAGCCCGCCTTCGACACCTACGCGCCCGTCATCGCGATGGCCGGCTGCAACCGGATCACCGTCCCGCTGGCGCCGCACGGTCGCGGCTTCACCCTCGACGTCGACGCGCTGCGGGCCGCCGTCACCCCGCGGACTAAAGCGGTGATCGTCAACTCGCCGCACAACCCGACCGGCATGGTGCTCTCCGACCGCGACCTGCGCGCGTTGGCCCAGTTCGCGGTCGAGGCCGACCTGTTGGTGATCAGCGACGAGGTCTACGAGCACCTGGTCTACGACGGCACGCGGCATCTGCCGATCGCCACCTATCCCGGCATGGCCGAGCGCACCGTGACGATCTCCAGCGCGGCGAAGATGTTCAACTGCACCGGCTGGAAGATCGGCTGGGCCTGCGGCACACCGGAGCTGATCGCCGGGGTGCGCGCAGCCAAGCAGTACCTCTCCTATGTCGGCGGTGCGCCGTTCCAGCCCGCGGTGGCCTACGCGCTCAACGCCGAGGACGCCTGGGTCGATGCCCTGCGCGACTCGCTTCAGGTCAAGCGCGACCGCCTCGCCGGCGCACTGGACGATCTGGGCTTCGCCGTGCACGACAGCGCGGGCACCTACTTCCTGTGCGCCGATCCGCGGCCGCTGGGCTATTCCGACAGTGCCGCGTTCTGCGCCGAATTGCCGGCCCGCGCCGGCGTCGCGGCGATCCCGATGTCGGCGTTCTGCGATCCGAACTCCGGGCATGCCGACCAGTGGAATCACTTGGTGCGCTTCGCATTCTGCAAACGCGACGACACCCTCGACGAGGCGATCCTACGCCTGGCCGTGCTAAAGGGCGGCCGCGAGCTCCCATAGCGCGTCCGGCGGTGCGGGAATCCCCCGCAGCTGCGTGAGCACCAGGTCGCTGACACCGGCGGACCGGTAGGACCGCAGCTGTTCGAGTACCGCCTCGGCGGGCCCGATGGCCGCCAGCTCGGCGACACTGGAGACGCCTTCCCTGGCGATCACCTTCTGATAGGACGGGATCGCCGTGTAGAAGCTGAGTACTTCCTCTGCGGCGCGGCGTCCGGCGGGCACGTCATCGGTGACCAGGACCGGGACCGCGGCGATGACCCGGGGCTCAGGCCGCCCGGCCGCGGCCGCCGCGGCAGAGATCGTGGGCACGATGAACTCGCTGATGGTGCGCGGGCCGGCCAGATAGGGCAACGTTCCGTCGGCAAGCTCGCCGGTGACCGCAAGCGACTTGGGCCCCATCGCGGCGACATATATCGGTACCGGTGTCCCGCCGGCTACCCGTGGCGGCCACCCGGGGCTTGCGGTGATCTGGGAGCCGTGGAAATCGACTGTGCCAGTGTCGAAGATCGATCGCAGCACGGTGAGATGCTCACGGAGCCGCTCGACGGTGCCTGGCCACTTCTGCCCGAACGCCACCCGTTCGGGTTCGTGCGCTCCGAGACCTAGCCCCAGGGTGAAGTTGCCGTGGCTGGCGGCCTGTGCGGTCTGCGCGAGGGACGCCACCACCAGCGGGTGACGAGGATTGATCGGCACCACGAAGGTGCCGACGCCGAGACCTGGGACGGCCGCACCGACCACCCCGGACAGTGAGATGGCGTCGAGATCGAACTGCTGGGCGAACCACACCTGACGTACGCCCGCGGCGTACGCACCGCGGGCCTGGTTGATGACGTCATCGACGGCGTTGTCGGCATCGGCTTGGGGTGAGATCACGATTCCGGTTGGCATACCGGGGACAACTCAGGCTGATGCCGGCGGAATTCCGATCTACTCGGGCTGACGGGAACTGTTGCCACCCATGACGTAGCTGCGCAACCCTTCGGTCGCCGCCTGCAGGACCGTCTTCTTGGCACGCTTGACCAGGAACTCCGGCAGCGGCGCCGAGGGTTCCATGGTGATGTCGAAACGCACCCGCGTGCCCGCCGCTTCGGGGTGCAGCGTGTATTCGACGTGCTGGGCATGCTGTTGGGCAGTGCGGTCGGCGTCCCACACCACCCAGTCCCGGCCCCAGTGGTACTCCAGCATCTCGTGGTCGACCAGCCCGAGAATCTTGACGGTGACCCGGACGTGGTGCGGGCGCCCGTCGGGGTAGCGGTCGACGACGTGGGCGTGTTTGTGCACCGACGACCACGTCGGCACGGCCTCGACGTCGGCGAGCGCGTCGAGGATGGTCTCCGGCGAGGCGTCGATCACGATCTCTCGCGATGCTCGAACCGCCACAGGGCCAATCTAGCCAGCCCTCGGGCCGTACGACGAGGTTTGCCGGAACGCTTTCCCTACCAACCTATTTCATCGATCGCGGTGGACTCCCTCGGGGGTGAGCCGACCGGACCGGTGCTGCTTCTGGAGAACCGCGGTGCGGGCGCGGCCTGCGTGGTTCCGCCGACGTCGACCAGGGTGCCGCGCTCCCGCAGGTGCGCGCTGGCGGCGGCTTCGGTCCAGTCGAGAACCGGCGTGACACACGCGTCGGTGCCCGCGAAGATCGCGGCCCATTCGTCTCGGGTCTTGGCGGCGAAGCGCTCGGTGAAGATCCGCGCCATCTCGGGCCGGCCGGCGAGGTCCGACTGGGCAGGCACCTCGTCAGCCGAAAGACCAAGTCCAGCAATCAATTCGGCGAAGAACTGCGGTTCGATCGAACCGACCGCCATGTACTTGCCGTCGGCCGTCTCGTAGGTGCGATAGTACGGGCAGCTGCCGTCGAGCATGAACGACTCGCGCGCGTCGGAGAGCCGTCCCGTCGACTTGATCGTCCACATCGCCTGGGCCAGCACGCTGACACCGTCGACCATCGCCGCGTCGACCACCTGACCCTGACCCGACTTCTCCCGCTCGTAGAGCGCGGCGACGATGCCCAGCAGCACCAGCATCGAGCCGCCGCCGAAATCGGCGACCAGGTTCAGCGGCACCACCGGGGGCCGGTCGCGGTAGCCGATCGCATTCAGCGCCCCGGTCTGGGACAGGTAGTTGATGTCGTGGCCGGCCGCCGAGGCCAGCGGACCGTCCTGGCCCCAGCCGGTCATGCGGGCGAAGATCAGCCGCGGGTTGACGGCCGCGCACTGTTCGGGGCCGATGCCCAGCCGCTCGCAGGTGCCGGGACGGAAGCAGTCCAGCAGCACGTCGGCCTTGGCCACCAGATCCAGCAGCGCCTGCCGCTGCGACTTCATGTCCAGGTCGACCACACGCTTGCCGCGGTGAAACAGGTCGATGTGCTCGGCGGGCATGGCCAGTCCCCCGCTGGGTCTGCGCACCCGCACCACGTCGGCGCCCAGGTCGGACAGCACCATCGCGGCGTGCGGTCCCGGCCCGATCCCGCCCAGCTCGATAACTCTCACCCCGGCGAGGGGCCCGGAACCAGTCACGCGATCAAGGTAACTCAGCCCTTCTTGACTTTGAGTACCTGCTTGCGCAGACCGTCGGTGGCGGTCTCCATCGCACCCTTGATCGTGCGCTTGACCACGAAGCCGGGTAGCGGTACCGCCAGGTCGATGCTGAGGTCGAACCGCACCTTGGTCTTGTCCCCGGCGGGGGTCAGCGTGTACGAGGCGTCCTGGGAGCGTAGCTGCCCAGCCTTGATCAGCGTCCAGCTCGCACTGCTGTCGGTCCAGCTGTATTCGACGATTTGCTCGTCGGTCAGGCCCGCGGCCTTGATCTTCATCTTGACCTGCCGGGGCCGGCCGTCGTCGTAGGCGTCGAGCACCTCGGCACTCTGGTACTGCGGCGACCACGTCGGTGTCGACTCGACGTCGGCGATCACGTCGAGAATCTCCTCGGGTGTCGCTTCGATGACCACTTCGCGGGAATCTTTGACTGCCATGGCGTGACCATAGCGAGGCGGCTGCGCCGGTGGACCGGTTTGGCCATCGACATCCGGCGCCCCGACTACGACGGCGGGATCAGCATTGACTGCCAGGTCTTGTTCTGCGGGTGGGCGAGGTCTGCCTGGGTGTAGCGCTTGCCGTCGGGGCCGACGTAGCCGCCGGTGGCGGGGTCGTAGGGAACGAAGGCCACCGGCGCCTGCCGTGGGTCGGTGCCCGGCGGGTACTGCGGCACACCCTGGCCGGAGAACGTCGCGTTGGGGTCGCCCTTCCAGTTGAAGCCGTCGTTCAGCGGCACGTAGTTCTCGTCGCTCTCGCACATCTCGATCGTGGGCGCCCGCTTCCACGGCTTTGTCTCGCACGGAATGTTGCGCACGCCACGGACATTCATGTCGGAATCCTGCGGGATCCGGCAGTACAGGTCGCCGGCCGGACGTTCGGGATAATCGACGTCGGATGCCGAGCGCTGCTGGTCCACCGGCAGGAACCCGGTGTTGCATGGTGGCGGCAGGTTGAGGTTGAGGTTGAAGTCCAGATAGATGCCCCGGTAAGCCTGTTTGACCCCGGAGTCCGCCACCGCGATCGCCGACATCACGGCCGTGCCCTGCGGGAAGAGGACCAGTAGCTGTTCAAGGTCGTTGCGATAGGTGACCGCGATGTCGCCGAGGCTGACCAGGTTGGCCAATAGCACGGGCAGCGTCGGCGCGACCCGGTCGAACAGCGCCCTGCCCTCGTCGAGCCCGGGACCGCCGACCCTCAACAAGTCGGCGAACGCCGCATCCTGATCTTTGAACTGTCCGGTGATCGAGGCCATCCGCGCCGCCCAGACGGCGATCGAGTCCGAGGTGCGGACTTGGGATTCGAGCACCGGTGGCGACTGGTCGATCAACTGGGTCAGCGGTCCGACGGTCTTGCCGCCCTCGATCCCCAGCGCCGTCGACCCGTCGACGATGCGGGCCAGCTCGGGACCCAGGCCGCCGACCGCCTTGGCGGCTTCGTCGACGACGGTGCGCAGGTTCTCCTGCGGGATCGCCTGCAACGCTGTGTTGGTCGCATCGAGCAGCTTGCCGATGTCGGGTGGGGTCTGCACGTCGGCGGCCGGTATGACGTCGCCGTCGCGCAGCTTCGGTCCGGAACCGGGTTGGGGGGTC
>NZ_CP050192.1:651135-661356 GCF_011694515.1 Mycobacterium sp. DL592 | reverse complement strand
AGGTGCGGGTTGAGCCGGTCCTCGCTGTAAGTGATCTCGTTGGGTCGCGCGACGGTGCCGACGAACGGGTTACCGCCAATCGGAAAGGTGTTGTATTGGCGGTTCTTGACGATCGGCGCCAGGTACTGCGTGCACAGCTTCGAGGACTGCTCCCAGCCTTCGCGCGACGCCGCCTGGATTGAGCTGCAGATGAATTGGACGGTGTCGGCGAAGTTGACCGGGGCGAGGATGCCGGTGATCGCACTCTGTGCGGGCTGGTAGATGTTGGTGAAGTTCGCGAACACCGTCGGCGCGATGTGCAGGGCCTGTTTGACGTCGCCGCTGCTGTCGTTGAGCGCGGTGGTGATCGCGTTGAGGTGGTCGAAGGTGGTCCCGAGCCCGTCCCGGTTGTCGGCGACGAACCCGCGCAGATCGTTGACGGCGCCGTCGAGGCCCTTTGTCGCGCCGGCGATTTCGCCGGGGGTGTTGGACAGTACGGTGGTGACGTCGGCCAGGTTGGTGTTGAACGACGCCAGCAGGTCGCTGCTCGACGACAGCGCCGACACCAGCAGTTGCAGGTTCTTCACGGTGCCGAAGATGTCGGTGGCGTGGTCGCCCAGTGCCGAGGCGGCCTGGGAGAGCTTGAGCACCGTGTCACGTGCGGTATCGCCCTGACCGCGCAGGTTGTCCGCGGCGGAGTTGATGAACTCGCCCAGCGCGCTGGGGCCGCCCGGTGTGGTGGGCTGCAGTGAGCCGGTGAGTTTCTCGAGTTGCCGTCGCAGATCATCCCATTCGAGGGGAACGGCGGTCCGCTCGATCGGGATGGTCGCGCCGTCGGCGAGTTCCGGTCCGCCGTCGTAGGCCGGGATCAGCTGGATCGCCCGGGCGGAGACCAGCGACGGCGACAGGATCGCCGCCTTCACCTCGGCGGGCACCTGGTATTTGCGGTCGACGGAGAACGTCACCTTGGCTGCGGTGGGTTGCGGCTCGATCTTCTCCACGGTGCCGACCGCGACACCCAGGATGCGGATCTCGTCGCCGGTGTAAAGGCCGTTGGTGTTGGCGAAGTAGGCGACGTAGGTGTTCTGCGCGACATGGCGCCACCACGGTGTGGCCACCACGGTGATGGCGACCGCGAGGATGGCCAACAGGCTCACGCCCGTGGCGATCTGCGTCGCACGCCGATGTGTCGTGAGCATCAGTTCCTCCCGTCGGCCGGCGGCACCGGCGGGATCGACGGCGGCGGTAGCTCACCGGGTGCCGGCGCCAGGGCGGGCGGCCCTGGTGGTGGTCCGCCCGGAGGCGGTGCGGGCAGCGGCTCGCGGTAGGGGTAACGCGGGTCGCCCGGGTTGCCGGTGATGGCGTCGGGCAGGGTCAGATTCGGGTCGCCGCCCTGACCGGTGCGCGGATAGGGCACCGGCAGCGGCGGGGTGGCCGGCTGTCCGACGCCGGGTTCGACGAGTTGGGAGGGCACCTTCACATTCGGGTCCAGCCCCAGGTCGGAGAACGCCGCGTCGATGAACGGCTGGGAGAACTGGCCGGGTACGAGGTTGACCACGGATGCCTTGAAGAACGGTCCCGAGCCCAGCACCTCACCGAACGACATCGCGTAGCGCCGGAACAGATACAAGGTGCGCTGCAGTTCCTTCTTGCGGTTGTCCAGGATTGCCAGCACTCCGTTGAGCTTGTCGACGGCCGGTTTGAGCTGGGTACGGTTGTCGGCGATGACCGCGGAGATCTGCTGTGACACCGCGCTGATGTTGCCCATCAGGGCGTCCACCGAGTCACGTTGGGAGACAAGCTCGACCAGCAGCGCGTTGGCATTGGCGACCAGCTGGGCGATCTGCTCGCTGCGCTTGGCCAGTACGCCGGTGACCTTGTTGGCGTCGGCCAACAGTTCGCGCAGCTTCGCGTCCCGGGCGTTGAGGGTGTCGGAGAACTGCGCAACCCCTCGCAGCGCGATCTTCAGATCGGGCGGGGTGTCTTTGAACGTGTCGGCCATGGTGGTCAGCGCCGAGGACAGCTGCGCTGTGTCCAGCCCGCTGATGGTCGTCGTGAGGTCGCCGAGAGCGTCGGTCAGGTCGTAGGGCGAGCGGGTGCGTTCCAGCGGGATGGGCCCGTTCAGCGTGCCGTCGCCGCGCGGTGTCAGCTCGAGATACTTGGTGCCGAGCACGGTTTCGGTCTTGATGGCGGCTTCGGTGCGGTCACCGAGGTCCACCCCATCGCGAACCGTGAAGTCCACCAGGACCTTGGTGCCCTCCAGGCTGATGCCGGAGACCCGGCCGACCCCGAGTCCCGACACCCGCACGTCGCTGCCGGTCTTGATGCCGCCGGCTTCGGCGAAGTACGCGGAGTGGTCCGTCGTTCCTTTGATGAAAGGAATCTTGTCGTAGGAGAACACCGCGGCCACCAGGGCGGTGATGATAGCGACGCCGACGAGGCCAACGGTCAGCCGGTTGCGCTCGGCCAGCGGCTTGAAGTGCGGTCGCTTGAAAGTGATCCGGCTCATTTGGGTGTGCACCGCCCGGTGTCCTGTCCGGCGAGTTTGACGAACACGGGCTGACCGCCCTTTCCGTTGACCTTGAGGATCGCGTCGCAGAGGTAGAAGCCGAAGTAGTCCCCGTACAGGCCGTTTCGGGCCAGCACCTGGTAGGCATCGGGAAGGGTCTTGACGAGGTCGTCGACGAAATCGTGGTCGGCCATCACCTGGCCGGCGAACCGGTCGGTCTGGGTCACGGTGTCCTTTATCGGCTGGCGCGCGGCGGTCAGCAGGTCGGCAACCGAACCGGCCGCGGCGTTGATGTAGGCCACCCCGGTGCCGATGTCGGTCCTGCGGTCGGCCAGGCCCGCAACAAGCTGGGACAGCTTGTCCAGCCCGGTGCCGAACTGGTCGTCTCGCGCGGCGAAGGTGCCGAGCACCGTGTTGAGGTTGGTGATGACCTCCCCGATGAGCTGGTCGCGACCGGCCAGCGTGGTGGTCAGCGCCGAGGTCTGGGCGAGCACCGAGGAGATAGTGCCGCCCTGGCCCTGGAACACCCGCAGCAGCTGACCTGACAGGGCGTTGACCTGGTCGGGATCCAGCGCGCGGAACAGCGGCCGGAAACCACCGATGAGCGCGTCGACGTCGAGGGCCGGCGCGGTCCGGGTCAGCGGGATCGTCTGCCCGGGAAGGAGTTTGCGCACCGACCCGGCGCCCTCCTCGAGCGACAGGTAGCGGTCCCCGATCAGGTTCTCGTAGCGCACCACCGCGCGGGTGCCTTCGGTGAGTTGAAGCTCCTTGTCGATGGCGAAGTCGACGGTGACAGTGCCGTCCTTGTGCAGGGTCATGTCCTTGACCTTGCCGACCTCCACCCCGGCGATGCGGACGAAGTTGCCGCCCTTGAGACCCGAGACGTTGGAGAAGACCGCGCTATACGACGCGCGGGAGTCGAAGCGGAACTGGCCGAACACGGTGACCAGGATGAACGTGAAGATCAGGCACATCACGGTGAACAGCGCCACGCGGGTGGCCGTACGGACGGTCCTCGATCTCACGGCTGTCCTCCCGGCGGCGGTGGGTACAGCGGTGTGCCGTCGGGCGCGAATTCCGGTGCGCCGTATGCCGGTCCGCCCGGGTAGGGCGGCGGCGGTCCGGGTGCCGGCCCCCCGGGATAGCGGATTCGCGGTTCCTCCGGCACACCCTTGGTGGCCGGGAAGTAGTTGGCGAAGCCGGGGAACCCGATGCCGGGGTTGGGCCGCACGTCGAGGCCGGTTCCGAACCCGGTGTCGGTGACGAGGTACTTCACCGGGAAGTTCTTGCTGGCGTCGGGCAGCGAGCCGCAACTCGGCTTACCGCCGGGGCCGCCCTTGGCGTTGACGATCGGCAGGTTGTCGGGATAGCGGTAGGGATCGTCGCCGGCGAGCAGGGCGGCGTCCATGATGACCGATTTGCCGTTGCCGCCGAGGGCATCCCGGCCGCCGTGCTCGAGGAACCACTGGGCGCCCTGGAACAGGCAGGTGTAGGTCGGCGAGTACTTGAGGAACAACGCGGTGGTCGGGTCCAGGATGTTCATCGCCCGCACCAGGTTCGGCTGATTGGCCCCGATCGTGTTGATGCCGGACTGGGAGAACCCGACCGCCGACAGCAGCAGGTTGTCCACCGCGCCGGCGTTGGCGGTGATCGTCGCGCTGGTGGTGGTGAAATTGTCCAGTACGGCCAGAATGTTCTGCGCCGCATCGGAATAGGCCTGTGCGGTCTGACCGAACAACTGCCAGTCTCGTTGCACGGTGGGCATCCGCGGGTTGACCGCCAGCAGCACCGTATTGGCGCCGGTTATGGCCTGTCCGATTCGCTCGCCTTTGCCGCGGACGGCGTCGGCGACAGCGGTGAACACCGAATTGAGCTTGGCCGGGTCGATGGAGCGCACCACGGACTGCAGGTTCTCGAAAACGGTGTTCACCTCGACGGTGACATTGCGCGAGCGCAGCACGGCACCGGGGGCCAGGTGCCCGCTCGCACCGTCGGACGGCACGATGAGGTCGACGTACTTGGCACCGAATGCGGTGCTGGACTTGATCTCCGCCTCGACGTTGCCCGGCAGGTACTGGAAGGGGCCGGGGTCGATCTTGAGTTTCAGGGTGGAGAGGTTCTGCCCACCGGCGTGCTCAGCGCCGATCGAGGTGACCTCGCCGATCTGGACACCGCGCAGTTTGACCTTGGCGCCGTCCTCCATGACGAGCCCGGCGCGGTCCGAAACTACGGTCAGCGGAACCGTTTTGCGCAGCGAGCCGGAGAACAGCAGTGCGGTCAGCGTGGTGATGGCGGCGATGACGAGGATCAGCACCGGGGCCCACCAGATCGGGTCGATCTTTTCGCGTCGGGAGGAGTTCGCCACGTCTTACCCCGACAGGTGGAAGTTGCCGGACTGCCCGTACACGGACAGTGTGATGGTCAAGAGGATGAAGACGCCTGCGGTGATCGAGGTGCGCACTGCGCGGCCGACCGCCTCGCCGACGCCGGCGGGGCCGCCGGTGGCGGTATAGCCGTAGTAGGTGTGGATGGCCATCACGACCGCGGCCATCGCCAGCGCCTCGATGAACGACCACATCAGGTCGCTGGCATGAAGGAAGCTCGAGAAGTAGTGGTCGTACACACCGCGGGACTGGCCGTAGATGACGGTGGTGCCGAACCGGGTGGCCAGGAACGACATCAGCACGGCGACGGTATAGATAGGGATGACCGCCAGCACGCCTGCCACGATGCGGGTCGAGGCCAGGTAGGTGACGGCACGGATGCCCATCACTTCCAGGGCGTCGATCTCCTCGTTGATCCGCATCGCCCCGAGCTGCGCGGTGGCGCCTGCCCCGATCGTCGCGGCGAGGGCCACCCCCGCGGTTGCCGGCGCGATGAACCGGACATTGAGGAAGGCGCCCAGGAACCCGGTCAGGGCTTCGATACCGACGTTCGACAGGGTGTTGTAGCCCTGCACGGCGATCAGCGCGCCGGTGGACAGCGTCAGGAAGCCGACGATGACGACGGTGCCGCCGATGACGGCCAAGGCCCCGGTGCCCATCCCCATCACGGCGATAAGGCGCAGCACCTCGCCGGGATAGCGCCGCACCGCGTACGGGGTGGCCGCCAGGGCGCTGCCGTAGAACGCCGTCTGCTCCCCCAGCTTCCGGGTGAAGTCGACCAGCTTGTTGCTCTCGCTGGGGTCATGCGCGATCCCGCTCCGCTTCTCGCTGCGGTCATGCGCGATCCCGCTCCGCTTCTCGCTCATGGCGCCACCTTTACGCCGAAGGCGGTGGCCAGAATGTTGATGAGAAACAGCGCCATGAAGGCGAACACCACGGTCTCGTTGACGGCGTTGCCGACCGCGGTCGGTCCGCCGCCGACCGACAGACCCTTGTAGCAGGCGATCAGACCGGCCGACAGGCCGAACAGCAGCGCCTTGACCAGGGACACGATCACCTGGGGCAGGCCGGTCAGCAGCGTCATACCTGCGACGAACGCCCCCGGGGTGACGTGCTGAATGAAGACGACGAAGAAGTAGCTTCCCGCCAGGCCGACGACGGCGACCACCGAATACAGCATCAGCGCAACGAAAGTCGCGGCGATGACCCGTGGGACGACGAGGGCCTGGACGGGGTTTATGCCGATCACCTTCATCGCGTCGATCTCTTCGCGGATGGTGCGGGCACCGAGGTCGGCGCACATCGCGGTCGAGCCCGCCCCGGCGACCACGATGGCCGTCACGACCGGGCCCACCTGGGTCACCGACGCCAGCGCCGCCCCGGCGCCGGAGAGGTCGCCCGCGCCGACCTCGAGGAGCACGATGTTGAGGGTGAAGACGATGAGCACCGTGTAGGGAATCGAGAGCACCAGGGTGGGCACGATGGACACCCGGGCGACGAACCAGATCTGGTCGAGCAGTTCCCGCCAGGCGAACGGGCGGCGGAACATGGCCGCGAAGGTCTCGCCGACGAGCACCACGAAGTCTCCGACGGAGAAAACGGGCTTGGACCAGGCGGCGGCTTTCACCGTTGGCCGCCGGGGAAACGCGGGCGGAGCAAGGGCGGCGGCGGCATTACGGCCGCCGGGCGCCAGCACCCCTCTGCGGATCCCACATGCAGTCCTCTCCATCGCCAGGCTTGGGCCGGACGGTAGGAGAGTGCCGATTAGCTGTCAACGCACACCTACGCACAAGTGCGAGCGTCAATATGCACATCGGCAGGTCGCCGCAAAGCATTTGGTTTCGCTCAGACCGATTGAATCGTCGCGAGTAAAAGTGTTGTCCGCGGCATGAGAGAAGGCCTGCGTAGGCTGGGCTGGTGGCTGAAGCGGTCGATCCGTCCATCCCGCCGAGCGGAACAGGCTGCGTCGAGTGCGACGCGTCTGGCGGCTGGTGGGTGCACCTGCGGCGCTGCGCCGCCTGCGGCCACATCGGCTGCTGCGATGACTCACCGATGCGGCACGCCGCCGCGCACTGGCGGGAGTCAGGTCACCCGATCATTCGTTCCTTCGAACCGGGCGAGGACTGGTTCTGGGACTACGAAGACAACCAGTATTACGACGGCCCGCGACTGGCGCCCCCGGAGAGCCGGCCGGCCGACGAGACGGTGCCCGGCCCCCGCGGGCGGGTGCCCAGCGACTGGGCCGAGATCTTGGGCAACCGCGCGGACTGAATCACCGCGTCGGGACCGCCGCGACGGCGCAGGCACACGGTCGCGTAGACGTTGTCGACCCGGGTGATCGCGTCGTCGGTGACCACCACCCGCTTCTTGCGCAGCACCGAGCGCGTGCAGGCGATGAACGGCACCGGCGTCGCACGGTGGTCGTCACAGACCTGGACGCTGTCGTCGAATCTCATCCCGAGCTCGGACTGATCGAAGTACACCGTGTAGCGGATGGTGAACAGCCAGGTGGCGTCGGGACGCTGTTGGGCACGCACGATCAGAGAGTCGTCACCGATCCTCGCCATGGGTCCGATGGTCCTCCGCACACCGGGTCAAGTGTGGGAGCACACGCTGGGTCAGCCCGAAAGACCGGACTTCGGCATCTCTTTGGCGAATTCTTCGCTCATCCGCTCGGCGAACGCGTTGACCGCCCGCAGCGGCCGCAGCATGACGGTGAACTCGTCGATGAGGCCGTCTGGCCCGGTGTGCAGGAAATCGCAGCCGTTGATGTCGAGGTCGCCGACCTTGGCGGTGAAGACCAGCGCATGGTCGGCAGCGCCCTCGGCTCCGATCTCGCGGACGTAGGTGAGATCGGCGAACACCCGCGAGACCGCACGCAGGATCACCCCGACGGCGTCGCGGCCTTGGTAGGGCTTGTGCGCGATCGGGCTGCGGAACACCACGTCCGGCGCGAACAGCGCGGGCAGGGCATCGAAGTCGCCGGCTTCCACGGCGGCGCGAAACGCATGCATGACGGTGAGCATGCCACGCCAGACGGTCGACGGTCCCTAGTCGGTGATGACGCCGCCGCGCAACAGCTCCAGCGCGGTGCGGCAGAGCCGCTGCAATTCCGCCAGCGACTGGTCGTCACCGACCATCCACATTTCCATCGCGCCGAAGACGGCGGCCGCGATACAGCGGGCCGTCACCATGACGCGCAGCCGGTCGTCCACCCCCAGGTGCTCCGCGCTGTCGGCGAGTTGAGCGGCCACCGCGTCGGCGAACTCGGCCTCCACCTGGCGGGTGTGCCGGACGATGCTGCCGGGGTCGAGTTCTTTGGCGCGAAGTGCCGCGATCTGGGCGACGGCCTCCGGGTCGTACGGCGAGGCGTCGATGGCGGACTGCACGGACTCGAGGATCGGTTCCTCCGGCGAGCGCGCCTGCAACGCGGCGCGGAACCACTCCAGGCCGGCGTCATAGTCGGCGAACAGCAGGTCGTGCTTGGAGGTGAAGTGGCGGTAGAAGGTACGCAGCGACACCCCGGCGTCGGCGGCGATCTGATCGGCCGAGGTGTCCTCGACGCCTTGCGCGAGGAACCGCACCATGGCCGCACGACGCAACGCGTCGCGGGTGCGCTCACTGCGCGCCGTCTGAGCAGGCCGAACCACGGGGGACAACCTACCGCACGAGCATTTGTCAAAATTGACAAAACATCGATGCGATTGCTTTAGATTGACCAACCATGACGCTTCTCGTGCACGCCGTGCTCGCCGTACTCGTGATCGCCTGGGTCATTCAGTCCAACCCGGCGATCTTCCGCAAGCCCGTCAACGGGCCCGCGCTCAGCGCCCTGGAAGTGGCCTACTACGTGGCCGGTATCGCCTCGGTCGTGCTCGGCTGGTACTTCAACATCAAGTTCGTCCACCAGTACGCCGACGGCTCGGGCAATGTGTTCACCGGCAACGGAAGCTGGTGGCAGTTCATCACTCTGGGCTACGACAACCCGGCGGCGGCCTCGGCGAGCCAGGACTACACGATCGGCAATGTCATCCTGCTGCCGCTGTTCACCATCGTCGACGGGTACCGCCGCGGCATCCGCCGGCCGTGGCTGTTCTTCGTCTCCAGCCTGTTCACCAGCTTCGCGTTCGCCTGGGCCTTCTATCTGGCGACCGCTGAGCGCCAGCGCCGCCACGAGAAGGCGGCTCAGGCGATCGGCGCCAGCGTCGGGTAGTCGGTGTACCCCGCCGATCCCGGTGAGTAGAACGTCGCGACGTCGGGTTCGTTGAGTTCGGCACCGGCACGCAGCCGGTCGATCAGGTCGGGGTTGGCCAGAAACGCCCGGCCGACGGTGGCGGCGCTGATGACACCCCAGTCGGCGAGATTCTCCAGTTGGCAGAAGCTGGTCTCGATCTCGCGACCGGTGTTGAGGACGAACGTTCCCGGCCACAGTGCGCGGATGGTGCCGAAGTCGTCGGAGTCGGGGTCGATGAGCACATGCAGGTACGCCAGACCGAGTGACGAAATGCGCTCCAGCAGAGCCTCATACGCTGAGATGGTGTCGACCTCGTGAACGTCTCCGGCATTGTTTCCGGGAGAGATGCGCACCCCGACCCGGTCGGGGCCGATCTCCTCGGCGACGGCTTCGATGACCTCGGCGGCCAGGCGCGCGCGGTTCTGTGCCGATCCGCCGTAATGGTCGGTGCGGCGATTCGTGGCATCAGCCAGGAATTGGTGCAGCAGGTATCCGTTGGCCGAGTGGATCTCGACACCGTCCATGCCGGCGTCGACCGCGCGGCGGGCTGCGGAACGGAATTGCGCTATCACACTGGGGATTTCGTCGGTCTCGAGAGCGCGCGGAACCGGCAGCGGCTTCTTGCCTGCTGGAGTGTGGGCGAGCATGCCGGCGGCAATCGCCGACGGCGCCACTGTTTCGGCACCGCTGATGTCGGGGTGCGCCATCCGGCCGACATGCCAGATCTGCATGAAGATCAGCCCGTCGCGCTCGTGCACGGCCTGGGCGACCTGCGCCCACTTCTGCTCGTGTGCGTCGGTGTAGATACCCGGGGTGTTGCCGTAGGCGCCGTTACCGGCCTGGGAGACGGCGGTGGCCTCGGTGATGATCAGGCCCGCGGCGGCGCGTTGCGCGTAGTACTCGACCTGCAGGTCAGACGGTGTGCCATCGGCCTGGGCCCGGCTGCGCGTCAGCGGCGCCATGAAGATCCGGTTGCGGGCCGTCACACTGCCCACGGTGATCGGCTGGAGCAGGGCTGCGTCGTCGGCCAGGGTGTAGGTCATGCCTGCCTCAAGTGCAGGCGGGCACCGATTCATTCCCGGTGCGGACCTTCGGGTTTCCTGAGGAATCGTTCG